>CACKZK010000006.1:0-66379 GCA_902604535.1 uncultured SAR86 cluster bacterium
AGGAGCTAGAGGCTTTACTAAATTTAAAACAGAAACAGCTAAAAATTATCATCAGCCTGATTTGAAAGAGTTTTGGCACGTTGGCAGAGACAACCTTAAAAATCCTAAAAATATCTGGATAGATGATTTAGAAAATCATAAAAAGCTTTCTTTAGATTTATATAACCAATTTGATCTTCTTGGGAGAGATATTATGGAACTGGTTGGAATAGGTCTAGGTTTGGAAGGTAATTTTTTTAATAAAATTATTGAAAAAGGCAATAGTATTATGAGAATAATCAACTACCCAAGAATTGAAAATTCTGATGCTGATTCATTAAGAGCCTCTCCTCATGAAGATATTAATTTTATTACACTTCTTATTGGTGGGCACCAACCCGGGCTTGAAGTTCTGAATGGAGATAAATGGCTTAAGGCGGATTTTTCTAGAGATGAAATTATAGTCAATGTTGGCGATATGCTGCAAAGATATACAAATAAATATCTTGTCTCAGCAACCCATAGAGTAACAAACGGTGAAGAAATGAATACACAAAGAATATCTATTCCTTTTTTTCTTCATCCTAGATCAGATTTCCTTATCAAACCTATTGAAAGATTATTAGGCAATCATAATTACTATCCTGATCCAATAACAGCTGACGATTATTTAAATCAAAGATTAGCTGAAATTAAATTAAAATAATTATGATTATTCAATCATTGATAGGAATTATTGGATTAATTCTGATTTCTATTCCTTTCAGTGAGTCAGTACAAAAAATAAAAGTTAAATTCATAATTTATGCTCTGTTAATTCAAATATCTTTAGCATTTATTCTTATAGAGATACCTTTCATATCATCCTTTTTTGACGTAATGAGTATGGCAGTAGAATCATTAAGGTTATCAGCTATTGAAGGAAGCTCTTTTGTTTTTGGTTATCTTGGAGGAGGGGAAGCACCGTTTGAAGTTTTGAATAATCAGAACTTACCAATTTTTGCATTCACTTTCTTACCTATGTTAATTTTCTTGTCGGCACTTTCTGCGTTGTTGTGGCATTGGAAAATATTACCTCTTCTTATAAAGGTTTTAGCGAAGTTATTCGAAAGACCCTTAGATGCCAAAGGACCTATTGGATTAGCTGCAACAGCTAATATATTTTTAGGACAATTAGAGGCTCCTTTATTGATAAAGCCTTATTTGAATAAAATGAATCAGAGAGACTTGCTCATTATTATGACTGTGGGTATGTCGACCATTGCTGGAAGCGTAATGGTTTTATACATAACCTGGCTGGATAATAAATTTTCAGGAGTTATAGGTCATTTTTTAACTGCATCAATCCTTTCTGTTCCTGCAGCAATAATGTTTTCTAATATATTAATACCTTCCGCTCAAACTGAATTTAAAACTGCTAAAGAAGACTTAAAAATGTATGAGAGTTCAATGGATGCAATAAGCGTTGGAACAAAAGATGGATTAAATATGTTTTTATCCGTAATTGCCTCTCTGATTGTTTTTTTAAGCTTAGTGGCTTTGGCAGATTTTATCTTAGGTATATTTCCTAATGTTTATGGTGAGCCTATATCCCTTCAAAGAATAGCTGCTATTATTTTTGCTCCTATTGCGTGGTTGATGGGTATACCATTTACAGAAATTATTCCTGCTGGAAATCTTTTAGGAACAAAAACAATTTTTAATGAGTTGATTGCCTTCAATGATTTGAGAGATTTAGACACAAATCTGTTGAGTGAAAGAAGTCAGTTAATAATGCTTTATGGCATCTGTGGTTTCGCAAATATTTCTAGTGTTGGTATCTTATTGGGAGGTCTATCAGCTATATGTCCAGATATACGAGGAACGTTATTAAAAATTGCTTTCAGAGCACTTTTTGCTGCTACACTTGCCTCTTGCTTAACCGGAACAGTAGTCAGTCTTTTTATTTAAATTATGGAAATCTTATTTGAGTATTTAATCTTTTTATTAAAAGCACTAACTATAGTCGTTGCTATCGTTATACCGATCCTAATCATTATTAGTTCAATAAAATCCGGATCAGGTTCTTCTTCCGGAGGTCTAAGTGTTAAAAATCTTTCAACTAAATTTGCCAACACTGCTGATGATTTAAAACTATCAGTTTTATCAGCAAAAGATAGAAAAGTTTTAGAGAAAAAGATTAAAAAAGAGAGTAAAAATAAAAAAAAGGAGAAGGTCTCGAGAAAACATATTTTTGTTCTAAATTTCAATGGAGATATTGAGGCATCGCAAGTAGAAGAATTAAGAGAAGAAATATCATCAATCCTTAGTGCGGATACCAAGTGTCAAGAAGTTGTTTTAAATCTAGAAAGCGGAGGAGGCACAGTTATCGGTTATGGACTTGCAGCTGCTCAATTATCCCGACTCAAGGACTCAAAAATTAAATTAACTGTTTGCATTGATAAGGTTGCTGCATCCGGTGGATATATGATGGCATGCATCGCAGATAAAATTATTGCCTCTCCCTTTGCATTAATAGGATCAATAGGAGTTATTGGAGCCGTTCCTAATTTCAATAAATTGCTCAAGAAAAATAATATTGAGTATGAAATGCATACAGCAGGCGAGTATAAAAGAACGATAACTATGTTTGGAGAAAATACGGACGAAGGTAGAGAAAAATTTAAGGATGACTTGGCAAACATTCATGAACTGTTTAAAAAACACGTTGCTAAATATCGTCCATCTTTGGATGTAAATAAAGTTGCAACTGGAGAAGTTTGGCAAGGTATTGAGGCAATTGATGTAGGTTTGGTTGATAAAATACAAACAAGTGATTCTTATCTTATAGAACAAAATAAGAAATTTGATATTTTTGAAGTTTCTTTTAAACCTAAAAAAAATATGCAAGATAGATTTTCAAGATTCTTAAGTTTTTCTATCACAAAGACCATCAATAAAATTTTTGAAAATTTTTCAAAACAAAAATTTATGTAATTAGAAAAAATTGTTTTTCTAATTCATTTAAAGCTTCTTTCAACTCAACGATGGTTTTCGATCTAGAAAATAGATATTTATCAGGTCTTATTAATAGGTAGCTAGCATCTTCAAAGTAATTTTTAAGATTTATAATGTCACTGTTTACGATGAGAACTTTAATATTCATTTTTTTCAACACTGAGTCTATTTCTTTTGGTAATTTTTTTTTAGAAATTAATCCAAAGTTCCAACCAAAGTATTCATCGCTATCTTTCTTGGATTGATCTAAATAAAATCTACAAAATGGAGTTGCAATAAGTCCATCAGATGGATCTCCATAATATCCTCTTGTTAAATGTGGGAAAACTTCGCCATAACCCGTATTGGAAGGAACATATTTTTCTCCTTTTTCTCTGCAAGAAAATTGTTTCATCATTTCCCCAATTATTTTTGCTTGTTGAATAGTCCAATTTGCATGAGGTACTCTCTCTTGTTGATATGTTTCTAGAATTTTCTCTTCAGCCTTATTTTTTATCACTAAATAAATTTTCCACGCTAAATTAAATGCGTCTCTTACACCCGTACCCATTCCAGCGCCTAGAAAAGGAGGCATTTGATGAGCAGCATCCCCTGCAATAAATATATTTTTATCTCTCCATTTATTTGCAATACAGGCATGAAATTTATAAACAACAGCTCTTTCTATTTCACTGTTATTTTTATTTATCCAGGGAGATAATAGCTCCCATACTTTTTTCTTTGTGAAGATTTTTTTTGTTTCTCCGTTAAGAAGTTTAAATTCAAATCTTTCATGATTTCTTCTTCCAGGAACATAAGTTTTCAATCGATTAGGATCACATATTTGTATAACTTCATCTTTAGAAATATCTATTTGTTTTGTTGTATGAGCATCGATAACAATCCAATCTTGATCAAAATCAAAATCAATCAACTTTGCTTTGATATGTTTTCTTACAAAACTATTTGCACCATCACAACCTACAAGATATTTACAATAAATTGATGAATCTTTTCCATTATTTCTAATATTTAATTTAATAGGGTTAGTGTTCTCAATATTTTTTAATTCAGTATTTTCTAAAACTAATAAATTTTTATAGTTTTCATTGTTGTCTCTTATTATGGTTTCAAGCTCTGGTTGATAAAAAAGAAGAGTAGGGGGCCATCCTAAAATATCTTCTTTTGGAATATCAATCGTTGAATAAGGATTAAATTCTGAATCTGTAAAATGAACTTTATTGACTGTTCTTGAATTAGAAATAATTTCAGATGCAATATTAAGAAAATTAAATGTTCTTAGCTGTTCTGAATCAGTATTAATTGCCCTGGCAGTTGGACTAACTCCCTTAGATTTTTCTATCACAACTACATTGAGCCCAAGCGAGGATAGTAACCCAGATAAAGTTGCGCCAACTGGACCGTAACCAACAATTCCAATATCAAAAATTTTGTCAGACATTTAAAATATTTTAGAATAAAAAGATGATAAAAGTTATAGATGTTGCATATCCTATTTTGCAAGTACCAAGTTTAAATAAACAGGAAGAATTTCTTAAAGATTTTGGATTAGTGACTGCAAAAAAAACTAATACTGAGCTTTATATGCAAGGTCTAGGGCCACATAAATTTATACATAAAACTATTAAAGGAAAAAAGAAATTTGTTGGTTCTGCTTTTTACGCAAAATCTATTAACGATTTAAATAAATTATCTAAAACAGAAGATTTTAGCGAAGTAAAAAAATTAAAATCCCCCGGAGGTGGTTTTGTGGTTGAAGCCTTTGATCCGGATGGTTTGAAAGTTGAAGTAATATTTGGTATGTCAAAGAAAAAATTTAACAAGAAAGACCTCATTGCCGAACCTTTTAATTCTGGAGGAATTGGAAAAGAAACTAGCCCAAGAAAAAATCAGCCAAGAAGAGTGGGAAAGCCTCGAAGTTCTAAAATAAAAAAACTGGGTCATCTAGCAATCAACGTTAATGATCCATCCGTTTCTTTTGATTGGTACAACAAATATTTAGGTCTTATTCCTTCAGATAAGGTGGAATTAGGTAAAGACTCTGGTATTTACGTGGCTCTGTTTTGTAGATGTGACCTAGGAAAAAAATTAACTGATCATCATTCGTTTCTTTTGCAAAGTAATCTTTCATCAGACCTTAAAAGTGGATTAAATCATTGTGCCTATGAAGTCGTTGAAGTTGATGACATTTTTTTAGGTCATGAAGTTCTTAAAGATAAAAGTTATAGGCATGAATGGGGTATAGGAAGACACTTTGCAGGTAGTCAAATTTTTGATTATTGGCGTTCTCCTTACGGTCACGTTCATGAACATCAAACTGATGGAGACTTATTTGATAACCAAGCAAAACCTGGAGTAATTGATATTTCAGAAGCTGCAGGAATGCAATGGGGACCAGATATTACTAAGACATTTGGTAACTCTGAAGGAGTCTAGTTGGATCTTAAGAATGAAATATTTGATTTTTCTTTTGTTCACACCTTTTATTTTTTCAATGGACATGAAGTTGAATTGTGAGAATGTTCAAAGTGTCCATTATGAGAAAGGAAAAAAAACAATTGACCAAGTCAGGATGGTATTAATTTACGAAATAGACTTTAAAAAAAATGAAATTTTGAAATATCCTCAAAAATTTAAACTAACACCTTTGAAATACAAAATTACTGGAAAGAGTAAAAAATTTATTAAAGCTAACAAAAAAATTGCTAATTTAAATAATTCTTACGGTAACTGGAATTTGATGCTAGATATTGAAAAAGGAGAGTTAAAGGAAATATTTGATTCAGGTAAGCATAAAAGTCAAATCACATATAGATGTCTGACCTATTGAATCTAATTTGTTCTAGCTGTACCCCAATAGTTGAATCCAGCAATTCTAGGTGTACCAGGAAGGAACATAGTCTCTAAATCAACTATTTCTAACTTAGAGTTAGAAATAATTTCCGGAATATCTCTATTTATATTGCATCCTCCCATTAATTTTTTCCAAATAGGATTAATTCTATTTTGCCATTTCTTTGTTTTGAGGTCTGGAGCAATCCCATGTTCACAAAAAAATAGAGTTCCGTCATCCTTAATAACCCTTCTTATTTCTTTCATAGAGTCGTCTAAATTTTCTATAGAACACAAGGTATAGGTAACTAAAATTGAATCAAAAGATTTTGATTCTAGAGGGATCTCTTCTGCACCGCAGTTCAAAACATCAATATTAAGATCTAATTCAGAGATTCTCCTTTTTGCAATATCAGTTAATTCCTCAGCAGGGTCTAAGGCAGTTATTTTACTTATATTTGATGCCTTGTAGTGAGGAAGATTCAAACCAGAACCAATTCCTATTTCAAGAACATTCCCACTTACTTGTGGAACAACTTTTCTTCTTTGGTAGTTAATAGGAGATGATCCACAAAGCAAATCAAGCACTTTAGGTAGTATTTTTTTTTCGTAAAAACTCATTATTTCAATTATATTGTATTTTTATCATTTTAGAGTTGGCTAAATTATATTTTAATTATTCATCCATGAATGCTGGTAAATCAACAGCATTGCTTCAGGCAAGTCATAATTATCAAGAAAGGGGTATGAATACATTGATAATTACTTCTAAAAAAGATGATAGAGGCGGGCAAGGAAACATTACTTCAAGAATAGGTCTTTCTAAGAAAGCTGAAGTATTTGATGAAAATACAAATTTATTTGAACTTTTTAAGACTTCATCGAAAGTAAAAAAAATTGCTTGTGTCTTAATAGATGAAGCTCAATTTCTAAAAAAGAAGCAAATTAAAGAAATATCTTCAATCGTAGATGATTTTGATGTTCCTGTTTTAACGTTTGGTATAAGGACGGATTTTCAGGGAAAATTATTTGAAGGAAGTAAATATCTTTTAGCTTGGGCAGATAACATAAAAGAAATTAAGACGATTTGCTGGTGTGGAAGAAAGGCTACAATGATTGTTAGAGTTTCTGAAGATGGAAAAATCATTGAAAAAGGTGATCAGATTCTAATAGGCGGAAACGAAACTTATATTTCCTTGTGCAGGAAACACTTTTTTTCAAAATCTATTAGATAAAATTATTTATGTCAAAGATCAGAATATTCTCATATTTACCAAACCCAAGAGTCTGGAAAGCTGTTATTGCTGGAAAATTATGTAATGTTGAAGTCGAGGTTATTGGCGATAAACCAAGAAATCTTCCGAACTGGATTTGGGATTATGATGCAAGAATTTTAGAAGAAGAGGAAAAACAAAACAGCCCTCATAAATTAGAAGGCAAAAGAGGCTTCACTGGTAATCTATTCAAAACATCCGAATTCCTAAATCAACACCCCTTCGGAACTGTACCTGCCGCTTTTGTTGGAGAAAATAAAATAGGAGTTTTTGAATCCAATAGTATTATGAGAGCAGTAACCAGAATGAGCTCTTCAACAGAATTATACGGGGGTAATGATTCTTCATTAAGTTCCAGGATTGATAGTTTTTTAGATGCAAATCTAGTTTTTTCAAGAGAACATCAAGTTTATATTTTATCGATTGAAAATTTGAATTCTTATACTTATGACAGAATGAAATCTGCATACGAATTTTATTTAGACGGAATAGAACTTTCTTTGTCTAATAATAAATATATTGCCGGCAACAAGCTATCCCTTGCAGATATTTCATTTGTTTGTGATTTTTCTCAATTTTTGCGAGAGGGTCATTATGAGGAGTCACTTGCTAAACAAGGTTATAAAATAATCTCAAAAAAAATAAAAATTTCACATCCTAAGACCATTCATCACTTGATAGAGCTATCAGAAAGAAATGAATTTTCATCTGTTATGGGATCTTATTTAGAATGGTTTAAAAAATAGGTTACTCAAATCCAGGCGGGATTCTAAAACCCCCTCGAATATCTCTAATCATTTTTGACACTTCGATACAGGTTAAATCATGAAGATGTGGACCTATGACTTGGAGATTAACTGGTAAACCCTCTTTTGTTAATCCAATCGGCACGCTTGTACTTGGAAGATTAGCCATTACAACAGGACCAGCCCATATAGTAGTATGCCAGTATTGTTTTTCTTTTCCATTTACAGTAATTGTTCTGTCAATTAATGGAGCATGATTATGTTTAATAGCTGGAACTGCGCATACAGGAGATAGCATCACATCGTATTCATTAAAAAACTTCTGCCATTTCTGCTTGATGAAATGCCTTCTAGCATTATTGACAACATAATCACGAGCTCTCAATGAAGTACCTCTCGCAATTTTAGCTAGCTCAGAAAAATCTTCATCTTTTAGATCCAAGGCAAGTGCGTCTATAGATGCAAGAGTCTCTTTATCGCCCCCTGCTGACATGACTGGATGGACGAGTTTGCTGTAAATATCATCAACTTGATCAAAGGTAAATGGGGGAGAGACCATCTCAACCTGAGCTCCAGCTGATCTCAAATCTTCAGCTGTCTCATTTATGAGTTTTCTTATTTGTTCATCAATTTCTGCGGATTCCTCTTCAGGCCAAACAGCAACTTTCAATTTCTTTATATCATTAATTTTTGGTTCAGGTAACTTTATGCTCCAAGCAATACTATCTTGAGCTTGTGGAGCAGCTAATACCTTCATTGCAATCTCAAGATCTTCTGGACTCCTAGCTAAAGGCCCTGCAACTGATAGTCCATTTCCAGTGAGAATAAATCCTGGTGGCGGAGGTAAATGTCCTACCTCAGAAACGATATTATAAGTAGGTTTATGACCATAAACTCCACAAAAATGAGCTGGAGTTCTGATTGATCCCCCTATATCTGACCCTAACTCTAATGGAGACATGCCAGCTGCAAGAGATGCAGCAGATCCCCCAGATGAACCCCCAGGAGTTCGTTCTAAATCCCATGGATTATTAGATACCCCATAAATTTCATTGTAACTTTGAATATCTGCAGAATGATAAGGAACATTTGTTTTTCCAAAAATGATAGCTCCGGCATTAACTAAATGTTGGACCGCTTCTGCATTCTTTTCTGGAATATTATTTTTCCAATCTGGATCACCTCCGGTAGAAACTAAACCTTCTACCTCATAAGCATCTTTTATGGTCATTGGAATTCCATGCAAAGGACCTAACGATTTTCCTTGCTTAGTAAGTTCGTCGGCTTTTTTAGCCTTTTCCAAAGCTCTATCAGCATCGAGTGCTACAACTGCATTTATCTGAGAATTTTTATCGTTAATTCTCCTTAGTAGGCTATCTAATATTTCTACTGAAGAAACTTCTTTTTTTTGAATTAACTTTACTAATTCAGTTACAGTTTTATAAATCATTGAATCTCCCAATATTCATTGATATGAATTTTTATCATATTGATTATTCATTTTCTTTATGTCAATTTATCTTTGAGGTTTTTTATGGAAGAAAGAATTAGAGCAGCTTGGCAAGGAAGAATTTCAGGATGTCTACTGGGTAAACCGTTGGAGATGTTATCAATGAGAGAGGGGTTCGATTCATTACAAAAATATTTAAAAGAGGCAAAATCTTTACCTTTAAGAGATTATGTAAACTATATAGAAAACTCTAACATTAGAGGTGTTGCTCTTCATTGCTGTAAAAATCGAATATCTAAAGCTGAAATTGATGACGATATAACTTACACAGTACTGGCATTGATGATGCTTGAAGAATATGGACTTGATTTAACAACAGATGATGTAGCCCGATTCTGGATAAACATGTTACCTGCTGGTGCCACTTTTACTGCTGAAAGAGAGGCGTATTTAACAATTCTTGAAAATATGAATTTTAGTTATCAATTTGGAGGTGAAAGAGATTTTGATCTCAACATAGCAAGCGATAATAAATTTAATGATTGGATTGGAGCTCAAATAAGAATAGATATGTATGGATGGACTCTTCCAGGCAAACCTGAGAAAGCTGCTCAACTTGCGAGAACTGATGCACAGTTATCTCATAGAGGATGTGCAATTGAATGCTCAGCATTTATTGCAGCTTTGGCAGCTACTATTCCATCCGTTGATGGAAGAAAAAAAGCTGTAGCAGAAGCCCTTAAATTTATTGATCAAGACTCTTCTGCATTTGATGCAGTTCAAATAGGTATTAAAAATACCAATAAGGATATTAAAGAAATTTTAAAAAAATATAAAAGCATGTCACCTGTTCATAGTTTAAATAATCTAGCTGTTGTTATATGGGCATTTCTTAGTTTTTCAGAATCTTTTGATCAAGCTGTTGGAGAAGCTGTAGCAGCAGGATGGGATACAGATTGCAATGGAGCTACTGTAGGAGGTTTGGTCGGTCTTGCTGATTGTAATGTTCCTGAAAAATGGCACTCGCCATGGAATGGCAAAGTTAATACAGCCATTGCAGGTTTAGGAGAGCTTAGCCTTGAAGATTTGATCCAAAGAACCATAAGAGTTACAGAAAAGTTCAATAATTAGGTATGGCAAAAGTAATTGTTTTTGGCGGTATAAACATGGATTTATTTGCATATATTCCTAGATCTACTCGCCAAGGAGAAACTATTACTGCATCATCCATTGAATTCTATTTGGGAGGAAAAGGAGCTAATCAAGCAGTCGCAGCAGCAAGATTAGGAGCTGAAGTAGCCTTTGTTGGAACTGTCGGTAAGGATGAATTTGGAGAGAAGTTAATTAAAATGATTTCATCTGAAAATATCGATACTTCTCTTATGAATTACAAAGAAGGACAAACCGGGACTGCGTTGATAAACGTATTAGAAAACTCTAATAATGAAGTAATTTCATATCCCGGAGCAAATAAATTGACTCAAGATACGTTTATAAATGAAAGTTTTTTATCTGAAGCCGAAATTATTATTTGTCAAATGGAAGTGAATGAAGAGGAAACTTTTAATTTATTCAAAAGGGCTAAAAAAAATAATTGCACAACTATTTTAAATCTTGCACCTTACAAAAAAATAATCACAGAGATACTGACATTTACAGATGTCTTAATAGTTAATGAAACAGAATTTTCAGAGCTTTCTGGGATTGAACTCAGTTTGATTAATGAAGATCTAGACATAGATGCTATTAACTCTCTTAAATTAATTAAATCTATTGATTTAATTATTACGTTAGGAAAAAGAGGTGTTTTGATATTTTCGAAAGGTAATAAAACCTTTATAGCTGGAGAAAAGGTTATGGCTATTGATACTGTCGGAGCAGGCGATTGCTTTGTAGGTGCTCTTGGTTATGGGATTTTGAACGGTAAGGATTTATTGACTGCTAGTAAGTTGGCAAACAAAGCTGCTAGTATTTCAGTAATCAAAAAAGGAGCTGCCGCCTCTATGCCTTTCTTAAAAGACATACCTGATTTATATCATTGAGAGAAAAAAATATGTTTAGTCATGTCATGGTAGGAGCAAACGATATAGAGAAATCAAAGTTGTTTTACGATAAAGTTTTGGGTGTTTTAGGCGCCGATGAAGGAAGATTATTTCCAAACTTAACAGGTCAAATAAGATATTTCTATTTCTTAGATGGAATGACCTTTTGTATTTCTGAGCCTATAGATGATAAGCCAGCTACTTCAGCAAATGGATCCACTATCGGTTTTAATGTTAAAAATGTAGCCATGGGAGATAAATGGCATAAAGCTGGAGTAGAGAATGGTGGAGAATCAATTGAAGATCCTCCTGGAATAAGACAATACGATGAGATTAAAATTTATTTAGCTTATTTAAGGGATCCTTCAGGAAATAAGCTATGTGCAATTAAAAAGCTATAAGTAATTAAATATAAAAACTGACATACAGGGTGTTTATATAAATTCTGGATCTATAAAAGTTGAACTAAATAATCAAAATTTTTTTTGGATGCTATCTTTATGAAAAATATTTTATTTAAGTTAGTTTTACTTTTTCTGATTATAAGTTGCTCTGATGATGGATTTATAAACAAAGATAAAGAAATAAATCTAGAACAACTAAAATCAACTAATGATGTTTTTGAAGCTGGCCTAAAATTGATGGCAATGCCCAAAGGTCTTCATGACTTAGAGGTTAATGATGATAATCAGAAAACTTTATTTATCTCAGTCCATGGCAATAACAGTAGGGGATATGAATGGATATATCCTCTTCAAGTTATAAATAACAAGATAAACTTAATCACTTTTTTTAGATGGGATGATAACTCATGTGTTAGTCCTTCAGTTAAATTTCTCAATGACCTGATACAAGATAAATTGAGCGATAATAAGAATATCCAAAAAGTAATTTTATTTGGCCATAGTTATGGTGGATTATTAGTTGTATCTTTTATGGAGCAATGGACAGGCGAATTACCTTTGGAAGTCCATACAATTGCAGCACCACTAAAAGGTCTCGGAAGTCTATCAGTTGCATGCAATTATAGAGCGCCAGAGCAAGTACCTAAAAAATCTTCTCTTTTTGAATGGAGAACAATTCATAAATTAGATGGTGCTTTTCAGGATTTAAATTATGATCCTCAAAATGTTGAGATTAAAGGAAGCAACATTATAAGACTTCCTGAAAAGTATAAAAATAATAAACTGGGACATAATTGGTCCATAAGCTGGGTAGCAGATAATTTTAAGCAGGATATAAAGAGATGAATTTATTAGCTGGAGCAACAGGATTCTTAGGAAATGAAATTCTTAACGAATTAGGTCTTTTAGGAGATCAGACTTTGGTCTTGACTAGAAGAAAGATGGATACCTTACCAAAGAACACTGACCAACTGATTATAGATTTTAATAAAATTTTAGAATTAGAACTTCCACAAATAGATCATGTCTTTCTTTCTATAGGATTTCCACTTTTCTTTCATAATGTAATGGGGTTCATGAATAAAAATCATAAGAAAGGTTTATTTCTGGTAGATTTAACTTATCAACTTGAAATGGCAAAAATGGCGAAAGAAGCAGGAGCTAAAGATATATCGATTATTTCGGCTGTTGGTGCTAATTCTCAATCGTGGAATTATTATTTAAAAATTAAAGGAATGGTTGAGAAAGAATTAATTGATATTGGATTTGATAGTACAAATATATTTCAGCCTGGACACTTGAGAGGGAATAAATATCGATTTGATATTCTTTTAGCCGATATGTTTTCAATACTTTTTGATCCTTTTTTACACGGACCACTTAAAAAGTTTAGGAGCATCCCAGCTAAAGCAGTTGCAAAGCAAGTGGTTAATAATTCTTTGAAGAGCGAACCTGGAATCAATTACTTTAATTTCACAGATTTCCAATCTTGGAGATAATATGCAAAAAAATATATTCAATGAAGATATAGAAGAATGTTGTACAAATCCAATAACAGGTTTCTATAGAGATGGATTTTGTAATACAGATAAATTAGATTTTGGAACACACACTGTTTGTACATTAATAACAAATGATTTTTTAGAATTCTCAAAAAGTATGGGAAACGATTTATCTACTCCGAGGCCTGAATTTGATTTCCCAGGATTAAAAGAAGGCGATAAGTGGTGTGTTTGTGCAAATAGATGGCTTGAAGCTTATGAGAACGGAAAAGCACCTATGGTCTATCTGAGAAAAAGTCATCAAAAATCTATTTCAATAATTGACCTAGAGATTTTAAAAAAATATGCAATTGACCTTGAATAAACTTAATTTAAAAAGCAGATGAATGAGAAATTATTAGAGATATTAGTTTGTCCTCTTACTAGAGGTAAATTAATTTTAAGGAATGATGAACTTATCAGCAGAGAAGCTAAACTTGCTTATCCAATTCGCGACGGAATACCCATTTTGGTTATAAGCGAAGCTAGAGAAATTCTTGATAAAGATCTTTAATTTATTTTTTTATTGAATTCAATATTAAACAACTACGTCAAAAATAATCTTTTGGTGATCATTTAATTTAATAAAAAACCAGGATATAAAAATCTCTCCGAAGTAAAATCTTTTATCGATCTGAAACTCATATAGAATAGGCAAACTCAAAAAGGAGGGGTGGCAGAGTCTGGTTGAATGCACTGGTCTTGAAAACCAGCAGGTCAGAAATGGCCTCGTGGGTTCGAATCCCACCCCCTCCGCCATATAAAAATGAATATTTGTGTCTTTTTAGGTTCATCGATTGGTAAGGATCCTCTTTATGCCGAAACAGCCTTTGAATTAGGTAAAAAAATTGCAATCTCAAAGCATAAACTTGTTTATGGTGGAGGAGGATTAGGATTAATGAATGAACTTGCAAATGGCTGTCTTTCAGAAGGAGGTGACGTTTATGGCATTATTACTGAGAGATTACTTGACATGGAAGCTGGCCATGAAGGTATTAAAGAATTAAAAATAGTTAAAACTATGCATGAAAGGAAAAAACTCATGTCTGATGCTGCTGATTGTTTCATTTTGTTACCGGGAGGAGTTGGATCATATGAAGAAATCTTTGAAATCATGGCATGGAATCAACTTCAAATTATTGAAAAACCAATTTTTATTTTAAATACGAATGGTTTTTATGATTCTTTAAAGAGATTTCTTGATCATGCAAAAGATGAAGGTTTTTTTAACGTAAAAACATTCAATATGTTCAACTTATATGACTCAATTGAAGAAATTTTATCTAAAATTGATTAAAAATTAACCAATTTGTTGATTTATTTAATAAATAAATATAAAAAATTTTTTTAATAATAAATTAATCTTAAAAAGTGCATTACGGGTATTGAATCAATCAAAAAAATCATTAGTATAAGTATCAGTCTTTTAACAAAACTTAACTAACTCGAGACGGTCAAGTAGAAGTAAAAGATGAGAAGAAGAAGGGTGAGAAGAACTGGGGAAACTCAGCCACTTACAGGGAGAAGGGTCAATCGCCTGTATCAGTAGAACCCACTGAACCCCTTCAACTTCGATAAAACACCACTTTTGTGGTGTTTTTTTTTATACTTACAATATGAATTCTTCGCTCACAGGCATAACAACTACAGGTACGCCTCATTTGGGTAATTATGTTGGAGCTATTAAACCCGCTATAAAATTAAGCAAAAAATTTAAATCCTATCTTTTCCTGGCAGATTATCATTCTTTAATTAAAGTAAATGATCCCATCGCCATAAAAGAATCATCTTTGAAGATAGCTGCAACTTGGTTGGCTTGTGGGCTTGATAGTAATAGCACTCTTTTTTATAGACAATCCAAAGTTCCACAAATATTGGAATTAAACTGGATTCTATCGTGCATGGCGCCGAAAGGACTCCTTAACAGGGCACATGCATACAAAGCAGCGGTTGATCTAAATAAAGAAAATACAAACGACGAGGACTTTGGTATATCTCATGGTTTATTTAGTTATCCGGTACTAATGACCGCAGATATTTTAATGTTCAATCCAAAATTTGTACCGGTTGGAAAAGATCAGAAACAACATCTAGAAATTACTCGCGATATTGCTGAAAAATTTAATAAAACTTATGAAAACTTTTTTCAATTACCCGAACCTATTATTGATGAATCGCTTGAATTATTGATTGGCACTGATGGAAGAAAAATGAGTAAAAGCTACAAGAACTCAATTGATTTATTTTCCTCAGAAAAAGAATTACAAAAATCAATTAACAAAATAAAAACAGATTCAAAAGAACCCGGTGAAAAAAAAGAAACTCAAGATTCGATTATTTTTCAATACTTCAATCATTTCTGTGATGAGGAAGAAATGAAAGAGATAAAAAAAGATTTTGAAGATGGAATTGGTTGGGGAGATGCTAAGAAAAAACTATTTTTTAAAATTAATAATGAAATAGGACCTCTCAGAGATAAATATTTAAAATTTATAGATAACCCAAAATTAGTAGAGGAAACCTTAGAAGCGGGAGAGGTTAAGGCAAGAGAAGAGGCTAAGGAAAATTTAAATCTAATAAAGCAAAAAATTGGAATTTAAAAAAGGAAAAGAATCAGCGACTTTAAAAAGTATTGAACTACTTTTAAACGGTACTGACTATTTGAGACTAGGTACCAACTTTCAATGTTTAATATCTTTCTATTCAATAAATGATAATAAATCTTATTCATCAAAAGAACTGCTCCAAATATATAAGAGAAGTACTTTTTTTAATTTTCAATTAACCGGAAATTTTTTTAATTATCTTCCAAAATATCACGGACCTTTTCTTTCAAAAAATATTCAATTGGAAAATTACCTTGAAATACCTCCTAATAATTCTTTTTTAAAATCACTAGATTTAGTTGTTCATTCTAAAACAAAATATGAAAACGTCATTCATAAAGAGGCAATTGGAAAATTTTACGAAAAGGTAAATAAAATTTATTCAGACTGTTATAAGTTCTTATATTTAGAAAATTCTGAATCATTTAAAGACATTAAACCAATTGAATATGAACATGAGTGGTCTCATGCTCTGGTTTCTTATGATGAGTTTCTTTGCTTTTCTCACAGCAAGAATTCTTTTTTCCTTATCTCTTTAGCTAGAGATTAATAAACCTATGCAATCGAATAACAACGCACCTCGATCAATATGGTTATTGGCAATCGCTTTGGCATTTGTTGGTGCAGGGCAATCAACAATGTTTATTTTAATTCCTCCTGAAGTTAGAAATTTAGGGTTTAATGAATTCCAAGTAGGTTTAATTTTCTCTATTTCTGCAGTAGCTTGGATGATTTCCAGTCCACTTTGGGGTGATTTAAGTGATAAATTTGGAAGACACTGGATCTTTTTAATTGGAATGATCGGATTTGCAATCTCTCTTATTTTGATAACAACATTAATAGAATCTGCAAGACAATTAATTATTCCTCTCTATCTCGTACTTCCCTTATTAATTTTAACAAGACTAATTAATGGACTTTTTGGTAGCGCCGTTCGACCAGCGGCAGGTGGCAGAATAGCAGATATTACTACACCTGAATTACGGACAGCTGGATTTGCTCGTTTTGATGCAGGCTGGCAATTTGGTGTGATTGTAGGTCCAATTTTTGTTGGATTAATACTATGGCTTAGTGATGGAGACTTCTCGCTTCCATTCTTAATCATTGGTCTTGCTGGCTTGATTGCAGGATATATGAATTTTAGATTAATGAAGAACTCACATGTTGATACAGACGTCGATATAACAGTAAAAAAAATAAATTATTTAGATGAAAGAATTTGGCCATCGATGTTCGTTGCCGCTTTTATGGGTATGTCGAATGCAACCATGGTGCTTACAGCATCTCTTTATTTTCAAGATTTAAGTCCTGAAATTGAGAATATTTATCCTTACGTTGCATTTGGTTTTTCGTTGATAGCAATATCAGGTCTTTTAACTCAATTATTTTTAGTTGATAGATTAAGACTTTCTCCTTATCTATTATTAAGAGCAGGACCATTGATAATGTTAGTTTCATTTTTAGGAATAGCGTTTGCGCCAAGTATTTACGTTTTGTTTGTATATCTGACTTTACATGGAGTGGGTTCAGCTCTCACACGATCTGGAAATGTAGCGCAACTGTCTTTATCGGTAAATAAAAATGAACAGGGTTTAATAAACGGGTTATTAGGAGGTGTAATGCCATTAGGTCATCTTCTAACACCTATCATAACCATGCCTTTGTATATGATTGCTCCAAATTATCCTTTTATATTTATTGCCATTCTATCTGTACTCATTATCATGTTTATTAACTTGTCTAAAAAATTTACTAACAAGCTTCATACGGGAGAAATTAATGTTTGACAAAAATGTATTAAAGGGAAAAAGAATCTTAGTAACCGGAGGTGGATCGGGTCTAGGTAAAGAAATGACTAGACACTTCGTCAAGCATGGAGCAGAAGTTTATATTTGTGGTAGAAGGGAAAACGTTCTTAAGGATACTGCTGATGAAATTATGTCTGAGCACGGTGGAAAAGTTAATTATTTTCCACTTGATATTAGAGACGCAATGTCAATTGAAGAAAATATTGAAAATGTTTTTAACGAAGGACCACTAGATGGGCTAGTAAACAACGCTGCTGGAAATTTTATTTCAAGAACTAAAGATTTATCACCAAATGGTTTTAATGCAATTGCATCAATTGTCTTTCACGGTACTTTCTACATTACTAATGCTGTCGGTAAAAGATGGTTAGAACTTGGCCATAAAGGTAGTATTGTCTCGATCCTAGCAACATGGGTTTGGACCGGGTCACCGTTTGTTGTTCCATCTGCAATGTCAAAGTCTGGGATTAATGCCATGACAAAGTCATTAGCAGTAGAGTGGGGACCTCACGGTATAAGATTAAACTCAATCGCTCCAGGTCCGTTTCCAACAGAAGGAGCTTGGGCAAGGTTGATGCCTCAAACCGGGGACAAAAAATCTGATATTTCTGAGGATGCTGAAAGAAGTAATGTTCCATTAGGAAGAGTAGGAAAAATGGATGAACTTGGGAATTTAGCAACTTTCTTAATGGCAGATGGCTGTGAATACCTTACAGGTCAAACTATAGCTATTGATGGAGCACAATACATTACCGGCGGGGGAACTTTTTCGATGATGAGCTCTTTTAAGGATGAAGATTGGGAAGCAATCAAAAGTACAATAAAAGGCTCTAACGAGAAAGACAAAAAACAAAGAACTGTTTAGAATTGTGATGCACAGGAGGAAATATGACTGATTCTGTTTTTGATGAAATGAAGGAAGTTTTAGCTTTGCAAAAAAAGGCTAATATCGACGAAGGACCCGCAAGTTATGATTTACGTTTAGATAGACTAAATAGACTCTCTCAGATGTTAAAAAAATATTCTGATGAGATAGTAGATACTATTAGTGAAGATTACGGAACTAGAGACAAAAACAGTACTTTTTTATCAGAAGTAATGTCTAGCTTAGGAAGTGTTGATTATTCAATCAAAAATCTTAAAAAATGGATGAAGTCTGAAACCAGACAATCAAATTCAAGTCAGCCATTTGTTGCAAGATTAATGATGCGTTTATTGGGCGCTAAGACGGAAATTCAATACCAACCTCTAGGAACCATTGGAATGATTAAACCATGGAATTTTCCGATAAATTTAATTATTTCTCCTATAGCACAAGCATTTGCTGCCGGAAATAGAGTAATGATTAAACCCTCTGAAATAACTCCGAAAACATCAGATCTAACTAAAAAGATGTTTAATGAATTTTACGATAAAGCAGAAGTTGAAGTTTTTCTCGGTGGTCCTGATGTGGCAGAGGCTTTTGGAAAATTAGACTTTGATCACTTACTTTTCACTGGGTCAACTAATAACGGTAGAAAAGTTATGCAATCTGCTGCAGGAAACCTCGTTCCAGTCACTTTAGAATTAGGTGGTAAATCTCCAGTAATTATGGATGAAACTGCCGATGTTTCTTTATCAGCTACAAGATTGATGCGTGGAAAAACAATGAATGCGGGTCAAATCTGTATAGCTCCTGATTACATGATGATGCCTAAAGGAAAAGTTGACGAATTTATAGATGAAAGTACTAAAGCTGTTTCTGAAATGTATCCAGATATGAAATACAACGAGCACTACACTTCAATTGTTAATCAAAGACATTTTGAAAGAATTAATAGTCTTATCGAAGATGCAAAAGAAAAGGGTGCTGAAATTAAAACAATTAATCCTGCAAATGAAGATTTTGAGCAACAAGAAGGACATAAAATTCCTCCCACTTTTGTCCTAAATCCTACTGATGATATGAAAATCATGCAGGAAGAAATCTTTGGGCCTGTCATGCCTATTAAAGAATATGAAGATATTGATGAAACAATAAGTTACGTCAATTCAAAACCTAGACCTTTAGCTCTTTATTATTTTGGTAAAAATAAAGATACCCAAAATAAAATTCTAAATAGAACCACATCTGGTGGAGCAACTATCAATGATGTTGTATGGCACTATGGCCAGGAAGATATGCCTTTTGGTGGAGTAGGAGACAGTGGTATTGGTTCTTATCACGGTCATGAAGGCTTTAAGAGATTCAGTCACCAAAAATCAGTTCTAACTCAATTTAGTTCTGACTTATTGAAAAATATGATGCCTCCTTATAAAGGTAAAATGTTTGAATCAGCAAAAAAGAACGCTCTTAAATAAAATCTATTGAGACAAAACCTTCCTTTTTTTATTGCTTTAAGATATTTCAATTCTAAAAAGGAAGGATTTCTATCCTTTGTTTCAAAATTATCCTTGGGATCAGTATCTCTGGGTGTCGCAGTCCTTATAATTGTTTCCTCGGTATTTAATGGTTTTGAAAAAGAATTAAAGGAAAAAATACTAAACTCTATTCCTCACGGTAACATTTACGGTTACTCATCAATTTCTAATCCAATCGAACTTATTGATTCGTTATCTGATATGGATAGACTTGAAGGAGCAGCACCATATGTAGAGACTCAGTCACTAATTGGCTCTAAATCAAAATTAAAGGGGACACTCATCTATGGAGTTGATCCTTCCTTTGAATCAAACGTTTCTAATGTTCCAAACAATATGTTTGTTGGATCATTTGATGATTTAAGCGAAGGCAGCTTTAACTTAATCTTAGGTGATTTATTAGCAAGGCAGCTATCTGTTTCTGTTGGAGATAAAGTAACTTTGTTATTACCAAATCCCAAAGTATCTTTAACTGGAATTTATCCAAAAATGAAAGTTTTTTCTATTTCTGGAATTTATAGCATGGGTTCTAATGATCTAGATTCAAATTATGCTTTCATAAACATTAATGATGCCTCGAAACTTCTTTCACTTTCAGGAAATGTAACTGGCATAAGACTAAAATTTGACGATCTTTTTGATGCTCCAGATTTAACTTACGATGCTTTAATTAAAGTTCAAAATTATTCTCAGCAACCTCTGAGAGTTGATGATTGGAGTTCTCAGTTTGGAACTCTTTGGAGAGCAGTTGGCATGGAGAGAAGTTTAGTTTTTTTATTAACAAGTTTAATCATAGTCATTGCGGCCTTTAATGTAGTTGCAATGTTAATGATGATGCTCAATGAAAAAAAGGAACAAATAGCAATCCTAAAAACAGTAGGTATGAGTGATCTGAAAATTATCCAAATATTTTTATACCTTGGTTTGATAATTTCTTTTTGGGGAATATCTATCGGAACCCTTTTAGGTTTGTTTGTCTCTCTTTTTATAGCATCAACATATTTTGATGTCATTATTTCTGGCTATTTGCAGTGGTATTTTATTAGTTATCTTCCAACAGATTTAAGAATTGAGTGGATTATCTCAATTATATTTGGATCATTACTGATAACATCATTTGCAAGCATCTATCCAGCTAGATCTGCTTCAAAAATTATTCCAGCTAAGATATTAAGATAATGAGCTTAGTTAAATTACAAGACATTGGAAAAGATTATGAAACTGGAGAAAATCTAATTTCCCCTCTTATTAACCTTAATCTTGAAATAAAAGATAACGACAGATTAATTATTTATGGAAAGTCTGGATCTGGAAAAACCACTCTCTTAAATATTTTAAGTACTCTAGAGATTCCATCTAATGGTTCAATGATTTTTGCAGACAAACTTATAGAATCTTTATCGGATAAAGAGCTTTCAAATTTAAGGCTTAATGATATTGGTGTAGTTTTTCAATCTCATCATCTCTTAGAAGAATTTTCTCTTCATGAGAACATCATTCTCCCAGGATCTATAACTCATAATCTTGATAAAGATTTTGCAAATTTTCTTATAGAGAAATTAAAAATTTCTGATAGAAAAGATCACTTGCCCTATCAACTATCTGGTGGAGAAAGACAGAGATGCGCAATTGCACGTGCATTAATTAATAAACCAAAATTATTAGTCATGGATGAGCCAACAGGAGATTTAGATAGAAATACTTCTGATGAAGTAATGGAATTGATAGATGATGTATTTAATGAAATTGATATTTCTGTTGTTATAGCTACTCACGATGAAAATCTGAAATTCAAGCCAAAATCAAAATACATACTCGAACAAGGTAAGCTTAATTTAATACAGGGCTAAGAGATAAAATTCTTCTAAAAAGGTAAAATAACCCTTTTTTAGGCATGAAAAGTAATACTTCATATCTTACACGTCTTTTTGGCTATGTTTCTTCAAGCATTCCTTATTTTTTGATCAGTTTTTTTGGATTTGTATTATTTGCAGCAGCTCAAGTAGGAGCAGCAGAATGGTTAAGACGAATAGTTGATTTTATAGAAAATCCAAATGAAACAGTCCAAACAATCTTACCTCTTGCATTAATAGCCATAGCCATAATAAGAGGAATAGGTTTTTATCTTTCAAATTTTTTTATGGCATTTATTTCGAATAAATTAATTCATAATTTGAGAGTAGATTTATTCAAATCATTGATTTCAATGCCAGTGAGTTTTTATGATAAATCCTCGAGTGGACATTTATTATCTAGAATTACTTTTAACGTAATGCAGGTTAGTAGTGCAGTTACTGACGCTGTCAAAATTATCATAAGAGAAGGCTTGATAGTAATAGGACTATTAGGTTATCTAATTTACTTAAATTGGAAATTAACTCTAGTATTAGTTATTGCAGCTCCCTTAATTGGCTTCATTGTTTCTATTGCCGGGAAAAGATTAAGACGTCTTAGTAAAAAAATTCAGTCAGCAATGGGAGATGTTACTCATGTTAGTTCAGAATCTATAAATGCTCATAAAGAATTAAAAATTTTCGGTAATGAAAATCTTGAAATTGATAAATTTAATGAGGCAAGTGATGCAAATCGAATTCAAAATTTGAAATTAGAATCTACAAACTCAATTTCTTCTCCGCTCATTCAATTAATAATATCTCTTGCGTTAGCTTTAATCACTTGGTTTGCTTTAGATCCCTCCGTAATAACATCAATGTCATCAGGAACTTTTATAGCTTTTTTTGGTAGTGCAGGAATGCTAGCAAAACCTATCAGACAATTATCTTCTACTAATGTTATGTTCCAGAAAGGTATTGCAGCAGCAGAAGATATTTTTAAGCAAATTGATGAAACGCCTGAAAAAGATGATGGATTAAAAAAAATTGAGAATTCTGAAGGAAAAATAAAATTTGATAATGTCTCCCTTAAATATCCAAGTTCAGAAGAATATTCCCTCAAGAATATAAATTTTGAGTTAGAAAAAGGTTCTAATTTGGCTATTGTTGGAAGCTCAGGTGCAGGAAAAAGCAGTATAATTAATCTAATTCCTAGATTTTACGATGCCACAGAGGGTGGAATTTCTATGGATGGAACTAGGATTGAAGAGCTTTCTCTGGAATCTTTAAGAGATCAAATTTCCTACGTAGGACAAGAGATAACTTTATTCAATGACACAATTTTTAATAATATTTTTTATGGAGATATCGATACCAGTGAAGAAGATGTGTATGAAGCAGCAAAAAAAGCGAATGCTCATCAATTCATAGAATCTTTTCCTGATGGGTATAAAACTGTTATTGGTGATAATGGAACATTATTATCCGGAGGACAAAAACAGAGGATAGCCATTGCAAGAGCTATCTTAAAAAATTCACCTTTCTTAATATTGGATGAAGCCACTTCTGCTCTAGATTCTGAATCTGAAAGATTGATAACAGATGCGATTGCTAACTTAAAAGAAGGTAAAACTACAATTACTATTGCGCACAGGCTTTCAACAGTAGAGCAAGCAGATGAAATTTTAGTTCTTCAAAATGGGGAAGTAGTAGAAAGAGGTAAGCATAGCCAACTAATATTATCTGAAGGTCCTTATTTTCAACTCTATAGAAATCAATTTGATTTTGATGATGGTTCAATAAATATTGATACTGAATCGAGTTCTGATCTACTAGTAAATATAGATGCTTCAAAATCCTATGTCTCAAACTTAGAAAAAGCATGGTATGAAAATAGTCTCTGGCCAAAACTTCTTATTCCATTTTCTTGGATTTACCAATTTATCTTTAATAGACAAAAAAAATATCAAATTTTTAATTCATGGAAACCTAATCTTCTCACAATTGTTGTTGGTAACCTGACAGTTGGCGGCACAGGAAAAACTCCTATTATTATTTACCTTGCCAAATTACTTAAAAAACAAGGTCTTAAACCTGGAATAATCTCAAGAGGTTACTTAAGCAAATCAAAGATCTATCCATTGCTACTTAACTCAGAGACTCCAATTGAAGATTCTGGAGATGAACCGGCTATTATGTTTAAGAATTCGCAATGTCCAGTGGTCATTGGTCCCAATAGGATACAAGCAGCTAAACATCTCATGGAAAATACAGATAGTAATGTCATTTTAAGCGATGATGGTTTGCAACACTTTTCTCTTGGAAGAGATATAGAAATATTAATGATTGATGGAAATAGGAAGTTTGGAAACGAGCTACTGCTTCCAGCAGGACCACTAAGAGAACCAAAATCCAGAATTAAAACAGTCGATTTTACGATTAGCTCAAATAGAAAATGGCCATCAGTTGCAAAATATGAAATGAAATATCGTCCTTTCAAGTGGGTTCATATGAAAAGCCAAAAGGAATACGATATTTACGACTGGCCCTTAAAAAAAGAAGTAAATGCGGTTGCAGGAATTGGAAATCCATCTAATTTTTTCAATTTATTAAAACAACTGAGATTCAACATATCAGAATACGCTTTCCCTGATCATCATGACTTTCACAGTGTAGATTTTGAAATTATGGATAATCAACCTACTGTAATGACAGAAAAAGATGCAATAAAATGCTCATTTCTAGATCATACGAATTATTGGTATTTAAAGATAGAGGCTGAAGTGTCAGATAACTTTGAACAAGATTTTTTAGCCGAAATTAAATCTAAATGAATTATGTAGTGATACCTGCTAGATGGTTCTCTTCTAGATTACCCGGTAAACCGTTAAAGAAAATTGGTGATAAGCCAATGATTCAATGGGTGCATGAATCTTGTAAGAAATCTGATGCTGACTTTATATTTATTGCTACAGATTCCGAGAAGATAAGAGATCAAGTTTTAAAATTTAACGGACAAGTGATTATGACTTCAATAGATCATAAAACAGGCACAGACAGAATCCATGAAGCAGTAACAAAAATAAAATGTCATGAAGAGGATTTAATAATTAACGTTCAAGGAGATGAGCCATTTATATCTCATGAGGACATCAACACTTTGATACGCAATTATAATGATGATTTCGAAATGGCAACCTTATACAAAGTCCTTAAAAAAGAAGATATAGATGATACTAATGCAGTGAAAATTAATGTGATCGATAATATTGCTACTTCATTTTCAAGAGACTTCAAATCATCAAATTCTATTTATCATCATCTTGGAATATATGCCTATAGATGTGAATTTTTAAAAAAATTCGTTAAATATGAGCAATCTGAAAACGAAATTAGAGAAAGTTTAGAACAATTGAGAGCTTTAGATAACGGGCATCAAATAAAAGCATTTAAATCATCTTCTACGAGCAGCTTTGGTATAGATACGGAAGAAGATTTGATTAGAGCAAATGAAATTATCAAATAAAATAAAAAGATCCTATAGCTTAAAAGAAAATAATCTTTTAAAAATTGATTCTACTGCTAAGTTTTTTATAGAAATTTTTGATCTCGAAGACTTAAAAAATATTAAAAATTTTACCTCAACAAAAAAAATTAATTTTTGCATCCTTGGAGAGGGATCAAACGTTGTCTTACCTAATTTCCTTAACAAACTTGTAATAAAAATTTCATTTAATGAAATAACGATCGAGGATAATTTAATTACTGTTGGAGCAGGTAAAAACTGGGATGATTTTGTGTTCTGGTCCTTAGATAAAGGATATTCTGGATTAGAGAATTTATCAGGTATACCTGGAAGCATTGGAGCTGCTCCTATTCAGAATATTGGAGCTTATGGAAGCGAAGTATCCAATTTTATTGAAGAAGTCATTTGTTTTGATATGGAATCAAACTGCCTTGTTAGCTTTACAAATAATGATTGCAAATTTTCATACAGACAAAGCATATTTCAAGATAAAGACTTTCTAATTGTCGTAAAAGTTAAATTCAAATTAACCAAAGATTTTTATCCAAATTTAGATTATGAAGATTTAAATTTTTTAAATGCAGAAGGAGTTTCTCCGTTTATTATTAGAAAACATATCCTAGAAATAAGAAAAGCTAAAATATCAGATCCAAAAGAACATCCAAATGTTGGTAGCTTTTTTAAAAATCCTATTATCTCATCGGATGAATTGGAAAAAATAAAACTAATACTTCCAAGCATCAAATTTTATTCTTATTTAGATAATAAAGTAAAAATCTCAGCGGCTTTTTTAATTGAATCATTGAACCTAAAAGGTTTTACATTGAATGATGCACAGGTGTCTGAAAAACACTCGCTAGTTTTAGAGAATATGTCAGAAAATTCGGAGGATATTCTTGATCTTGCCTCATATATTCAGTCCTCTGTCTTGGAGAACTACAACATTAATTTAGAAATAGAACCTCTGATATTTTGACTGAATTTCTTTTAATTGCTTCCATTCATCTTGTTGCGGTTATTAGCCCTGGACCTGATTTTGCTGTTGTACTGAGACAATCTCTCTCATCTTCAAGAAGAGATTCTATTTTTACTGCTTTAGGTATTGCTACCAGTGAATTTTTTCATTGTCTGTATTCAATTTTTGGAATGGAATTAATTATGAGATATCAAGAAAATATATTTATTATCCTTAAACCTATAGCTATTTTGTATTTAATGTATTTGGGAATTTCTTCTTTTTTTACTAACCGACCATTAGAAAGAGCAACACAAACAAGTACTAAAAATTTCACCCTTGGATTTATGACAAATCTTCTCAATTTTCAGGCAAGTACGTTTACGATTACTTTATTTTTTGCAATTGTAAGTATTGATACTTCTTTAAACGTCTTAATTTTTTATGCTGTATTCATCGCGATTAGTACTTTTATGTGGTTTGCATTTTTATCTTTATTGCTTACAAGTAAAGGATTTTTGTATAAATTTAATAATTTCATTCCATGGATTTACAAATTTACTGGTATCGTTTTTATAATTAGTTCTTTTTATTTATTAACTTTGTAATGAAATCTGTACCAAAAACATCTGCTCAATTATTTAGTGACATTTTAAAGCTTCAAAATAAAGGTTCACTTCCTCCGGTAGATGATTGGAACCCTCCTTTATGTGAAAACGTTCAGATGAAAATATCCAGAGATGGAAAATGGTATTTTTTGGATTCTCCTATAGGCCGCGAAAAAATGGTTAATTTATTCAGCACGGTTCTTAGATTCGATGAGGATGGAAATTACTATCTTGTTACTCCTGTAGAAAAAATTAAGATTGAAGTTGAAGATAAGCCTTTCGTTATCGTTACCTACCAAAAAGAAATTAAAAACAATAAAGAAGTTTTTTTATTCAAGACCAATGTTGGTGATATCGTTCTTTTAGATACTCTAGATAAGTTAAGAGTTGAAATTGACAAAGATACACAAGAGCCATCGCCTTATTTGAAGGTAAGAAAAAACTTAGAAGGGCTGATCAGTAGAAATGTTTTTTATCAATTAGTAGACGAATCCTACGAAAGAGATAAAGAATTATTTATTAAAAGTAACGATAAAGAATTTTCGCTTGGAAAATTGGACTGACTACATATTTGGATAGTTAGGACCACCCATACCTTCTGGAGTTATCCAAACTATATTTTGGCTAGGGTCCTTGATATCACAAGTTTTACAATGAACACAATTTTGAGCATTAATCTGAAATCTGTGTTCTCCGTCTTTCTCAACTACTTCATAGACACCAGCAGGGCAATATCTTTGGGCTGGTTCATCATAAATCGGTAGATTAACATTAATGGGGATAGAAGAATCTTTCAGTGTTAGGTGACAGGGTTGATCTTCTTCATGATTAGTATTTGAAAGAAAAACAGAAGATAGTTTATCAAAGCTAATTTTTCCATCGGGTTTTGGATAATCTATTTTTTCACACTCACTAGCTTTTTTCATGCATGCATAGTCAGGTGTTTTGTGGGTTAATGTAAACGGATAACGACCCCTAAATAGGAATTGCTCGATGGCCATTAAAATACCTCCAACCCAAGTTCCATAATTATGCAAAAGAGGGGTCATATTTCTAGATTTATATAAATCAGTTTGTATCCAAGATGACTCAAATTTTTCTTCATATGTTTCTAAATCAGCATCTAGATTATTATCTTGAATTGCATCAAATACTGATTCTGCGGCAAGCATTCCAGATTTCATTGCCGTATGAGTGCCTTTAATCTTAGTAAAAACTAATGTTCCAGCATTGTCGCCGACAATAAGTCCACCAGGAAAAGTCATTTTCGGTCTAGATTGATAACCTCCTTTTATGAGTGCTCTGGCTCCATAAGCTACTCTTGTTCCATTCTCTAAGATTTTTTTAATGTCTTTATGTTGTTTCCATTGTTGGAATTCATCAAATGGACTTAAATGTGGATTTGAATAATCAAGTGGAACAACTAAGCCAATGTAGACCTGATTATTTTCTCCATGGTAAAAATAGGAACCAGCTTTTGATTTACTTGGCCAGCCAAAGGTGTGCATTACAGTGCCTTCTGAATGTACTTCAGATGGGACATCCCATACCTCCTTGAATCCGATACCGTAATGTTGAGGATCTTTGTCTTTATCTAATTCATAGTTTGCAATGAGTTTTTTCCCTAAATGACCTCTACATCCTTCAGCAAATATTGTGTATTTTGCTCTTAATTCCATGGAGGGTTGGTAAGAAGGTTTTTTTTCACCATCTTTAGAAATACCCATTTCACCAGTTAGAATACCTTTAACTGTATCATTTTCTATAATTACATCTGCCGCAGTAAATCCTGGAAAAATCTCCACTCCCATGTTTTCTGCCTGAGTTCCTAACCATCTGCATAAATTAGCAAGACTCATCACATAGTTGCCATGGTTATTGAAATTAGGCATCAAGAATGAAGGAAAGGGTATATTGAATGATAAATTTTTATTAATTAGGAATTTAACAACATCTTTTGTTGCCGGTGAATTCAGAGGAGCTCCTTTTTCTTTCCAATCGGGAATAAGTTCATCAAGAGCTCTAGGCTCAAAACAGTTACCAGATAATATATGGGCTCCTATTTCAGAGCCTTTTTCGATAAGGCATACGCTTAATTCTGCATTTTTTTCAGCAGCTAATTGTTTTAACTTTATTGCAGTCGACAGACCGGATGGGCCACCACCTACAATAAGGACATCGTATTCCATGATGTCTCTTTCAACTTGATTTTGTTCCATACCTACAAATATATTTGAGTATTCTAAAGACTTACTTTCAAGTAGCAAATCCTTTAGAATATGTAGTTCTTGTAATATTCCGCCTTGTCACTATATAAAAATTATGAAAGTTTTAGTTCCAATAAAGAGAGTTGTTGATTACAACGTTAAAGTTAGGCCAAAAGCTGATGAATCTGGCGTAGATTTAAATAATGTGAAAATGGCTATAAATCCTTTTTGCGAAATTGCAGTAGAAGAGGCAGTAAGATTAAAGGAAGCTGGTACCGCCAGTGAAATAATTGCAGTAACAGTAGGTTCTTCAGCATCACAAGAACAATTAAGAACAGCTCTAGCGTTGGGAGCTGATAGAGCTATTTTAGTAGAAACTGACGTCGAGGTAGAACCTTTGGCAATTGCAAAGCTTTTAAAAGGAGTTGTAGAGAAGGAATCCCCTGATTTAGTTATTTTAGGCAAGCAAGCTATTGATGGAGATAATAATCAAACATCTCAAATGCTGGCAGCTCTTAGTGGCTTTGCTCAAGCAACTTTTGCTTCTGAATTAAAAATTGAAGGTGAAAAAGCAGTTGTAACTAGAGAAGTTGATGGCGGCTTGCAAACTATATCTGTAAACCTTCCTTGTATAGTATCAACAGACTTAAGGTTAAATGAACCAAGATACGCATCTTTACCAAATATAATGAAAGCAAAGCAAAAGCCTCTTGACGTCATAGACGCGGGATCATTGGGAGTAGATATTGAGCCAAGGAATAAAACTTTAAAAGTTTCTCCTCCTCCTGTCAGAGAAGCTGGAATAATTGTAGAAACTGTTGAAGATTTAGTTGATAAACTTAAAAACGAAGCAAAGGTAATAACATGAGCATACTTGTAATAGCTGAACACGATAATGAAGAGATAAAAGCATCAACGAATAACGTTGTAACTGCTGCCACTAATTTAGAAGGTGATATCCACGTTCTTGTTGCTGGATCTAATTGTTCTGGGGCAAAAGATCAAGCAACAAAAATATCAGGCGTATCAAAGGTTCTGGTAGCGGATTCTCAAGAATACGAACATTGCCTGGCTGAGAACGTTGCGGACTTAATTGTTGCAATTTCTGCTGACTACACACACATACTTTCACCAGCAACAACTAATGGTAAAAATTTTATGCCAAGAGTTTCTGCACTTTTAGATGTTTCTCAAATATCTGATATAACGGCAATTGAGTCTAGCGATACTTTCGAAAGACCAATTTATGCTGGTAATTGTATTGCAACTGTTCAAAACAGCGATTCAAAAAAAGTAATTACAGTGAGAACAACTGCTTTTGATGCTGCTCAGAATGATGGAAGTGCAGAAGTTGTTGACCTTCAAGAAAATCATAATCTTGGAATATCAGAATTTATTAAAGAAGAAATTGCAGAATCGGATAGACCTGAATTAACTGCAGCAGATGTAATTATTTCTGGAGGACGTGGTATGCAAAATGGAGATAATTTCAAAATTCTTGAATCTGTTGCTGATAAATTAGGAGCCGCAATAGGAGCATCTAGAGCTGCAGTAGATTCTGGGTTTGTTCCGAACGATTACCAAGTAGGGCAAACAGGAAAAATTGTTGCACCTAACCTTTATATTGCTGTTGGAATATCTGGAGCAATCCAACACTTAGCTGGAATGAAGGATAGTAAAGTTATAGTAGCAATCAATAAAGATGAGGACGCTCCAATATTTCAGGTAGCTGATTATGGATTAGTCGCTGACCTATTCACTGCTGTTCCTGAACTTGATGCAAAACTTTAATGTCAAATATTGTTGAAATAACAAAAGGTGCAGAAGATTATTTAGGTAATCTATTGAAGGATTCTGAAGATAAAGATACCAATATAAGAATTTTTGTTTCTGATCCTGGGTCGAATAGGGCTGAAACATGTATTGTGTATTGCAAGCCAGGAGAACAAGAACCAACCGACTTTTCTCAAAGTTATGAATTTTTTAGTGTATTTTTAGATGAAAAAAGTCTTCCTTACCTTGAAGGTGCAAAGGTTGACTACAATCCAGACAAATTTGGAGGTCAATTAACAATTAGAGCTCCAAAATCAAAAACTCCTTTCTTGTCAGATGAGAGTTCTATTGAAGATAAGATTAATTTTTATTTGCATAGCGAGATTAATCCTTCATTAGCATCGCATGGAGGAGAGGTTAGTTTGGTTGAAGTTCTAGAGGATAATAAAGCTGTCCTGCAATTCGGTGGTGGATGTCAAGGTTGCAGTATGATTGACGTTACACTTAAAGATGGCGTCGAAAAAACTCTCATAGAAAATGTTCCTGAAATTACTGGAATTATAGATTCAACCGATCACTCTCATACTGAAAACGCTTATTTTAAGTAACCATGCCTGAAAAGAATGTCTCTTTTGTTTTCAATGACACTGAGACAACAGGGCTAAATATAAACTTCTCTCAGATTATTCAAATTGGTTCTATTTTAACGTCAGAAAATTTTCAAGAAATTGATTCTATTGATGATGAATGTCAAATCCTTCCATGGGTAGTTCCTGATCCAGGAGCCTATTTCACTCATAAAAAGATTTCTACTCTTAATGCAAATTGCAATAAGACTCATTATGATCTAATCAAAGAGATTCACTCAACTTGGCAACAATGGGCCGATTCATCTAATTTAGTTCATATTACTTATAACGGTCATAAATTTGATGAAGAATTACTAAGAAGACAATTTTATTGGTATTTGTTGGATCCATATTTAACTAATACTAATAATAATGGTAGAGCTGATATGTATGTGTTGTTCCAATTACTAGCAAATTTTTATTCAGATGAAATAAGAACGGGGAAAAATGAAAATGGTGATTTGAGTCTTAGACTGAGTGACTTAGCTGAAGCAAACGGTATTTCTTCAGAAGGTGCTCATGATGCTTTAGAGGATTGTATTTTGATGGTTGAGCTTGGAAAAATTATTAAAGATAAAGCCCCCGAAGCGTGGAAAATTTTTATTCAAGGTTCATCTAAGAAAGGAAACTTAGATATTTTAAGATCTGAAAAATTTTGTTTAATGGGAGAGGTAGTTCGAAGAAATAAATATGTTTATCCAATTTATCCTTGCGGTCAAAATAAATCTAATCAAAATCAAATAATTGTTTGTGATTTGTATTTCAATCCGGAAGAATTGTTTAATCTTAAGGATCATGAACTTTTAGAACAATTAGGAACTCAAGGCGGAGCTTTTAAATTGGTTTCAATTAATAAAAGTATGCCAATTGTTCCCTTACATACTGTTTCAAGACCCTCTTCATATTTAGACCTATCAATTAAAGAATTAACAAGAAGAGCACTTTTAATAAAAGAAAACTTTGAATTTTCAGAAAGACTCTCCGAGTTATTATTAAAAAAACAAAAGAGTTATCCACCTCCAAAATATGTTGATCAAGCTATATATGAAAGATTTCCAAGTGATTCTGACAGACTCTGGATGGAAAAATTTCACATATCAACATGGCAAGATAAAGCAAAATTAAAGGAAGGATTTGAAGACAGCAGATATAGAGAATTAGCATCAAGAATTATAGCTCTAGAGAAACCTGATTTATTATCTGAAGAAGAAAATGAAGATTTTTCTCAATTTATTAAGGAAAGATTATTTTCAAAAGGACCATGGTTAAATTTAAGTCAGGCTAATCAAAAATTAGAAAAATTTGATTCTGATGATTCAGATCACTTAATAATTAAAAAAGCACTTAAAGAGCATCTTCAGAGTTTAGAAAAAACTAATCTGGCTTTGTAATTAAAAGAAGTAATCCAAATTTTGGATGATCGAAATAATTAATTTCTCCGGATCTAAGTCTTCTAGATTCTTTTAACTTAAAGATAGGCATTAACTCTTCTTCTTGTAAATAAGGAAGGGCCTTTTCTTGAAATTCTAGTCCTGAATCATTAAATAAAAAACCTTCTATATTTTGATTTATTTTATTTGGTTCTTCTAAGTTTGATATTGCTTTATCTTCCTTTTGCTCAGCTAGAAAAATTTCGACATCAGTGTGTAAATATCTACCTTTATAAGGTTTTAAAAAGCCAAAAATCCTTGACCCTCTTTCAATATCTGAATCAATAAATATTTCAAACGAGTTATCTTTTGTAGGTATGGGTTGATACCAAGATTGCTCTCCAATAAATCTAAAGTATCTGCTCCTTCTGATTAAATCCTTAAAGTCTTTCATTAAATTATCGTCCCTTTTATCTATCTGAAATATTTGTCTAGGAAATTCCCTTTTTCGGGTAATGATATTGTTCTCAGTTTTCTTTTTTTGTATCTCTTTTTCAATAAAAGGAATATCTATGGACTGATTTTCTTTTAAAATTTCAAAATTTTTAGGAGCAACATCAAAATTTGGATATTGGTATTCATTAAGGGTAATAAAAAATCTGTCAAAGTTTGGAATTGGATCTTGAAAGGTTTCTTTTAAGTCTTCATCTTTTAAGTACTTAACAAAAATTAAGTCAATCCTGTACTCATCATCATTAAGAAAATCTACATTTAGTTGTCTTTTCTCAATTGAAAAGAGACTAAAAGATATCAAAAGGAAAAAAAAATTAACCAGCTTCATCTAATTTCAGGTTAGATATTATTGTTGAAAACGTATCTTGCAAAAATAAAATTGAATTATCTTCTTCAGGATTAAAAACTAATAAGTTATTGGACTTATCATCAATCAAAATAGGAGACGCAGAATCAAAAGTACATTCAATTCTTTTTCTTGATCCTATTATTTTTTTTATCATTAGAGGCATGGAAATTATCTTCAGTTTAGTGAGTTCTATAAGGTTTTGAAAAGTTTCTGAAACCGGACCAAATCTATCAATAATTTCATCTTTTAAGGCCATTAATTCGGCTTGTGTTTTACATTCTGCCAATCTTTTATATATTTCAAGTCTAAGCTCAGCTTGTGGCAGATAATCGTTCTCTATGTATGCTGGAATGTTCAAATTAATAGATGTATCTATTATTTTATCCTCAGGCATTCCCTTTAATAGATATTTAGCCTTTTTTATCATTTCACTGAAAAGATTTAAACCAACGTCATTAACTAAACCACTTTGCTTTTCTCCTAAGATCTCCCCCGCGCCTCTTATTTCCAGGTCTCTCATTGCTAATGCAAGCCCAGCATTAAAAGAATCTGTCGATTGTAAGGCTGTAATTCTCTCCTTTGCCTTACCTTTTATATCTTTGAATTCACTCGTAAAAAAATATGCATACGCTTGTGTTAGAGATCTACCAACTCTTCCTCTTAGTTGATGAAGTTGCGATAAACCAAAATTATCTGCATCCTTAACTATTAGTGTATTTGCATTGGGAATGTCTATTCCGCTTTCTATAATAGTTGTGCAGATAAGAACATCAATTTTTCCTTCTTTAAAATTATCTAATATTTCCTTTATCTTAAGTGAGTCCATTTGACCATGAACGATATCGATATATTTATCAGGGAATATTTGGGTTAATTTATATTTTTCCTCTTCTAACTTATGGATTCTGTTGCACACATAAAATGTTTGTCCGCCTCTCAATGTTTCACGACGAATTGCCTCTTTGATAAAGGACTTTGATTCTCTTGAAACAATTGTTTCAACTGGTTTCCTTCCGTGAGGAGGTGATGCAATGATAGAAAAATCTTTTAGATCAGTTAACGCAAGATTTAATGTTCGAGGAATTGGGGTCGCTGATAAGTACATTACATCTATTTGTGCTTTTAATGATTTAATCTTTTCTTTTTGCTTCACTCCAAATTTGTGTTCTTCATCAATTATTAATAGACCTACATTATTAAAATCTAATTTATTATTCATCAGTGCATGAGTGCCAATCACAATTAGGTTGGGCTGATTCAAGATCTTTGAGTAAACATCCTTTTTTTCCTGAGCAGATAGATTTCTGGTTAATAAAACTACATCTACTTCACATTTTAAAAATCTTTTTTTAAAAGTTTCATAATGTTGTTCCGCAAGAATTGTTGTAGGAACCATCATACAAACTTGAAAACCATTGATGTGAGATATGTATGATGCTCTCAGAGCCATCTCTGTCTTACCAAAACCAACTTCTCCACAAATTAATCTATCCATCATTTTATTAGAACTAAAGTCGTTCATTAGAGAACGAGAACATTTAAGTTGATCTGGTGTGAGTTCATATGGAAAATTTTCAATAAAATCCTGATAATCATTCTTATTTATTTCCAAAGGTGATCTTTTATAGTTTGATCTTTTTGCTTCAGACTCTATTAATTGAGCAGCAAAATCGTATGCTTTTTCAAATGTTTTTTGTTTTTTTTGATTCCATTTACTCTTTCTTATTGAATCTAATTTTATTTCATCCATTCCTACATAAGCTGAAAGAAGATTCATGGAGTGAACAGGCAAATAAATTAAATCTCCTTGATCAAACTCAATAATTAAACATTCTGTGTTGTTTAATTTTTTTAATCCTCTATAAATTCCAACTCCATGGTCCAAATGAACCACTTTGGAATCCATTTCAAAAGCAATATTCTCGGTTACAGAAAATCTTTCATAGGTGTAAGTTTCTTTGATAGTGGATTCGTCTTTTCTACTTTGAATGTTTAAGTTTAAATTCTCTGAATTTAATAAAGAAATTTCATCTAGGGTATTAAATAGAATTTCAGGAGGAAGGGGAGGTCTGTCAATGTCTAGCTTAAAATCTTCGTATCTTTCACTTATTAGCTCCCAATAATCTGAGAGATATTTTTTTGCTTTATTAACGAAGATAATTTTATAATTTTTAAAATAATCATCAAAAAAAGTTCTCTCATAAAAAAATAAAGGTAAATAATGTTCTAATCCTTCTAAATTTTTACCTTTCAAGATACTGTCAAAGACGGGTCCGTCTGACTGAAAAGTATTCCTCCAATTTTTTTTGAATATATCAATTGATTTGTCTGTTAATTCATATCCTTTAGCTGCAATACATTTATATGAATCGATTTCTTTAAATGTGATTTGATCTTCATTTTTGAAATACTTTATAGAAATAACTTCGTCATCGAAAAGATCAATTCTAATAGGTAGCTTTGAATTACTAGGAAATATATCTATTACAGATCCTCTTATGGCGTATTGTCCGTTCTTTACTACTAAATCTTCCCTTTCGTAACCAGAGTTACTTAAAAATTTAGTCAGTTTCTTTAAATCAATCTGTTGATTTTTTGATATTTGAAATGTTTTTTCAAAGATATATTTTTTATCAAATAAAGGCTGAATGATTGATGAGGCAGTGCAGGCAAAGCTAATTTCTTCTTCAATTAATAATCTCAGCGTTTCTATGCGGCTCCCTAGAAGAGAAGGATCAGGAGAAAAATTATCATACGGTAGAATTTCAAGATCTGTTAAAATTTCTAAATTTTCAAAAAAGGATGGATTAGATTCCTTATACCTATCCAACTGGTATTTATTTTCAAAAATTATTATATTTTTTTGATCTAAATTCATTAGTTTCTGCTTATTAAGATCCCTCTACATTGTGTATAATGACGTCGTCTATTTTGCCCTAAACTATAGAGGTGTTTTAATGAATTTATCATTTTCTAAAGAAGATCAAGAATTTCAACAAGAGGTTAGAACTTTTATTGATCAAAATTATCCTTCTGAAATAAAAGAGAAGCAAGACCAAGGTATTCCTTTAAGTAAAGAAGATACTGTCAAATGGCATAAAATCTTAAACGACAAAGGCTGGCTAGCTGTTAATTGGCCAGAAGAACTTGGTGGTACTGGTTGGTCAGTTACACAAAAACATATATTTCAAAACGAATTAGCTGCAGCTAACACTCCAACTTTGATGCCTTTTGGCGTGAACATGTGTGGACCTGTTGTTTACACTTTTGGTTCAGACGAACAGAAAGAATTTCATCTACCAAAAATCCTTAATGGAGATATCTGGTGGTGTCAGGGTTATTCTGAGCCAGGTTCCGGTTCTGATTTAGCTTCTCTGAAAACTAAAGCAGAAAGGAAAGGTGACGTTTATGTAGTAAATGGAGCTAAAACTTGGACTACATTAGCTCAGCATGCCGACTGGATTTTTTGTCTAGTAAGAACCGATAGCAGCGGAAAAAAACAAGAAGGTATAAGTTTCCTGTTAATCGATATGAAAACACCTGGAGTAGAAGTTAAGCCTATTATCACGATAGATGGAACTCACGAAGTTAATATGGTTTATTTTGACAATGTTGAAGTCCCAGTTACCAATTTAGTTGGTGAAGAAGGTTTTGGGTGGAGTATTGCCAAATTCCTTTTAGCTCATGAAAGAACTGGTATCGCAGGAATTCCATCGCTAAAAAGAGAATTAGACAGGCTAAGAGATATCACTACTCAAATCCAAGTAGGTGAGGGATCCCTTCGAGATGATGCAATGTTTATGGCAAAGCTGGATCGTTTAGAAATAAAACTTACTGCAGCCGAATATACTGAACTAAGAACTCTAGCTGCTATGTCTGCTGGAGGTCATCCGGGTCCAGAATCATCAATATTAAAAATTCTTGGTACTGATCTTCAACAGGAATTATCTGACTTATTTGTTGAAGCAGTAGGATATTATGCTCATCCTTTCATGACCGAAGAAGATTTGGCTTCAAATGAATCAAGAATTGGTCCTGACTTCGCTGCACCAGTTATGCCTCACTACCTTAATTATAGAAAAGTATCTATTTACGGTGGGAGCAACGAAATTCAGAGAAATGTAATTTCAAAAGCAGTTCTAGGTTTATAAACAAATCAAGGTTGAGATATGGATTTTTCACTTACAGAAGAACAACAACTTCTTCAAGACAGTATCAATCAGTTTATTGAAAGAGAATACACTTTCGATGATAGAAAGAAATACCTAGATTCAGAAAAGGGTTTCAATGAAGAGAATTGGAAAACTTTTGGAAGTTTAGGTTGGTTGGGTATGCCATTTTCTGAAGATGATGGCGGATATAATGGCGGGCCTGTTGATGTTATGGTCATTATGGAGAATTTGGGTAAGGGTCTCATTGTAGAACCTTATGTTCCATCAATTCTTTTGTCTGGGAGAATCCTTGCTGATTTAGGTTCTGATGAGCAAAAATTAAATTATTTACATCCAATGATAAGTGGAGAGAAAATTACTACTTTTGCATATATAGAACCTCAAAGTAGATTTAATTTATCGGACTGTTTAACTAAAGCAACGGTATCTGATGATGGATATGTTTTAGATGGTTATAAAGCATTAGTTCATAATGCATCTGCTTCGGACACATTAATCGTATCTGCTAGGACATCAGGCAATCAATGCGATGAAAAAGGTATTTCACTTTTTCTACTGGATGTTAACAGTAAAGGAGTTTCTCTTAGAAATTATTCTACTATTGATGGTGGTAAAGCATCTGAATTAACTCTTGAAAATGTATCAGTTCCAAAAGATTCTTTATTAGGCGAGATTGATGCAGGCTTTTCTACTATAGAAAATGCAATCGATCTTGCTACATTAGGTATATGCGCTGAAGCAGTTGGCATCATGGGTAAAATGAACGAAATGACGCTTGAATATACTAAAACTAGGGAACAATTCGAACAAAAATTAAGTCAGTTTCAAGCCTTACAGCATCGAATGGTTGATAATTTTATGCATTATGAGCAATCTAAATCTTTGTTAGTAATGTGTGCTGCAAAAATGAACGATAATACTGAGGATAAAAAGAAAGCATTGGCTTCATTAAAATATCAAATTGGACTATCCGGTAAACACATAGGAGAAGAGTCAATTCAACTTCACGGTGGAATGGGTGTTACGGATGAAATGCACATTGGTCATTATTTTAAAAGGCTAACTACAATAAGAACTTTATACGGAAATTCTGATTACCATTTAAGCAACTACGCATCTTTATAAAACAAATTTAGATGGCTTCAACAAAATCTGATCAAAATCCAGATAAAAGAGATAGATCTAAACCTAATGACTATCTTTCCGATTGGATTAAAAGACAATCTTTAGTGGAAAAGATGATTCCCTTGATCGGAAATCTTCACAGGGAACAAAACGTAAGAATACTTCTGTACGGAAATCCTCTAATAACTTTATCTGTATCTCAAATTATGCAAGAGCATAGATTGGTGAGAGAAACTGAAAAAAATGAGCTCAGTGAATTTGAATCATTCGAGGTGATAAACATACTTAACGATCTAGACCTTGGTCCTTGCGAAATAGATGTAGGCATTATCGCTGCGGGATATATGTTCGATTCTAAATCTTTATCCCTTGAGGAATTTGTTAAAGAACAAGTTGTAGATGCTATTGGTGATAAAAATCCAGTGCTTCAAAAACCTCAAGACATAGTTTTGTTTGGGTTTGGAAGGATTGGAAGATTAATTACAAGACTTTTACTTGAAGATACCGGCTCAGGGGAAACATTATCCTTGAAAGCAATAGTTGTCAGAAAAAAAAGTGATGATGACTTATTCAAAAGAGCCGAATTAATGAGAAGAGATTCTGTTCATGGAAATTTTAAAGGGACTATAAGGGTAGATTTAGATGAATATGGATTGGTGATCAACGGAAATCTAATTAGATTTATAGATGGAGATCCATCTAATATAGATTACAAAAAATACGGAATAGAAAATGCTTTAATAATTGACAATTCGGGAGCTTGGAGAGATGAGAAAGGTTTATCAGAACATTTAAAATCGAAGGGAGTTAGTAAGGTGCTCTTAACAGCTCCCACTAAACCTCCTTTAAAAAATATTGTTTATGGAGTAAATGAAAGTGACCTAAACAATACAGATAAGATTGTTGGTGCTGCGTCATGTACAACAAATGCAATTGTTCCTCTTTTAAAAGCTCTAGACGATGATTATGGAATAATTAATGGACATGTTGAAACAATTCATTCCTACACCAATGATCAAAATTTAATAGATAATTACCATTCAAAATCTAGAAGAGGAAGAAGTGCCGCTTTGAATATGGTTATTACGGAAACCGGAGCTGCTTCTGCTGTCAGTCAGATTCTTCCAAACTTAAAAGGAAAACTAACTGCAAATGCAATTAGAGTTCCTACTCCCAATGTATCATTAGCAATCCTTAAACTTTCGCTAAACAAATCTTTAAATGACAAAGAAACGGCAAATGAATATTTCAGACAATTAGCTTTTCATTCTATATACAAAGACCAAATTGATTTTACTAATTCTTCAGAGATAGTTTCATCTGATTTAGTTGGAAGTAGGTATGCTTGCGTAATTGATTCTGAAGCAACTATCTGCGATGACAAACAAATAGTTATTTATGCCTGGTATGACAATGAACTTGGTTACTGTATCCAACTTTTAAGAGTAATTAAAAGTCTAGCAGGAATTAAATATAAGCGACTCCCTTACTTTTTATAATGAGAAGTATCAATATATCGAAAGGTTTAGATATTCCTATTTCCGGCGAGATTACCGATTTAGCAATTACTAATTATCTTACTAAGAAAGTAGCAGTTCTTGGAAAAGACTACCATGACTTAAAACCTACAATGCTTGTTAAAATTGGTGATCAAGTTAAAAAGGGTCAAAAATTATTAGAGGATAAAAAAATTCCAGGTTTATTCCTAGTTGCACCTGTATCAGGAGAAGTAATTGAGATTAATAGAGGCGAGAGAAGAGCTTTTGAATCTTTAGTAATTGAATGTAATGACAATAGTGAAGAAAAAATTTTCATAGAAAACCCCTCAAATTTTGAACTTAAGAAGGATAATGTAAGAGACATTTTAATTGACAGCGGATTATGGACTAATTTAAAGAAAAGACCGTTTTCAAAAGTTCCTAATGTTGACGAAAATGTTGATGAAATATTCATCTCTTGTTTGGACACAAATCCTCTTTCTTTTGATCCAGAAATATTTATTAAACAAAATCTTAATGATTTTAATAAAGGCCTGGAAATTTTATCTTTAATAACATCTAAGTATGTGCATATTTCTTCGAAAATAGGTTCTAATCTCTTCGTTGAAAGCGATAAAGTAAAGCTTTATGAGTTTAATGATTTACACCCCGCTGGAAACGTAGGTACACAAATACATTACATTTCACCATTAGGAAGGAATAAATCTGTTTGGACAATAAATTATCAACATGTTTGTCAAATTGGGTATATGTTTAATTTTGGTAGATTATCATTTAAGAAGCTTTTAAGCGTTGCAGGTCCTCAAGTGAAGACTCCCTTTCTACTTGAGACTATAAGCGGTGCTGATGTAACAGAAATAATGAAAGATAAGCTTCTGCAAGGGCCGAATAGAGTTGTTTCTGGATCAGTATTATCTGGCCGGAATGCTGCTGAAAATGAGTCTTTTGTTGGTCATTTTCATAATCAAATATCAGTTCTAAGAGAAGTTGAAGATGATGATAGAGAATTATTTAACTGGTTTAGACCGGATTTGAAGAAACATTCTTTTTTACCAGTTTTTTTCACTAAATTTTTTGAAAAAATTAATCCTTTGAAGTTTACTACGTCGATGAATGGTGCAGATAGAGCAATTGTTCCAATTGGTGTATACGAAGATGTTTTGCCTTTCAACATAATGGCAACTCAACTATTAAAAAGCATTGTTCTAAGAGATACAGAAGAAGCTCAAGATCTAGGTATCTTGGAGTTTGATGAGGAAGATTTAAGTCTTGCTACGTATGTCTGTCCCAGTAAATATGACTTTGGTTCTATCCTGAGAGAAAATTTAAAAATAATAGAGGACGAGGGATAAAAAAATGTCTGATCCGTTAAGAAATTTTTTAGATAAAACCAAGCCAAATTTTCAAAAAGATGGTGCGTGGTCAAAATATTTTCCATTATTTGATGTTTTTGAAAATTTATTTTATTCATCTTCAAGAAAAACTTCTGGAATTACTCATGTTAGAGATGGTTCAGATATCCAAAGAGTCATGGCTATTGTTTGGATGGCAACGTTCCCAACAATGTTTTTTGGAATGTACAACTTAGGTTATCAATCTTTGATAGCAATAGATGCTTTAAATGCTGCAGGCCAAGAATTTGCAAAAGATTGGCATTGGCCAATTATTGAATTAGTTTCTGGTTTAAATCCAAATAATATTTTTGACTGTATCGCTTACGGTGCAGTTTTCTTCATGCCAATTTACTTAGTAACCTTTATTGTAGGAATTTTTTGGGAAGCTATTTTTGCTGTTGTAAGAGGCCATGAAATCAGTGAAGGTGCTTTTGTAACAACAGTTTTATTTGCACTATCATGTCCTCCAAATGCACCTCTCTGGCAGGTTGCCTTGGGCATAACTGTTGGGCTCGTAATAGGAAAAGAAATCTTTGGCGGAACAGGTAAGAATTTTTTAAATCCAGCTTTAACAGGAAGAGCTTTTTTATACTTCGCATACCCTGCATCTTGGTCTGGTGACTTATCCTGGGTCGCTGTTGATGGTTACTCCGCTGCCACCATTTTAGGTCTTTCAGCTGAGTCTGGTTATCAATTTCTTCCAGAATCTTATAACTGGTCAAATGCATTTTTAGGTTTTATACCTGGGTCTATTGGGGAAACTTCAACGCTTGCAATTTTAGTTGGTTTAGCAGTACTGCTTTTTACAAGAGTTGCATCATGGAGAGTTATTTCGGGAGTCTTATTAGGCACAATACTCACCTCTATGCTTTTTAATATCATTGGAAGTGATACCAATCCTATGTTTTCGATGCCATTTTGGTGGCATATGGTTGTTGGTGGTTATGCCTTTGGAATGGTATTCATGGCAACAGAGCCAGTTTCAGGCTCACATACAAATAACGGACGATGGATATACGGATTTACTATAGGAATTTTGGTTGTTCTAATTCGAGTTGTAAATCCTGCTTTTCCAGAAGGAATGATGCTTGCAATTTTATTTGCAAACTTAACCTCACCGCTAATTGATTATTTTGTAGTTAAGCAAAATACAAAACGAAGAAATAAGGTCATTTATGCAGAAAGATAGCATTAAAAATATTCTTCTTGTTGGAATTGGTTTATGTGTTGTCTGTGGTGCAGTCATATCTACTGTTGCTGTCTCGCTAAAAGATCAGCAAGAACAAAACGTAATATTTGATCAACAAAGTAAAATCATAGATGCTGCCAGATTACTTGAAGTTTATCCCTCATCACAAGAAGCATTAGCTTCGATTGAGGAAGTAGTTGTTAATCTTGATGAAGGTCAAGCTTCAGACTTTCCTGCAGATCAATATGATTTAGACACCATACTAAGAGATTCATCTCAGCACACAGTTCTTGATGGGTCTGATGATATTGCGATGATAAGTGTTAGAGAAAATCTGTCAAAAGTTTACATTGAATACAGAAATAATGAACTAAAAACCTTAATTCTTCCAGTAAGAGGTTATGGTTTGTGGGGAACTTTATATGGTTACCTTGCCCTTGATTCAGATTTAAATACGATTGTAGGTTTAGAGTTCTACAAACATAAGGAAACGCCTGGATTGGGAGCAGAAGTTGACAACCCCAACTGGAAAAAATTATGGAATGGAAAAAGGGTATACGATGAAAATGGTTTAGTGCAGATCTCAGTCATTAAAGGTTTTTCTAATCCAGAAAATGCCGAATATTCTTATGAAGTAGACGGTTTATCTGGTGCAACTATAACTAGCAAGGGAGTTTCAAATCTTCTTGCTTTTTGGTTGGGTAACGAAGGGTTTGGTCCTTTCATCAATAATTTAAAGAATAAAGATATAAAGTTAAGCGATGTCTAAGTTTAAAGAAATTTTATTGACGCCTATCTTCAAAGATAATCCAATAGCTTTACAAATACTCGGTATTTGTTCTGCTTTAGCTGTTACTAGCAAGCTTTATCCAACATTAATAATGTGCGTTGCTTTAACTATCACTGTCAGCCTATCAAATTTCTTTATTTCTCTTATAAGAAATATTATTCCCACCAACATAAGAATTATTGTCCAAATGACAATTATCTCTTCACTAGTAATTTTGGTAGATCAATTTCTTAAAGCTTACGATTATGAAACGAGTAAAACATTATCTGTCTTTGTTGGATTAATTATTACCAATTGTATTGTAATGGGAAGAGCAGAAGCATTTGCCATGCAGAATTCTCCTGGAGTTAGTTTCTTAGATGGTTTGGGTAATGGATTGGGGTATAGCTTAATCTTAATTGTTGTAGGAACTATAAGAGAGTTATTGGGTTCCGGCCAATTACTTGGAATTGATATTTTAACTACTACTCAAAATGGGGGATGGTATGTTGGGAATAATTTCTTTTTATTAGCACCGAGCTCCTTTCTGATAATAGGATTATTTATATGGGCTCTTAGATCTTGGAAAACTGAACAAGTTGAAGAGAAAGAATTTCTTATGAGTAAAAATGCTCCTAAAGAGGTAGAAACTCATCATGCTTGAGCATTATCTTTCTATTTTTATCTCCTCAATTTTCATAGAGAACTTAGCTTTATCTGTATTTCTTGGCATGTGTACATTTTTAGCTATTTCTAAAAAAATTGAGGCTGCCATTGGACTTGGAATTGCAGTAATCGTTGTATTAGCTATAACGGTACCTTTAAATAATATTATTTATAATTTTTTACTTAGAGACGGGGCTTTAACTTGGCTTGGCTATCCCGATGTATCTTTAGAGTTTGTTGGTTTAATCAGTTATATAGGAGTAATAGCTGCTTGTGTTCAAATTCTTGAGATGTTTTTAGATAAATATGTCCCAAAACTTTATACAGCTTTGGGAATATTTCTTCCTCTTATAACTGTCAATTGTGCAATTCTCGGTGCTTCATTATTCATGGTAGAAAAGAACTTAGATTTTGGAGAAAGCGTTGTTTACGGTCTTGGAGGAGGAGTAGGTTGGGCTTTAGCAATTGTTTTATTAGCGGGAATTAGAGAAAAATTAAAATACAGTGATATTCCAGATGGTCTTGAAGGATTAGGTATTACCTTTATAACTGTTGGTTTGATGACCTTTGGTTTTATGTCGTTTGGAGGAATAATACTCTGAATGATTAACTTAGATCTTATATTTGGAATTGCGACTTTTACGGTAATAGTAAATCTCATGATTTTTGTTATCCTTTTTGCGAGATCTAGATTGGTTTCTACTGGTGACGTTTCTATCCAAATTAATGGAGACCAAGATAAAGTGATCACAGTTCCTGCTGGTGGAAAGTTATTACAGACCCTAGCTTCAGAAAATTTATTTCTTTCTTCCGCATGCGGAGGAGGGGGAACATGTTCTCAATGTCGATGTCAGGTATTCGAAGGTGGAGGATCCATACTTTCAACCGAAGAAGCTCATTTTAATAATAAAGAAAAAAGAGAAGGTTGGAGATTATCATGTCAAGTACCAGTGAAGGCAGATATGAAAATTACTGTTCCCGATGAAGTTTTTGGAGTAAAAAAATGGGAAACAACTGTTATTTCCAATGATAACGTTGCCACTTTTATAAAAGAATTAGTTCTGAAATTGCCTGATGGAGAAAATGTTGGATTTGATGCAGGTGGTTATGTACAAATGGAAATCCCTCCCTATACTGCAGATTATAAATCTTTTGACGTAAAAGATATTTACAGAGGAGATTGGGAAAAATTTAAAGTTTTCGATAATGTTGCTACGGTTGGAGTGCCAGTTATAAGAGCATATTCAATGGCAAATTATCCTGAAGAGAAAGGGATAATGAAATTTAACATCAGACTTGCTAGCCCACCTCCTGGAACAAGCTTTCCTCCTGGAGAAGCTTCATCTTACTTATTTAATCTTAAGCCTGGCGATAATTTAACAATATTTGGTCCCTTTGGAGAATTCATGGCCAAAAACACACCTAATGAAATGGTGTTTATCGGTGGTGGTGCAGGAATGGCGCCTATGAGATCACATATTTTTGATCAACTATTAAGATTAGATTCTTCGAGAAAAATAACTTTTTGGTATGGTGCTCGTAGTTTAAAAGAAATGTTCTATATTGATGATTTTAATAAGTTACAAGATAAATACGAGAATTTTACTTGGCATGCTGCTTTATCAGATCCCTTACCAGAAGATGATTGGAATGGCATGAACGGCTTTATTCACCAAGTATTGTTTGATAATTATTTAAAAGATCACCCGGCCCCAGAAGATTGTGAATATTATATGTGTGGTCCTCCTCCGATGATGGATGCTTGCTTTAAGATGCTTGATAACCTTGGGGTAGAGCCTGAGAATATCATGTTTGATGACTTTGGCAGTTAGATACCTCTATATATTTTTATTCCTTTTAACAGGATGCGTTTCAAGTGAAAAGCAATTTCAAGGTTATATATTTGGGACTTACTACAATATTAAAATTTCAGATCCTCAAAACTTGAGCAGTATCCAATCAACCATTGATTCAAAACTTCATGAGATAGATATGCTGTTTTCAAATTATAAAAATGATTCTTACTTAATGAAATTCAACAGAAAGGAAAAACAGATATTTAATGATGATTTTGATAGTTTACTGAATCATTCGATTAAAATATGTGAGTTTGTAAATCAAAACTTCAATATTTTTTCGGGCAGTTTAGTGAATCTTTGGGGTTTTGGGCCTCTAAAAAGAACAGGCTTACCAAAAAATGAAGATATAGATAAAGTTATACCTAATGGATGCAACTCTTCTTCAAATGATCATTTAGAGATTGACTTTTCTGCAATTGCTAAAGGTCATGCAGTAGATGAGATATCAAGACTATTAGATAATCAGAATTTAAAAAACTACTTTATAGATATAGGTGGAGAAATTCTTATTAAAGGGAATAAGAAAAAATCACCTTGGATCGTTTGTATAGAGAACCCAGATATCAGTAGAAGTAAACCCATTAAATGTTTATCCAAAAAGGATAACGAGAAGTATATGGCCATTGCAACTTCGGGTGATTACAGAAATTTTTTCACTCTTGATAATAAACGTTATTCACATACTATTGATCCAAAGTCAGGTTTTCCTATTTCAAATAATTTAGCATCTGTCTCTGTAGCTTTGCCTGGACAGTTTAGACATACAGGTGATGCAGACGCTTTGGCAACTGCCTTAAATGTTATGGGACTAAATAATGGCTTTGAATTTGCGGTAGAAAATTCAATTGCTGCATTGTTTGTTTTTAAGTCAGAAAATGAATTTTCTATTAGAATGACTCCATCTTTTGAAGATATAATTCATTAACTATGGCTACATTTGTATTTGCATCAATCGTTGTGATTCTTTCCATTCTTGGGTTAAGTTTGGGTTTAATCCTTAACAATAAGCCTTTACAAGGATCTTGTGGTGGCATGAGTAATCTTGATGGCGATTTAGAATGCAGCATCTGTGGTGGCAATCCAAACAAGTGTCCTAAGTAATTAGAACTGATTCATCGTATTATCTTTTCCGCCTGCTTTCAGAGCTTTATCTCCTGAAAAATACTCTTTGTGTGTATCACCAATTGTTGATCCAGCGAGATCTTGATGTTTGACAGATGACATATCTCTTCTTATTTCCTGTCTTTGTATTCCTTTGACATACGCTAACATTCCTTCATCACCAAAATAGCCTTCAGTTAAAGTAGCTGTTCCTAAAGCTGTCTCATGATAAGTGGGTAAGGTAATTAAGTGATGGAAGATTCCAGCTTCTCTAGAAGCATCTCTTTGGAAAGTTTTAATAAGTTCATCTGCTTCAATAGCTAAATCAGAATCATCAAATTTAATATCCATTAAACCTTTCGGATCTGATGCAGGATCTGGATAGGCTGAGACATCTTTACCTGATTCCAACCACTCTTTATAAACTTGCTCTCTAAAGGATAATGTCCAATTGAAAGATGGTGAATTGTTGTAGACTAGTTTGGCTTTAGGCTCTACTGTTCGTATAGCATTTACCATCTCTGCAATTTGTTGCACATTTGGTTTTTCTGTCTCAATCCAGAGCAGATCAGCTCCATTTTGTAGACTTGTTATGCAATCAAGGACAACTCTATCAAAACCAGTTCCTTCTTTGAACCTATATAAACCATTAGGTAGACGAACAGGTTTAACTAGCAGCCCGTTTTGATGAATGGTTATATCATTTTCATCAAGTTCATCCAGATTAGTTATTTCTTCTGTTTCAAGGAAAGAATTATATTGGTCTGCTAAGTCGCCTTGTTCATGCATGACCGGAACTTTTTGCGTTAGGCCTGCTCCTAAAGAATCAGTTCTGGCTACTATTAAACCGTTTTCAACTCCAAGTTCTAAAAATGAATACCTAACTGCATTAATCTTATGTAAAAAATCTTCGTGAGGGACAGTCACTTTTCCATCTTGGTGTCCACATTGTTTTTCATCAGAGACTTGATTTTCAATTTGAATACAGCATGCTCCAGCTTGGATCATTTTTTTTGCTAACAAATATGTTGCTTCTTCATTACCAAATCCAGCATCAATATCTGCAATTATAGGGACAACATGAGTTTCAAAATTATCGATTTTGGAAATTACCGCTGATTCATCGCCGCCATTCTCTCTGACTTCATCTAATTCATTAAACAAATGTTGTAATTCAACTGCGTCTGCTCTCTTTAAAAACGTATATATCTCTTTGATCAGATTTGGAACAGCTAACTTTTCATGCATACTTTGATCGGGGAGGGGACCAAAGTCTGATCTCAGTGCAGCAACCATCCATCCACTCAAATAAACATATCTTTTATTTGTCGTTTCTCTGGATTTTTTTATCTCCATCATCATTTGTTGGGCAGTAAAACCGTGCCAACATCCGAGAGATTGAGTATAAATAGATGAATCTCCATCGTACTCAGACATATCTTTATGCATTATGTCAGCAGTATATTTTGCTATATCCAATCCTGTTTTGAATCTATTTTGTAAATCCATTCTTGCTGCATTTTCAGCAGAAATGTTTTTGTATAAATCTCCACTTTTAGCTATTAATTGCTCAAAATGTTCTACAGTCTTTTTATAGTCAAGCATTTACAGTCCTCTACTTAATGAATACTTATTTTAATTTTGCTAGATAGCTAGCTAAGCCGATGTATTGTATAGGAGATAACCTGAGAAGTTTAGCTTTATCTTCCTCAGAAATAGCAAGATTTTCTACCAAAGAAACATAACTTTTTTCACTTAATTTGTTTCCTCTTGTTATTTTTTTTATGATTTCATAACTGCTTGAAATTGCATTTTTTCTCATAACTGTCTGTATAGCTTCTGCCAGAACTTCCCAACTCTCTGTTAATTCTTTGTTGATTTTTAATTTATTTGGTTCCAGTTTATTTAAACCTTTATTTAATGAATTGAGAGAAATTTCTAAATAAGCAAAACAAAGACCTATATTTCTAGTGACTGTTGAATCTGACAAGTCTCTTTGTAATCTAGAAATTTGCATTTTATTTTTAATGGCAGGAATGAGACTATTTGATAAGGTTAAATTTCCTTCAGCATTTTCGAAATCAATTGGATTTACTTTGTGAGGCATTGTGGATGAACCAACCTCATTAGATGAAATTTTTTGTTTAAGATAATCTTTAGAAATATAAAGCCAAATATCTTTTGAAAAATCCAGTAATACATTATTTAAATTTTCTACATTGGATAACAAAAAAACCAGATTGTCTTTAAATTCTATTTGGGACGATATAAGGGAATATTCAAGATTGAATGAAGAGATAAACTTATTTGTGACTTTTGGCCAATTGATAGAAGAATCTAAGGCTTGGTGAGCATTAAAATTTCCAACGGCTCCATTAAATTTTGCTGCTTGTTTTGATTCATTGATTTTTTTTAGGTGAAAATTTATTCTGTTGAAGAAATTTTTAAATTCTTTTCCTAATGAAGTGGGGCTAGCTTTTTGACCATGAGTAAAAGAAAGCATAGAAATATTAGCCCATTTAGTCGCTAAACTTTTTATTTGCTTATTAAAAAACTTTAAATTGGGTAATAAATATTCAGTTCTATATCTTTCTACCATCAAAGCATAGGAAAGATTATTGATATCTTCTGAGGTACAACAAATATGAACAAATTCACTTAATTTAGATAATCCTAATGATTCAAGCTGCTTGACGATATAAATTTCTACAGCTTTTACATCGTGATTAGTAACTTTTTCTATAGATTTAATCTTTGAGGCTTCTTTTAGGTCAAAATTAGTAAAAATATTTTCAATTTTTTTTTGATGATTTTTACTAATATTAGGAAGAAATTTCATGCTTTTTAAGTTTAGTAAAAACAATAACCAATTTATCTCTACTTCTACTCTAGTTTTAATAAGAGCATATTCAGAAAAATAATTTTCAAGATCTTTTATTTTATTTTTATATCTACCATCAATAGGGGATATAGATAAAAGTGATTCTTTAGTCATGATTTATAAATTTCTCCACCACCTAAACAAATATCATTTTGATAGAAGACAATAGATTGCCCAGGAGTTATAGCTCTTTGTGGTTTTTCAAATTTTACACTAAAGAAACCTTCTTTTTTTGTGAGGATACATTTCTGATCATCTTGTCTATATCGAATTTTAGCCATTAATTCCATAGGTTCTGAAAGATCTGGCTCAGAAATCCAGTTAATAGAATCGACGAATAATTTTTTTTCAAATAAATTTTCATTATCATTTCCTTGGACCACTACAAGGACATTTTCTAAAAGATTTTTTTCAACTACATACCATGGTCTTTCGTCGTAATTTTTTAATCCACCAATACCCAGTCCTTGCCTCTGACCTAAAGTATAGAAAGAAAGGCCTCTATGTGAACCAATCTCGTTACCTTTATCACAGACAATTTTTCCAGGCCTATCATTAATATAATTTTCTAAAAAACTAGGGAAAGGCCGTTCTCCGATAAAGCAAATTCCAGTACTATCCTTTTTTTCAAAAGTAGATAAATTCATGGATTTTGCAATTTCTCTAACTTCTTTTTTTGTAAGCTCAGAAAGAGGAAAAATAGTTTTATCTAAAACCTCTTTATTTATATTGCATAAAAAATAAGTTTGATCTTTGCTTTGATCTTTCGCTTTTGCAAGATAATTTGATCCAGATATCGATCTGATTTCAGCGTAATGACCAGTGGCAATGTAATCAAATTTATTGCTTACTGCATAATTATAGAATTCATTAAATTTTATATATTGATTACACAAAACGTCTGGGTTAGGAGTTTTTCCTTTTTCTAAATCTGTTAAGAATTTATCAAAGACCTTATGTTTGTATTCATTTGAAAAATTTAAATGATGTAATTTTATATTTAACTGATCTGCTACTTTGGCAGCATCCATAAAATCTTCTTTGGCAGTACAGAGTGGAGTTCCGTCATCATCTTCCCAATTCTTCATAAATGCTCCCTCTACCTCATATCCTTTTTGTAGAAGAAGTGCCGCAGAAACCGAGGAATCTACACCGCCAGACATACCAACAAGTACTTTCATAAGCTTATTTTATTAAAAAAATGCAAAAGTCTTAAACCTTTATTTTAATGATACAATCACAATCCTAATTATCCCTAGCTATAAAATAATAAGTTATGAGTTTTGAAAAAATAGTAATTCCCTCTGAAGGAGAACCTATCACTATAAATGAAACGGGTAAGTTAAATGTTCCTAATAATCCAATAATCCCTTTCATTGAGGGTGATGGTATCGGTACTGATATTACTCCAGCTATGATAAAAGTTATCGATAATGCTGTGGAAACTGCCTATGCAAATGAAAAGAAGATTTCTTGGATGGAGATTTATTGCGGTGAAAAATCAGTTGAAACTTATGGCAATGATACCTGGCTTCCTGATGAGACAATTGATGCAATCAAAGAATATATTGTCGCAATAAAAGGTCCGTTAACCACTCCTATTGGAGGTGGAATCAGATCATTAAATGTGGCTCTTAGGCAAAAATTAGATCTTTACTCCTGCGAAAGACCTATTACATATTTTGAAGGAGTTCCTAGTCCAGTTATTTATCCTGAATCTACCGATATGGTGGTTTTTAGAGAAAATTCGGAAGATATTTATGCAGGTATCGAATTTAAAGCTGATTCTGATGAAGCAAAAAAAGTCATAAAATTTTTTAGAGAGGAAATGGGAGTTGGAAATATTAGATTTGAAGAATTCTGCGGTATTGGAGTTAAACCTATCTCTAAGCCTGGAACTGAAAGATTAGTTCGAAAAGCAATTCAGTTTGCTGTCGATAACGATAGATCTTCAGTCACTTTGGTCCATAAAGGTAATATTATGAAATTTACCGAAGGTGCTTTTAAGGAATGGGGATACGGAGTAGCTAAATCAGAATATGGCGCTGTTTCTCTGGATGGTGGTGAGTGGATGAGCTTTATAAATCCTAAAACTGGTAGGACTATCGTTATCAAAGATGTTATTGCTGATTCGTTTCTGCAACAAATTCTAACAAGACCTGCTGATTATGATGTTATTGCAACAATGAATTTAAATGGAGATTATATTTCCGATGCATTAGCAGCAAAAGTAGGGGGACTCGGTTTAGCGCCAGGAGCTAATGTCGGAGATCACATTGCTTTATTTGAAGCAACTCATGGAACTGCACCAAAATATGCAGGAGAGGACAAGGTAAATCCATCTTCATTAATATTATCGGCAGGAATGATGCTAAATCATATTGGATGGAAAGAAGCTTCTGATAATGTAATCAAAGGGATAAGCTGGGCTATTAAAAACAAGCTGGTTACTTACGATTTGGCTAGATTAATGAAAAATGCAACAAAACTTAAATGTTCTGAATTTGCAGACGAGGTATGCAAAGGAATGAAGATGGGGTATCTGAAATAACATTAATTTAATGTTTCTTGATTTTAAATTAGAGAGCAAAAATCCAGAGGATGACTATGAAGGTGATTTATCGGTTGCCGTTAGACCTTCTGACCCAATAGTAAAAAAACCTTCTTTATATAGAATTCTTTTGTTGAATGATGACTACACCCCCATGGAATTTGTAGTATATGTCTTACAAAAGTTTTTTAATTATGATCAAGAAAGAGCAACTCAAATAATGTTGGCAGTGCACACCCATGGAAAAGGAGTATGTGGTATCTTTACCAAGGAAATAGCTGAGACAAAATCAACACAGATTAATGATTTTGCCCAGCAAAATGAACATCCTCTGATAAGTGAAATTGAACCAGTTGATGAAGAAGATTAATGTTAGAAAAAAATCTAGAAAATTGTCTTAATAACGCTTTTAAAAAAGCGCATAGCTCTAATCATGAATTTGTTACAACAGAGCACCTATTGTTTTGTCTTTTAGATAATAACGAGGCATTAAAGTTATTGTCTGCTTGCAATATTGATATTGAAAAATTGACACTGGATTTAGAAAAATTTCTAAAGGATTCAATTCCAGAAAATTCAGATTCAAAAAAAGACGTCCAGGCTACTCTTAGTTTTCAAAGGGTGATTCAAAGAGCAGTTTTTCACGTACAAAGCACCAAAGGTGCTGAAGTAACTGGAGCAAATATAATAGTAGCTTTGTTCAGTGAAAAGGAATCTTATAGTGTTTATTTATTGAAACAACAAGGAATGACAAGACTGGACGCCGTTTCCTATCTGAGCCATGGCGAAGAAGAAGAAGAAACAGAAGATTCAGAAATAGATTACCAAAATGAAGAAGGGGAAGAATCTGAAAAGAATGCATTAATAAAATATGCAACAAATCTTAATCAAGAAGCATCAGAAGGAAATATAGATCCTTTAATTGGAAGATCTAATGAGTTAGAGAGAATCACTCAAATCCTCTCAAGAAGAAGCAAAAATAATCCACTCTTGGTAGGAGAATCTGGAGTTGGAAAAACTGCAGTAGTTGAAGGGCTTGCAAAAAATATTGTTGAAGGAAATATTCCAGACGTATTGAAAAACCGTCAAATCTTTTCTTTGGATATGGGATCTCTGCTCGCTGGAACAAAATACAGAGGAGATTTTGAAAAAAGGTTAAAGTCTATTCTCAAAGAATTAAAAAAAATTGATGGTTCTATTTTATTCATCGATGAAATACATACTGTGATTGGTGCTGGCGCTACATCCGGTGGTGTAATGGATGCCTCAAATCTCTTAAAACCAACTCTTGGAAAAGGTAGCTTTACTTTAGTTGGTTCTACGACATATACCGAATATAGAAATATTTTTGAAAAGGATAGGGCACTATCAAGAAGATTCCAGAAAGTAGATATTGAAGAACCTTCTCAAGAAGAAACCTTAAAAATTTTAGAAGGTTTGAAATCTAAATTTGAAGAGCATCATCAACTAAAATATTCAAAAGAAGCTTTAAAATCAGCAGTTGAATTATCTTCAAAGCATATAAATGATAAATTCCTTCCAGACAAAGCTATTGATGTGGTTGATGAAGCAGGCGCCAGATTAAGACTTTTAAAAAATAATAGAAGAAAAACAGTATCTGAATTAGATATTCAAAAAGTTATTTCATTGATGGCTAGAATTCCAGAAAAAAGCGTCTCTAAGGATGACAAAGTCTCATTAGGAAAACTTGAAGAAAATCTCAAAAGAGTTATTTTCGGTCAAGATGATGCAATAGAAAAATTAGTTAGCTCCATAGTTATGTCAAGAGCTGGTTTAGGTAACGAAGAGAAACCAATTGGAAGTTTTTTATTTGCAGGACCAACAGGCGTTGGAAAAACAGAATTATCAAGACAGTTGTCTTTATCAATGGGAGTAGAATTAATTAGATTTGATATGTCTGAATATATGGAGAGACATACAGTTTCAAGATTAATTGGTGCTCCTCCTGGGTATGTTGGTTATGATCAAGGGGGTCTTTTAACAGAAGCAGCTGTTAAAAATCCACATTCAGTAATTCTATTAGATGAAATCGAAAAAGCTCATCCTGAGGTTTTCAATGTTTTGCTACAAGTTATGGATCATGGAACCTTAACCGATAATAATGGCAGGGTGGCAAGCTTTAAAAATGTTGTTTTAATTATGACAACTAATTCAGGAGCTCAAGAAATGGCTAGAAACTCTATGGGATTCCAAAAACAAGATAATTCATCAGATGGCGTTGAAGTGATTAAAAAAGCATTTTCTCCAGAATTTAGGAATAGATTAGATGCCATAGTTCAGTTTGACTCTTTACCTGAAGAAGTAATTCTAACCATAGTTGATAAGTTCTTGACTGAAGTTCAAGCTCAACTCGATGAGAAACAAGTAACTCTTGAGGTCGATAATGATGCAAGAGTATGGCTATCTAGCAGGGGATATGATGAAAAGATGGGTGCAAGGCCTATGTATAGAATTATTCAGGATAAAATTAAAAAGCCATTAGCAGAAGAATTAATTTTTGGAGAACTTTCAAGAAATGGCGGAAGCGTTATTATTTCAGTAGAAGAAGATGAGTTAAAAATTGATCTTAAGCCTAGTCCAAAAAAAGAGCAAAAGAGGAAAGAAAAAGTCTAGTCACTTTCCTCTATAAGTTATCCTGCCTTTGGATAAATCATAAGGAGTCATTTCAACTTTAACCTTATCTCCGGTAAGAATCCTAATGTAGTTTTTTCTCATTTTTCCTGAAATGTGAGCTGTTATCACATGATCATTTTCGAGCTTCACTTTGAAAGTTGTGTTAGGCATGGTGTCTATTACTTCACCTTCCATTTCTATTAAATCTTCTTTTGCCATAAAATATGTATTTATATGACTATTATGCCAGATGAAAAAGGAAGATAAAAAGTTTCATCTTTGGGCGTTGCTATGCTTTCTGGGAATGATCATTATCCTGCTGGCGATAGTTAGTTACTTTATTGATCTAATTTATTGAAATGAAAAACCTGAATGAGTCAGATATTTCAAGAGTCATTGAAATGGCTTGGGAAGATAGAACTCCATTTGATGCTATCGAAGCTCAGTTTTCTCTAAAGGAGCAAGATGTTATAGAAATTATGAGACGAGAAATGAAAACAAGCAGCTTTAAAATGTGGAGAAAAAGAGTGAATGGCAAAAATACGAAGCATTTATTAAAACGTTCTTTTTCTGTCGGACGACATAGGGCTAAAGTCCAAGGAAAACCAAGATAATTAAAAATTAAATTTTAGATGATTGATACAAATATAAAGTTAATTGGTAATCCTGCATCACCGTACACACGAAAAATGGTTGCCTATTTAAGATATAAGAGGATTCCGTATCAAGTGATGTGGGGAGAAGCATCGGATATTCTAAAATCAATGAAAATTGATCCACCTAATCCAATATTGCTGCCAGTTTTTCTACTACCCAGAGATGGAAAAATAACAGCTGTCACTGATTCAACACCTTTAATTGCAGAATTTGAAAATTCTCATCCGGAAAGATCTGTTTATCCTAGTGATCCATCCCTTAAATTCATTAATTATATTCTTGAAGATTTTGGCGATGAGTGGTGTACAAAATTTATGTTTCATTATCGATGGTATTTCAGTGAAGATGCAGATAATGCTGGGACAATTTTACCGGTTGGAATTATGAATAATATTTCTGATGAAGAGCTATCTTTTTTTAAAGATCACTTCACAAAAAGACAAGTAGAAAGGTTGTGGGTTGTTGGATCCAACGATGAAACAGCATCCTTTATTGATAAAAGTTATAAGTCGGTACTTAAAATTTTAGAAAATCATTTAAAAATTCAACCCTTTTTATTGGGTTCAACACCTTCGTCTTGTGATTTTGCAGTATATGGTCAACTTACACAGTTAATAGGATTTGATCCAACTCCACGAAGAGTTGCTCATGAAATTGCCCCAAGGGTAATTGGATGGGTGAGTTCTCTTGAAGATAGAAGCGGTCTTGAAGATAAGGAACATAATCTTAAACTATCAGATCTTCCGCAAACCATTCATGATTTGTTTAAAGAAATGAGTACTTCTTACATACCAACATTGATTGCTAATAAACAAGCTATTGAAAAAGGGAAGAATGAGTGGGAAATAGATTTAGATAATGGTAAGTGGAAACAGAAATCCTTCCCATACCAAGCAAAATGTTTAACTTGGATTAAAGAAGAATATGAGAAACTAGACATAAATGAAAAAGATGAAGTTTTATCTTTTTTAAAATTAAATAATTGCGAAATGTTGGTGATATGAAATGAATAGAATTACTGAAATATTGGGCTGTAAATATCCAATAATACAAGCTCCTATGGGATGGATTGCGAGAAGTACGCTTGCATCAGCAGTTTCTAATGCAGGTGCTTTTGGCATTATAGAAACTTCATCTGGAGAAGTAGATCAGTGTAAAGATGAAATAAAAAAAATGGCTACACTCACAAATAGTCCTTTTGGAGTTAATTTACCAATTTTATTTTTATCTGATGAAAGCATGCTGGATGTTGTGATAGGTGAAAATGTAAAATTTGTTACTACTTCTGCAGGGGATCCAGCTAAATATATTCATAAATTAAAAGAAGCAGATATCAAAGTATTTCATGCGGTACCTAGTCTTGCTGGTGCTTTAAAAGCAGTAGACGCAGGAGTGGATGGCTTGGTTGTAGAAGGTACTGAAGGAGGAGGTTTTAAAAGCCCCGAGGAGGTTGGTCTTCATGTATTAATTCAATCTATCAAGAAACATACAGATCTTCCAATTGTTGCAGCTGGAGGAATTGTTGATGGGAGAGGTATGGCAGCTGCTTTTGCTGCAGGAGCTGAAGGAATCCAAATGGGAACAAGATTTGTTTCATCATTAGAAAGTCCAGTACATAAAAATTATAAAAACGCCATTGTTGGTGGGAATGAACAAGGTACATATATCCTCAATAAAAAAGCTAAGCCTTGTATCAGAGCATTAAAAACTGACTTCACAGAAAAAATTTATGATGAAGGCTTGATGGACATGGGTGCCATGTCGGGAATTAAAAATCTTTATTTTGGAGGCGATATGAATGCTGCACCTGCATTGGCAGGACAATCAATAGGATTAATAGACGAAATAAAACCAGTCGAAAAAATCATTCATGAAACAATTTCTGAATTCAATGATATTTGTAATTCTATGAGTTCTATCAAGTTTTAGTAAATGAAAATTTTACGAACTCCGGAGAGTAGATTTAGCAACTTAAAAGATTTCCCTTATGTACCTCATTATACGCTGATAAAAACACATGATGACTCTGATCTAAGGATTCACCACATCGATGAAGGACCAAAAGATGGTCCTATTCTTTTGGTTATGCATGGTCAGCCAGTCTGGAGTTACTTGTATTCAAGAATGATTCCATACCTAACTGATGCCGGTATAAGAGTGATCGCACCTGATTTACCAGGTTACGGTAAATCTGATAAACCTGCAGCAAGAGAAGATTATTCATATCAACGACAAGTAGATTGGATGAATGATTGGTTAAAAATCAATGATTTTAATAATCTCATTTTCTTTGGACAGGATTGGGGAGGGCTTATAGGATTAAGGGTCATAGCAGATCAGGCAGATAGATTTATTAAAGTTGCAATGGGAAATACAGGCTTGCCTTATAACCCTGATGTTTCTAAAGAAGTTATCGATAAAATTAAGGCATTTAGAAAAAGTGATATAAAACTAAATCCAATATCTATGCAAAAGGAAATAAGAAAAATGGATGGCAAGAATATTTCTGATGATGATTCTCCTTCTCATCCTGCTCTAAGTTTTATGTACTGGCAAAAATTATGCTGGGATACTAAAGATCTTCCAATTGGTTTCATGATGTCGAGCATGATGGAAAAAAATTCACGTATTAAATTCTTAATTTATTTCATATTTCTTAGGACAGGTTTAAGAAAACTTTTTCCTTTAAAAACAAACTTAGACATAGCATATGAAGCACCTTTTCCAAATCCTTCTTATAAAATGGGACCTAGAGCTATGCCTAGCCATGTACCTATGATTCCTGATCAATCCTTGGAAGCTCAAAGGAAAGCAAGAGAGTTTTATAAAAATTGGAATAAACCTTTCTTGAGCGTCTTTGCAGGTGACGATCCTGTAACTAATGGTGCCGAAAAGGATGTCTTGAGAATGTGTCCCAATGCAAAAAGTGTACCCAATATAGGAGGAGGGCATTTTTTTCAATGGACAAGAGCAAAAAAACTATCAAATATTCTTATAGATTTTATAAAAGATTAATTATTTATGTTCACTATGTTAGTTCCTAATACAGCGGATAATAATTATCTTGGTTTTAGGTTTGTTATTTATTTTTTTATCCCTTTTCTCTTATTAATGACTTGGAGATCTGTCATACATCTCTTTTATACAGAATATGGCTTGCACAATATTGCTAACATAAAAGTTATAGAGGGTAGTCCTGATCCCATGCCAATAATCTATACATTTTTTTCATTGTGGGGATTGATTCAATTATTATTTTGTTTTTTTTCTTGGGTGATTCTATTTAAATATAGATCTCTTTTGCCTTTAATGATTATGTTTTTTTTAATTGAATGGTTATTTAGGGTGCTAAATTCCTTTAATTCACCCCTCAATCTGGCTGAATATAAAATTGGTACAACACCAGGGGTTGAATTAGCACCATTTGTTACAGTTTTTTTGTTAATTTTATTCATAACGTCTCTATTAAAAAGGAAGTCTTGATATGAAAAAAATTATTATTTATCTTATATTGATAGTTTTTGTAATTGCTGGAATTTTATTTTTTTTGAGTAGAGTGCCGGCTGTTCAAGATGCTTTATTTCAGAGACTAGCTCAAACTTTAATAAGTACAACGCCGAACGTCTTTCCAGAGGAAGACTCATTGTCTGCCTTAGTATGTGGTTCAAAGTCACCTCTGCCACATCCAACCAGAGCTGAAACATGTGTAATGATTAAAGCAGGAGATGAAACTTTCATCTTTGATGTAGGAAATAGGAGTATCGATAATTTAAGAAACTGGAGAATTCCTTTAGATCAATTGAATGCAATCTTTATTTCTCACCTTCATTCAGATCATATCGCTGAGCTTCCAGAGATACATATGTGGAGCTGGGTAGGTACAGATAGGCAATCTAAACTTAAAGTATACGGCCCTGTAGGAGTAAATCAGGTACTCAGAGGCTTTACAGAAGCTTTTTCACTAGACTGGAAATATCGAAATGATCATCATGGAGATAAATTTGCTCCTTTAGAGACGGCAGGTTTTAATGGATTTGAAATTACTGACTTTACTACTCCAGTATATCAATCAAAGGGTATAAAAATTTCAGCTTTTCTAGTTGATCATAGTCCAATTGATCCATCTTTAGCCTATAAGATTGAATATAAAGGAAGATCTATTGTTTTAAGTGGAGATACTATTTATTCAGAGGCTGTCTTAGAAAATTCTAGAAATATTGATGTCTTATTTCATGAAGCTTTTCATAAAGGAACTTTAGATATGATGTATAACGCTCTTCCTGAGAATTCCTCATCTAGGATTGCGCTTGTAGATATACAAAATTACCATACCAATACTGTTGAAGTTGCGAATCTAGCGAAAGAAGCAAATGTTGGCCATCTTGTTTATTACCATTTAATACCTGCCCCAAGGACTAATTTAGTTGCAGATATTTTTACTAGAGGAATAGATGATATTCTTACAAATTGGACTTTATCTGAGGATGGAACAATGGTTATATTACCTGTAGATTCGAAAGAAATTATTATTACGTCAATTAACTAGGAGAGTTATGAAAACAAAAATTACTGAACTTTTTGATATAGAGCATCCAATTATTCAAGGTGGAATGCACTATGTTGGTTTTGCCGAATTGGCAGCTGCTGTATCGAATGCTGGTGGCTTAGGAATAATCACTGGTCTTACTCAGGGTACTCCAGAAAAGCTAGCAAATGAAATAGCTAAATGTAAGGATATGACCGATAAACCTTTTGGTGTGAATTTAACTTTTCTACCTTCGTTAACACCGCCAGACTACCCAGGCCTTATTAAAGTTATTATTGAAGGTGGAGTTAAAATAGTAGAAACAGCTGGAAGGAGTCCAGCTGAATATATGCCTGCCTTAAAAGATGCTGGAATTAAAGTTATTCATAAGTGCACATCGGTAAGACATTCTTTGAAGGCACAAAGTGTTGGATGTGATGCTATTTCAGTTGATGGATTTGAATGTGGAGGACATCCAGGTGAGGATGATATTCCTAATTTCATTCTATTACCAAGAGCAGCTGATGAGTTAGAAATTCCTTTTGTAGCATCTGGAGGAATGGCGGATGCTAGGAGCTTAGTTGCGGCAATGGCCTTAGGGGCAGAAGGCATGAATATGGGCACAAGATTCATAGCAACTGAAGATGCTCCTGTTCATGAAAACGTTAAAAAAGCTATCGTGAATGCAACTGAGTTAGATACAAGATTGATTATGAGATCTCTCACAAACACCGAAAGGGTGCTAACAAATCCCGCAGTTGATAGATTGATGGAAAAAGAAAAAGCACTTGGAGAAAAGTTAACTTTCTCCGATATTGTTGATGAAGTTGCTGGAGTTTATCCCACAATCATGATGGATGGTGATATGGATGCAGGAGCTTGGTCTTGTGGTATGGTTGCAGGCCTTGTTTATGATATCCCTAGCGTAAAAGAACTCATAGATAGAATAATGAGTGAAGCTGAAGAAATAATTCAATCCAAACTTAAACAAGCTGTTTAATGAAGTTTGAAAATAAAGTAATGCCAAATGATGATCAGATGGCAGAATTTCTTGAGTCTGGAAATGACGAACCAATTTATATGGTTAATCTTCTCAAGTTCAAGGATAAGGCAGAATATCCAGATAAGAGAGAGACAGACTTATCAGGCAAAGAGGCTTATGCAATATATACAAAAGAGGTACAACATCATCTAGCAAAAGTAGGAGGTAAAGGTATTTTTGGAGCTGAAGTTAAGAGATTGATGCTGGGAGAAGTAGATGAGCTTTGGGATTCTGTTGCTATAGCTAAATATCCAAATAGAAAAGCAATGTTAGATATGATTTCTGATCCAGATTATATAAAAAGCGCTCAACACAGAGTTGCTGGATTAAAAGGGCAGTTAAACATCGAAACAGTTCTTCCCTTAGAGAATGACTAAATTAAATAAATCATACCTATTTGTCCCATTAGTAATTATTTTATTATCATGTGGTGGAGGAGGTGATGGAGGTATTGAACCACCGTCTGATGGAGGAAATCCAATAAGTAATTCAGGTTCTTCAACTTCTTCAGCCTGCACTGCTAACAATATAACTTCTCCAAATATCTCCTTTTCAAGATCTCTTGATCCACTAACTCAACCTATATCAAGTAATCAATATCCTCCTTATGACAAAATTATTGATTATGAAGGAATAATTTTTGCTGGAATGGATGATGTTAGTAATGAATTTGTATACAAAGTTGCTCAAACATACAGAGAGCTTCTTGGTGGAGACGATGGAATGAAATCATCTTGGACCGCAGATCTTATTAATAAAATGGACGATAAAAGCGTCCTCCAGAGGATTATCTACGGCGAATACGATGATTATTCCGGGGATCGAGCTTTTGATGAAAGAAATTATCCAGGATTTGACAATACTCACGACAATAATCCTAACGTTGATGTAATAGGGGAGAGTAAACCTATTGATAAATCAGGCCAAGTTAATGAAGTCATAGAACATATTCTTCATACGATTACTGTCCTTGGATTTAATTATATATTTCCAGAAAAGTATTCTTATACAAATGCATGTTCAGATGTTTATTTAGCAATGCAAGAAGCTATATCTGAAGGCTATTATGATATTTCTTCATATGATGATATTAAAAATGATACTGAAATCTATGGAAGAATAATTGTTCAAGAATTTGCTTACTGGATGATTATTACTGGATGGGATATTAAGAAAGATCTTCTTCCAAATTCTGCACCTGAGTGGACAGTTAATAATGCATCAGAAATGCAATCTGTTTTACCCTTGTCTCATGCATTGTATGAAGAAACAGTAAAAGACATATTAAAAAATCCTACTTCAGAATTTTTGCTTAGTTTATTTCCAAGAACTTAAACTTGGAGATAATTAATTTAAAAATTAATCAAGACATAGAAATAGTTTCATCATTCTATGAAATCAATCAACAACAAGTCCCTAAAGTTGGATCTGTATCTTTACAAGAATTTATAAATTTAATAAAAATATCAGATATTTCCTATGGATTTATAAAGAAGGGTATATGTTTGGGTTTTGTCATCTGTCTTAGAGAAAACACCAATTATCAATCAATCAATTATAAATTTTTTCAAAAAAGACATAATAAATTTTTTTATATTGATCGTATTGCAATAACCAATGAACATCAGTCTTCAGGTATCGGAAGTACTCTCTATAACAAATTATTTTCAATTAAAGATAAATTTAATATACCGATATGTGCAGAGGTAAATATTGATCCACCAAATGAGTCATCTATTAATTTTCATAGGAAACATGGATTTTCTGAAATCACTGAAAGCACTATAAAAGAGGGGTATTCGGTTGTTTATATGGAGTTTAGTTGATATATTTTACTTTACATAATATATATTATACGAATATATAGAAATCTAATTAATAGCTACCTTTAAGGAATTGACCACTTCCCCTGTATGTGAAGATAATTCCATAACTACTTCGTCTTCAAATATACGCACAACGCCAAAGTTAGCTTTTCTGTAAGTTGAACCAATCCTCAGTGGACCTTCCTCCTCTGTATTGAATGGTATTGGTAGATTCAATGAACTAGATGTAAATTCATAGATATTTTTATTTTCAGCTGTCTTAAACTGATAAAAACCACCTCTGTGTCTATCTCCAGACAGTATGAAAAAATTGGATACATTAGATTCATCTATGAGATTAAAAAATCTTGATCTTTCCAAGGGAAACTTATCCCATGATTCCCAACCGTGCCCTAAACTCAAAATCTGTAAACTAGATAAGATAATTTTTATATTACTATCTACTTTCAATTTATCCTTTAGCCAACTCCACTGTTTATTACCTAACAATGTCTTTTCAGGATTGAAATCTTCTACATATCTCTCTTTTCCTTCTTTATTGAATTCATCAGTTAACTTCCATTCAGATTTAAACGTTCTGTTATCTAAAAATATTAAATGAATTTTCATACCATTTTTTTTGACCATTTTATCGAAATAGAGTCCATCTCTTTGTCTGCGCGGATCGTTCGCAGGAATTTGCCAAGTTTCTAAGAAAAGTTCTTTCGCTGTGTCTTTGTAACGATAATTTGAACCACCATCGTTTAATCCAAAATCATGATCATCCCAGATAAACTCTGTACTTACATTTTTTAAAAAATCTTCTAAATTATTATATTGTTGTTTATAAGTTCTGATAAGTTTATCTAATTCTCCATCTTCTTGATCTCCATATACGTTATCTCCAATGAACATAAATAGGTCTAATTCTTTCTTTTCTATGGCATTAAGAATAGCCATGCTTCGGTCTTGATGAAGACAAGAGCCAAAACCTAAAGTAACTATTTCTTGGTTTGCATATAAATTAATTGAAATAAGAACAGAGAGAAGAAAATGAGTAATTTTCATTAAATGATCATAGACGATAAGGAAAAATAGTAAATTGAAAACTACTTTAATTTATTAAAAAAAATAACTTATACTTAATTCATAAGAAGGAGAAAATTATGGAAATGATATTAGGATTTATCTTACTCTTGGCCTTATTTCAAATTTGGCTTATTCCAATGATGTTAAATTCAAAGAACGTAAATTGGCAAATTTCTAATAGAGATAATGAGCCAGAACATCCGCCCTCTTTAATGCTTTCCAGAGCTACAAAAGCAAAAGATAACTTAAAAGAAACCCTCCCAATTTTTCTTGCATTAGCAGTTTGGTCTATTGCAGCCGAAGTAGATATTAGTGGTTTAGCAATGTGGTGGTTAATATTAAGAATAGCTCATGGAGCTTTATATATGGCTGGCATAGGTATCATAAGAACGCTAGTTTGGCTTTCTTCGATAATTATCCTTATTATGATGGCACTAGCATTAATTTAAAAAATGTACGCGAAAAAACAAATCAATATTAAAGGGAAAGAAATGGCCTATGTTGACGAAGGTCAAGGAGATCCAATAGTTTTTTTACATGGCAATCCAACCTCTTCTTATTTGTGGAGAAATATAGCACCTCATGTAGAAGGATTAGGAAGAATAGTAATACCTGATCTCATTGGTATGGGAGACTCGGAAAAACTAAACGATGAAGATGATCCAGGATACAAATATCATGGACAATATGATTATCTAACCTCTTTATTGGAAGAAATAAATCTTGGAAATGAAATTCATTTAGTTATCCATGACTGGGGATCTGCTATGGGTTTTCAATTTGCAAGAGAAAATTCTAAAAGAATAAAATCCATAACTTTCATGGAAGCAATTGTAATGCCTATGACCTGGGATCAATGGCCCGAAATGGCAAGAAAAATCTTTGGTCTCTATAGATCTGAAGCAGGCGAAGAACTTATTCTTGAAAAGAATTATTTCGTCGAGAAGATTCTATTTCTAGATTCACCCAATCTTTCTGAAGATGATAAAAATGAATATAGAAGACCTTTTGTAAAAGATGGTGAGGATAGACGCCCTACTCTCACATGGCCAAGACAAATTCCTCTAGAGGGAGAACCTCCTGAGGTTGTTAATGAAGTACAAAAAAATGCTAATTTCCATAAAGATTCTGATATTCCTAAACTTTTCATTAATGCAGATCCAGGATCAATCCTTATTGGTGATCAGAGAGAATTTGTTAGGAGCTGGAAGAATCTTACAGAAGTAACAGTAAAAGGAAATCACTTTATTCAGGAAACTTCTCCTGATCAAATAGGAAAAAATTTAGCTAACTTTATAGAGTCAATTGGTTAGAAATTTAAGGTTTACATTTCTGTGTTTCCTTTTTTTTTCTAATTTTATTTTTTCATATCAAAAGCCAAATATTGTCATCATTGTTTCTGATGATTTAGGTTGGGGTGATGTTTCATATCATGAAAGTATTATTCCAACTCCGAACATAGATAGGTTTGTAAATGAAGGCATTGAGTTAAATAGATTTTATTCAAATCCAATATGTAGTCCAACAAGAGCATCGTTGATGACTGGATTGGAAGCATTATCTATTGGGATTCTAAGACC
>CACKZK010000007.1:0-63989 GCA_902604535.1 uncultured SAR86 cluster bacterium
CCAGTCTGGAATGGATAAGAGAGTATGCACCTGAATTGAGATCTGAATTAGTTCACAGCAAACTGAGTAGCGAAGAAAAAGAAAAAAACATAATAGACTTCAGAAATGGATTAATTGACATATTAGTGTGCACAACTGTTATTGAAGTCGGAATGGATGTTCCGAATGCCAGTCTGATGATAATAGAAAATGCTGAGAGATTAGGTTTATCTCAGCTTCATCAATTGAGAGGCAGAGTTGGCAGAGGACCATATATGGATTCATTTTGTGCTTTACTTTATCAAGATCCGATGAGTGAAAATGCTCAAAAACGACTTGAAGCAATGAAGAAATATTCAAATGGATTTGATATTTCTGAGATAGATTTGGAATTGAGAGGAGCAGGAGAATTATTAGGTCTGAGGCAATCAGGAGGTATTGATTTTAAAATCTCTGATATATCCAGAGATGCGCAACTTCTCAAATTAAGTCAGTCACTTGCAGAAAAAATCTCTAATTTGGAATCTATCAAACTAGAAAAACTTATCGACCGATGGATCGGACAAGATCAATTATATATAAAGGCTCAATAGTAACTACAACAAAGGTGAAATCACTAGGCTAACAATTGCCATAACATTGATCAGGATGTTCATGGCAGGTCCTGAGGTATCTTTAAATGGGTCTCCAACAGTATCGCCTACTACAGCTGCGGAGTGAGTATCTGTTCCTTTTCCTCCTAGATTTCCCTTTTCAATGAATTTTTTGGCGTTATCCCAAGCTCCACCGGCATTAGCCATCATTAGTGCCATTGATACACAACCAATCAAACCGCCTCCCAACATTCCTCCCAAAGATTCAGGCCCTAAACCAAAACCAACTACAGCAGGGGCGCTAACAGCAATTACTCCCGGAAGCAGCATTCTTCTTAAGGCAGCTGAAGTAGCAATATCAACACACTTAGCAGTATCTGGTTCTGCATTTCCTTCCAATAAACCAGGAATTTCTCTAAATTGTCTTCTTATTTCGTTAATCATATCGAAAGCAGCATCCCCTACTGCTGTCATAGTGATAGAAGAAATTAAGAAAGGAATTGAAATTCCTACAAACATACCCACTAGAACTCTAGGATCTGAGAGGAGTAATTCAAAACTACCTCTATTATGAGCAACCGTTTCGACAAAAGCTGCAATGATTGCTAATGCTGCTAGAGCAGCAGCTCCAATTGCAAAGCCTTTACCAATAGCAGCTGTTGAATTGCCTAATTCATCTAAAGAATCTGTAATTTCTCTTGTTTCACTTCCCATGCCTGACATTTCTGCGATTCCGCCGGCGTTATCTGCGACAGGCCCGTAAGCATCAATAGCCATTGTTATTCCAACTGTAGCCAGCATTCCAACGGCAGCTATACCTACTCCATATAAACCAATAAGCGAAGTAGAAACCCAAATTATTGTAGCCAGAACAAGAATAGGGAGAACAACAGACTGCATACCAACTGAAAGTCCAGTAATCATCACTGTGGCGGGACCTGTTTCTCCAGATTTAGCAATTTTTTCAACTGGTTTTGATCCTGTATAATATTCAGTAATTAATCCAATAATTACCCCACCCACAGCGCCAGCTAGTACTGCCAACCAAGTGTTTACTGCATTTTCCGTCAAAATCATTTGGATTAAAAAATAAGCTGCAATTATGAAAAGAATCGCAGATCCTATAGTTCCTGTTCTTAATGCCGTTCCAGGATCTGCTTTTGAAAATACTCTAACAATAATGATTCCAAGTATAGACGCCAACAATCCAAGAGAAGCTAAAGCGAGTGGCAATGCCATCATTCCGGTATTATCTATAGTAGCGGCGATTGCAATTGAAGCAATCATAGCGCCACAATAGGATTCAAATATATCAGAACCCATTCCTGCAACATCGCCAACATTATCTCCTACGTTGTCAGCAATAACGCCTGGGTTTCTTGGATCATCTTCTGGTATTCCTGCTTCGACTTTTCCAACCAAATCTGCACCAACGTCAGCACTTTTTGTATAAATCCCCCCTCCTACACGAGAGAATAAAGCGACGCAGGATGCCCCCATTCCAAATCCTTCGATTGCTCTTGCTGTATCAGGATCTCCTCCAAAATAGAAGTAAAGACCTCCTAGACCAACTAATCCTAAAGAAGCTACACATAAACCCATGATAGATCCTCCATAAAAAGCCACAGATAGAGCTGCCTGTGCTCCTGAATCTGAAGCAGCTGTTGCAGTTCTGACATTTGCTTTAGTTGCAGAAAACATTCCAAGCCAGCCAGCAAGTGAAGATGATAATGCTCCAGCTGTTACTGCTAAAGCAGTATTCAGACCTAAAAATAAATAAGAGAGAACAATCAGAACAGCTACAAACATTGCAAGGTACGTGTATTCACGTCTCATAAAAACCATGGCGCCCAAGTGAATTTGATCACCTATTTTTTTAACTTTTTCTGTACCTCCGTCATACCTCATGACCAACAAATACAAAATAAAGGCAACAGCCAAACCAAAAATACCAAAAAGTGGCGGTAAAATTAGATTAGATTCCATAAAGTTCTCCTAAAGATCGCGCTAATTTATCAGAAAATTGTGTTTTATTATATGAGTTTAAAAATAGCTCAATCAAAGAATTTTGATTTATTCAAGGAGCCTTGAGTTGAAGAAATGATGCAAGCAATCATCGAATCTCCAGATACATTTACCGCTGTTCTAATCATGTCTAAAAGTCTATCCACACCAATGATTAAAGCGATCCCCTCTACAGGAAGGCCCACTTGCTGGAGAACCATTGCTAGCATTATTAGACCAACACCAGGAACGCCTGCAGTCCCTATGGAAGCAAGAGTGGCTGTCAAAATCACCATTAAATAATCAGTAATTTGTAAATCAACCCCATAAGCTTGAGCAATAAAAACGGTAGCAATACCTTGCATAATTGCAGTTCCATCCATGTTTATAGTTGCTCCAAGAGGAATACAAAATGATGCAACTGACTGATCAACACCAAGCTTTTCCTTAACCGTTTTTAGAGTTAAAGGCATTGTTGCGCTGCTAGACGATGTGCTAAATGCAAATAACAAAACCTCTCTGAGTTTCCTAAAGAAAATAATTGGACTTAATTTGAAAAACGAGAGTATTGATCCATAAGTTATCAAAGCATGAAATACCAATACAAATGAAAGAAGAAAGAAATAACCTGCTAGATCATAGATTATAAAAAAACCTATTTTGGAAAATATAGAAACCAAAAGACAAAAGATTCCTAAAGGCGCAAACATAATTATAATTTCTACTAGTCGAAGCATTAAGTCATTGCCTGCTTTAAAAAAATTTGAAACGCCGTCTGAAAAAGTGCCAACCCCTTTCACTGCAAATCCTACTAGTATAGAAAAGACAATAATTTGTAACATTTCTCCATCTGCCATAGCTTGAATTGGATTAGTCGGAATAATATTTATAAGAACTTCCCTTAAAGATGGAGCTTCAGGTGCAGAATAAGTTGATGCAGTTTCTAGACCTACTCCTTCTCCTGGATTAAAAAAATTAGCGAAGAATAATGCTGTTGAAATAGCTAATGCGGTTGTAAGAAGGTAAAAGGTAATAGCTTTAAGACTAATTGAACCTAAATCTTTTGAATTTTCAATTTGAGCAACTCCTGATACTAAAGAAAAAAATACAAGAGGAACTACCATCAACTTAAGAGACGAAATAAAAATTTCACCAACAGCATCAAATAAATTCAATGCAAGATTAATTAGCGATAGTTCAAGTAAAAATACATTGATTAATGATCCTAATCCTATACCCAAAAGCATGGATATAAGGATTTTTGTTGTATAAGACATTAATAACTTTTTCCAGCGCCCTCAAAAGGCACCATATCGAAATCTTCTTTGCCTACGCCGCAATCTGGGCAGACCCAGTCAACCGGGACATCCTCCCACTTGGTTCCAGGTGGAATTCCATCATCAGGCCACCCTTCTGCCTCATCATAAATTAGACCGCAAACAATGCATTCCCACTTCTTATATTCTTCCATTAATAATAAAATTTTTTGTGCTAGATTGAATGAGCAAGAATTATATAACACCATGATAGAAAGAGTTAGGAATTACGCTTACCTAATGAGGTTAGATAAGCCTATAGGAACTCTTTTGCTTCTTTGGCCCACTCTGTGTGCTCTTTTGTTAGCATCAGAAGCCTCTGTCGATATGAAGACCATATGGTTGTTTTGTCTTGGTGCTTTTTTTGCTAGATCTATGGGATGTGTAATCAATGATTTTTTTGATAAAGACATTGATCAAAAGGTACTCAGAACAAGTCAAAGACCAATTGCATCAGGAAAAGTATCTTCTTTTGAAGCATTGGTTTTGTTTGGTTTTCTGAGCATTCCTTCTATGTTCATACTTTTCCAATTAAATGAATTAAGCATATACATGGGTCTGGGTGCGGCTCTGTTAATTCTTCTTTATCCTCTTGCAAAGAGGTTTTTAGCCATACCACAAATGATATTAGGATTAGCATTCTCTTTCGGTATACCCATCGCATTTGCTTCTCAAGAAAATCTTTCATTAATTACTTGGGTTATATTTTTAGCTAATTTTTTTTGGGTTATTGCTTACGATACTGTCTATGGGATGATAGATGCAGCTGATGATGAAAAATTAAATATAGGTAACTCAGCAAGATATTTTGGCAGAAGAAAAGAAAAATGGGTTTTTCTTTTAGGATTGGCGCATTTACTTATCTACTTCTTTGTAGGTCTCTCGCTTAATCTAGATCTTTCTTTCTTCTTCTTTCTATCTCTATGTTTTGGAATTGTTTTTTTTCAAAATTTCCAAATTAACTTAGGATTGAGACAAATTTATCTCACAATTTTTAAAGGCAATAATTGGATAGGGGTTTTTTTGTTTTTTTGGAATTCTTTTTGGTTTTTAATATGCACGTAAAGTTTCTCTCACAAATTAAGGATGTTGAAAAAAATTCTTGGGATTGTTTAAACCATGAAAAATATCCCTTTCTTTCGTTTGATTTTTTAAATGCTTTGGAAGAGTCAAACTGTGTTTCGGAAAAAACTGGATGGCAGCCATTCCATGTCACTTTATGGAAAGAAAAATCTTTAGTAGGAGCAATGCCTCTTTATTTAAAAAATAATTCTCAAGGAGAATTTGTGTTCGATTACAGCTGGGCAAATGCTTATTACCAACATAAAAAATATTATTACCCAAAGTTTGTTTCTTCAATTCCTTTCACTCCTGCAACCGGTCCAAGACTTTTATATTCTTCAATAAATGATAAAAAAACTACTGCTGAGCAAATTTTCAAAGCTATTCAGAAAGTATCTAAGGAAAACGAAATATCTTCTTGGCATATTCTTTTTCCAGAAGAAGGTGAAAAAGATCTTTTTGAATCTCTAGGGCTTAGTACCAGAAAAAATGTTCAGTTCATGTGGAAAAATAATAATTATGTTAGTTTTGATCACTTTTTAGAGTTTTTCTCTTCAAGAAATAGAAAAAATTTAAAAAAAGAAAGAAGAAAAATTATTGAACAAAATATTGAAATAAGAAGGTTTTCAGGAAATCAAATATCTTCAGATCTTGTTGATGATTTCTATTCCTTCTATGTAGACACACATCTAAAAAGGAGCGGTCATTCTGGTTACTTGAATAAAGATTTCTTTAAGCAGATAACAAACGCAATTCCCGACAACATACTAATGGTTCTAGCATATAAGGATAGTCGAGCAGTTGCTGGTTCTTTCTTTTTTTATGATCAAAATAATCTTTACGGGAGATATTGGGGGGCATCTAATGATTACAATGCTTTGCATTTTGAGTGCTGTTACTACCAAGGCATAGATTTTTGTATTGAAAAAAATATAAAGAGATTTGATCCCGGAGTTCAGGGCGAACACAAAATAAAAAGGGGATTTGAACCTACTTTTACATTTTCTTCTCACTGGATAGAAAATTATGATTTCAGCCTTGCCATAAAAGACTTTTTACTCAGAGAAGATAAATATATTAAAGATTATCATCAAGATGCCAGCACCCTTTTACCATTTAAAGACTTATGACCTCTCAAAAGGAGCAACTTTCATACTTATTAAAGTCTGATGAAGACCTAAAAGATTTAATCAAGTCAATTCCTAAAATAGTTCCTTTTAAAAGGGAAAAAGGATTTGAGGGATTAGTAAGATTGATATGCGAGCAGCAATTATCTGTGGCTTCGGCTAAAGCAATCTTTGATAGATTAGCAAAAATAGTTTCACCTTTTGAGGCAAAAAAATTTTTGAAAGTTTCTAAAAAAGATCTTCAAAAAACAGGGTTAAGTAGACAAAAGATTGATTACTGCACTGGGCTTGCTAACGAATGCATTTCAGGTAATTTAGATTTTAACGCTTTGCATAAGATGGATGATGAAGCCCTCAGTAAAGAACTTTGCAAAGTCAAAGGTATTGGAAAGTGGACAGCAGATTGCTACATGCTCGCATCTCTTAAAAGAGAAGATATCTGGCCTGTGGGTGACCTTGGTCTGCAAATTAGCGTACAAAAATTAAAAAAACTTCCAAAACGTCCTTCAGAGACGGAGCTGGAAGAAATTTCTCTCAAATGGAAACCGTATCGAACTCTCGTCGCAAATATGTTATGGAATTCGTATGATTAAGTTGAATTTTCAAATCTATTTAATAGACTGACAAGATGAAAGAATATCTCAAGCTAAAAAATCTTCATTCGTTATTCGAAAGAAACTTTTTTCTTCTAAGTTCTCTCATAGTTGATTATGATCATAACAAGACAAGAGTTTTTGAAATTCCTATTCAAGAAAAAAATAAAAAAGTTTCAATTAACATTTCCAAATTATCCAAATATACATTTGATATTAGTTTTATTATCAATTTAAATCCGGTTGAAGATAATACGGTCTTTAAAGTCAGAGTTTATTCGGAGGCAAAAATGGCAGAGGTAATATCCCTTCAAAGCTTTCATAAAAATTTAATTGATATTTTTCCTACCTTTAAGAAATTTGGATTTCAGAAAGATGAGAGAACTCAGTGGAATAAATTCTTGAATGAATTTCTTATATTTTGCATGAAGGAAGGGTTAGCTGACAGTGATAATTTACCTGCACGGTTTCAATAGTTCTAGCTCTTCATCAAAAGCTCAGTCATTCAAATCACGTCTTAAAGAGACAAAACCTAGTGAAAGTCTCTTAATCCCTGATTTACCTTTATCGACCCAAGGCGTAATCTGTTTGTTAGAGGATTTAATGTCAAAAAATAAAGTTAAAGGTTTGATCGGTAGCTCGATGGGGGGCTTTTATGCTTGTTATTTTGCTAATAAATACAATACGAAAGGAGTTTATATAAATCCTGTTGTAGATAAACACTTGGATGGCATGAGAGACATAGTTGGAGAACATAAAAATTTTAATAATAAAAATATAGATTCTTTTTCATTGAAAGACTATGAAGATTTATTTAAATACGTTTCACCTAAACTCAAGAAGCCGAGTGCTCATTTTCTTCTTGCCCAATCGGGTGATGAGATTTTGGATCAAAATATCTCATTTGATAAGTTTAAAAAGAGCAAAATTTCCTATACGGAGGGCGGCAGTCATCAATATGATGGATTTGAGGACAAAATAGAGCAAATTATTAAATTTTTGTCTTAAAATAAGTCACATATTGCACTAAAATAATACATAATTGCACTATATGCAGTCATTTTTTCTGATAATTTAGTCAGTTGATAATTAAAAAACGGAGAAATAATGTCAGACTATAAAACATACGAATACATTTGGTTAGACGGTTATAAACCTGAAGCCAATATGAGAAGCAAGGTTAAAGCTACTGATGAAGAAACACCTCCAGATTGGTCATTTGATGGTTCTTCAACGCAACAAGCTGAAGGTGGAAGCTCAGATTGTCTTTTACTTCCTGTTCAGACCTATTCAAATCCTAATGGTCATGATTTTGTTCTAACAGAGGTTCAGGCTGCAGATCACACGACACATCCATCAAATTATAGAGCTGCTGCTGCAGAAGTAGTATCTGATGAATGGTGGTTCGGTTTTGAGCAAGAATTCTTCTTTACTGATCCTACAACAGGAGAGCCACTAGGATGGGAAGATGGTACTCCTAAAGAACAAGGTGAATACTATTGTGGTGTTGGAGCTGGTAATGTTGTCGGAAGAGAAATCTCAGATGCACATCTTCAAGCATGTCTTGATATTGGTATTACGCTTACAGGAACAAATGCTGAAGTTGCACTTGGTCAGTGGGAATATCAATGTTTCGGTAAAGGGATTAAAGCTGCCGATGACTTATGGATGAGCCGATACCTTCTTTTCAAAGTTGCTGAAGAATTTGGTGTTGGAGTAAATATCCATCCTAAGCCCAAAACGGGTGATTGGAATGGTTCTGGTATGCACTCTAACTTTTCTAACGAAGAGATGCGCTCAAGTGGTTCTGAAGAACTCTTTACATCGTATTGTGAAAAACTTGGAGAAGTGCATGAAGAAGGCATAGCATCTTATGGTTCTGATAACGATATGAGACTAACCGGTCTTCATGAAACCCAAAGTATTGAAAAATTTTCATTTGGTGTAAGTGATAGAGGTGCGAGTATTCGAATTCCTGTTTACACTGTCGAGCACAATTGGAATGGATACCTAGAAGATAGAAGACCTGCTTCTAATGCAGATCCCTACAAGATTGTTGCACATATTGTAGGAACACTTACTAAGTAAATTCCCTAAATGGGACTGAAAATCATAATCACTCTGAAAATCTTTCAATTTCAGAGTGATTAATTTTAGAAATTTCTTTTAAGACGGTAAAAAACTATTAATGTCATGAAGAAACTATTAAGAAAAGCTTTAGAAAACGTATCTTCTAAGATTTTAGTTGTTGATGAGAATTTGAATCTAATCTTTGCGAGTAACGAGGCTGAAGCATTTCTTTTATTTAATTCTAAAAACAGTGAAGGTCATGGAATTGAGAATATATTTTCTGAAAGACCTAGCAACATTTTTGAGATTAAAAGACTGTTAGCTGAAAAGGATTCATTAGAAAAGTCTAGAAGAAAAATTTATCTTAAGGGAGGTCTCGAAAAGATCTGTACTTATGAAATAAGTTTTTTTGAAATAGAATCTAAAAATTATCTTTTCTATGAGTTTTACGATGCTAATCAGTCGCGTGAATTAAATAGAATGAAAAGACAGACCATTTCAACGGTGACTGCCACTTTTTCAAAAGGTCTAGCACATGAAATAAGAAATCCTCTTAGCGGCATTAAAGGGGCGACGCAACTTTTAGAGCCTAAATTGAAGAATGAGGAACTTAAGGATTACACAAAGATCATCCTTAAAGAAACTGAAAGATTAAGTGATCTTGTCACAAAAATTTTAGATAGGCAGTTTGAGATACAAAAATCTCCTGTAAACATTCACTCAATTTTAGAAACACTTCCGCATTACTTAGGTACTATCTCAAAAGATAAAATACAGATTACGAAAGATTATGACCCTACTCTTCCTGAGTTAAACGTAGACTCGTCTTTAATGACACAGGTACTTTATAATTTAGCAAATAATTCAGTGGAGGCTATGAAAACTACTGAAAGAGAGAATAAAATTTCTTTCAAAACAAGAATTCATTTTGGTACCTTCATCAATAGAACGTTTCATAAGACCACTTGCGAAATTTCATTCATAGATAATGGACCTGGAATAGCAGAGGATATTATCGACTCGATTTTTTTTCCTCTTGTGTCTAGCAAAGAGATAAAGTCAGGATTAGGCTTGTCCATAGCACAGGGAATTGTGTCTCAACATGGAGGTGCACTTGAATGTGACAGTTCTTCTGCTGGCACTAAGTTTTCGATTTATCTCCCCATAGATATAGATAATGAAAATGGCGTTGATATTTCGAATAAAGGTATAGAGTCGGCATGAGACAGGATAAGAAAATATGGGTAGCGGATGACGATGAATCTATCCGATGGGTTTTGGAAAAAGGTCTAACAGAGGCTGGCTTCAATGTTTCCACTTTTGAAGATGGAAATGAAGTAATGAATAAATTAGATGTTGAATCTCCCAATATTGTTTTGACAGATATGCGTATGCCGGGGAGAGATGGTATGGATTTATTGGATACCTTTAAAAATGAACATCCTGATATTCCTATCATTATGATGACTGCCTTCTCAGACTTAGAAACGACAGTGGAGGCCTTTGATCATGGTGCATGGGATTACTTGGCAAAACCTTTTGATATTCATACAGCGATATCAAAAATAGATAAAGTTATAAGCGAAAGAAAATCAGTCACGATTTCAAATAAACAAATTGAAGAAATTTTGCCCCAAAACGAGAAAACGGTTGATAGATCAGAAGCTATGCAAGATCTTTTCAATGCTATAGGTAAGTTAATGTTTGTTCTTTCACCTGGTCAAGATTTAAAAGAGAGCGATCTTCATGAACAACTATTTGTTCAAGCGGAAAATGAAGAACTTAACTGGGAAGAATTACTCGAAAGTTGGGCTGAGAAAAAATTATCCAAAGGAGAGGATCATCTATTAAACGTGGCCACTCCAATATTTGAAAAAACTATGATTAATGTAGCTTTAAAGTCTACAAGAGGAAATAAATCCGAAGCAGCAAAGCTTTTAGGTTGGGGAAGAAATACTCTGGCAAGAAAAATTCAAGAACTTGATATTTAATTAATTCACGATCGGAAAACCTTCACTTTTCCAAGCGTTAATTCCCCCATTTATTACATATACCTCTTTTAAGTCTTTCTTTAGACTAGACGCTATCTTAGAAGAATCAGTTCCTTGGTTACAAACAAATATCACTGGTTTGTCTAAATCTCCTTTCAAAGCGCTAATGCACGATGCATTATCTTTATTAACATTCACAGCATTGGGAATTGTTCCTTTACTAAATTCAATTGCACTTCTGACATCTAAAACTCTAGCATTTTGTTTATTTATCATTATGGTTGCCTTTTGAGGTTCAATTTTTGAAGCTCTCTTAGATTTTTCGAACAATATTAAAGCAGCTATAGATATAATAAGAGGTATCTCGATGTACCAATTTTCAACAACAAATTGAATGAAGTATTCCATTGGAGCGTATATTAAACCGTTAGCTTAGAAGAAACTATGTCTCAACCAAAAAAAATTTCTACTTTAGTTCTTGTAAGGCATGGTCAAAGTCAATGGAATAAAGAAAACTTATTCACAGGTTGGAAAGATCCAGATTTGACTGACAAAGGAATTGAAGAGGCTATTAATGCTGGTCAAAAAATAAAACAAACTAACATTAATTTTGACTTTCATTACACTTCAAAATTAAAAAGAGCTCAAAGGACAGGTAATCTCATCATGAAAGAGCTTGGAAAGGATATTGATACATCTGAAAACGAAGCCTTAAATGAAAGAGACTATGGAGATTTATCTGGTCTAAATAAGGATGATGCTAGAAAAAAGTGGGGCGATGAGCAGGTTCATATTTGGAGAAGATCTTATGATACTCCTCCACCTGGAGGGGAAAGTCTCAAAAATACGGCTGAAAGAGTGTTGCCATACTTTGAGAAAATTATTTATCCAGAATTAAGAAATCAGAAAAATATCTTAATTTCAGCTCATGGCAATTCTCTTAGAGCTCTAATTATGTATTTGGATAAAATATCCGAGGATGAAATAGTTAAGCTTGAGATCGCAACAGGACAACCTATTGTTTATAAGCTTGATGAAGATCTTAAAGTTATTACAAAAGAAATTTTATAATCTTACTTCTATCCCTTTGGAAGCAAGTCCTTCTTTTACCTCCGCAATAGTAATTTCCTTTTGGTGAAAAATACTGGCTGCAAGAACGGCATCTGCTTTTCCAACAGATATCCCTTCTATCATGTGATCTATGCTTCCAGCGCCTCCTGAAGTTATGAGCGGAATGCTCAAATCATTTGTAATTGAAGAAGTAAGTTCATTATCAAAGCCTATTTTTGTTCCGTCTCTATCCATGGATGTTAGAAGAATTTCTCCTGCCCCCTCACCTTCAACAATTTTTATCCAAGCTGATGTCTCAAAAGCAGTTTTGTTTTTTCCTCCGTGCGTATATACATATGATTTATCTCCCTCTCTCTTTGAATCCACCGCCACAACAATGCATTGAGAACCAAATTTCTTCGCTGCATTACCAACTAAAGATGGGTCTAGAATAGCTGAGGTATTTATAGATACTTTATCTGCTCCACTTTCAAGCAATCTCTCTATATCCTGCAATTTACTTACTCCTCCGCCAACTGTTAGCGGAATAAATACCTGGGAAGCGACAGCTTCTACTGTTGATAGGGTAGTTGATCGGTTTTCATAAGAAGCATCTATATCTAAAAAACATAACTCATCAGCTCCCTCTGCATTGTATCTTTTGGATGTTTCTACAGGATCTCCTGCATCGATAATATTTTCAAAGTTAATGCCTTTGACAACTCTCCCCTCTCTAATATCGAGACAAGGAATTATTCTTACAGCTACTGTCATATCAGGAAATTAAATTTATTGCCTCATCTAAAGAAAAGCTATTTTCGTATAACGCTTTACCAGAAATTACTCCTGAGACACCCTGAATTTTTTTTAATTGAATCAAATCATCAAGAGAAGATACGCCGCCAGATGCAATAACGGGTAATGAGGTAATATTAGTTAATTCAGTTATTTTTTCTAAATTAGGCCCATTAAGAGTTCCGTCTCTATCTATGTCAGTAAAAATGATTGAGTTTATGGGTAAATCATTAAACTTTTTAACCAGATCAATCCAATAAATTCCTGAATCTTCTGTCCAAGCCTCTGACTTAACATGATCATTCTTTGTGTCCAATCCAAAAATAATTTTGTCTGGATATGAAGAAGCTATATCTCTGAATAAAACAGGATCTTTGGCAGCAAGACTGCCTAAAATGATTTGATCAATTCCGGTATTAAATGCGCGCTCAATTGTTTCTTTATTTCTGAAACCTCCTCCTACTTGCAGAGAAACTCTTGGAAATTTGTTTTTAATGCTTTCAATTATGTTCAAAATTAACGATTCACCTTTTTTTGCGCCGTCTAAATCTACTATGTGTATTCTATCAATACCGAATGAATACCAGTGTTCAGCTGCTAGGACAGGATCATCAAAATACTTAACAGTAGAATTAAGATCACCTTTAGTAAGTCTCACACACTTACCATTTTGGATATCTATAGCTGGAATAATTTTCATCAAGGATTCCATTTAAGAAAATTATCAAAAAATCTTAATCCTGCCTCTCCACTTTTCTCAGGATGAAATTGAGTTGCAAAAATATTTTCATCTCCAATGGATGAAACAAACTCGATACCATGGTGGGTAGTGGAGAAAGATTTTTCTTCATCAAAATCTTTCAATAAATATGAATGAACGAAGTAAAATCTTGTATCGGTTTCAATATTTGCAAATAAGTCGTGATCTTGTTTAAAAAAAACCTTATTCCAACCCATGTGAGGTACTTTTATAGGTAAGCCAGAGGGAAACATTGATATTTCATTTTTGTAAAATCCATATCCTTCTGCATTTTCCTCTTCGCTTTTTGAAAAAAGAGCTTGAAGTCCTAAACAGATGCCCAAAAAAGGTTTTTCCGTTAACTGCCTTCTTAAATCCTCAAACAGCTCGATTTTCTTTAAATGAGACATTGCGGAACCCAAAGAGCCTTGACCGGGGAAAATTAATTTATCTGCTTCCTTGAGCTTACTGGGTTCATCAATAATGAGGGTATTTGCTCCCAGATACCTAAGACTTCTTTCTATGGAGTATAAATTACTTGCCCCGTAATCTACTATCCCAACTTTCATACTCAGAGAAGTTCTTTTGTTGATGGAAGTCTGTCCTTTTTAGCATCATCCATAGAGCAAGCCTGTTTTAAAGCTAAAGCGAAAGCTTTGAAGATTGTTTCCGCTTGGTGATGAGCATTTGCCCCTTTCAGATTATCTACATGAACGGTTGCTAAGGCTTTATTTGTAAACCCATGAAAAAATTCTTCCAACAACTGCAAATCGAAATCATTAATAAATTCTCTTTTGAATTCAACATCCCAAAATAATCCTGGTCTTCCGGAGAAATCAACAACAACTCTGGATAAAGATTCATCTAATGGTGCATATGCAGAGCCAAACCTTCTAATGCCTTTTTTATCACCTAAAGCAGTGTTGAAAGCTTCGCCGAGAATTATTCCAATGTCTTCAACTGTATGATGTGCATCAATCTCAAGATCGCCTGTAGCATTAAGCAGTAAATCAAAGTCTCCATGCCTTACGAGTTGATCCAGCATGTGAGCAAAAAAAGGTAATTCCACGGATAAATCCGCAGAACCACTACCATCCAAATTAAGAGAAAGCTTTATTTGCGTCTCTTTAGTATTTCTTTCTAATTCTATAGATCTCATAAAACGAAAGCAGATTATATATTATCAATAGAGGTAAAATATCTAAATTATGAATTTTTCAGAAAGAATCATAGAGTGGCAAAATTTATACGGTAGGAATAATTTACCATGGCAAACGAATGATCCTTATAAAGTCTGGGTTTCTGAGATCATGCTTCAACAAACTCAAGTTTCTACGGTTATTCCTTTCTATGAAAATTTTATAAAATCATTCCCAGATGTTTTAACTTTATCGAAGGCAAATCTAGATGAAGTTCTTAATCATTGGGCTGGATTAGGCTTTTATCGAAGAGCAAGAAATCTACATAAAACCTCAAAGATAATCGTAGATAAATACCACCAAGTATATCCGAATAATTATGAGGATTTAGTTGCTCTTCCGGGGATTGGAGAGTCAACAGCTGGAGCAATCCTTGCATTAGCCTTCAATAAAAAAGGAACCATTCTTGATGGAAATGTGAAAAGAGTAGTTTCTAGATATCTTAATGTAGAAAGTAATCCACGCGAGTTAAAAAAAAATATCAAACCTTTTTTGCATGAGAATTCTCCAAAAAAGAATTACCGAAGTTTTGGGCAAGGGATGATGGATTTGGGCTCCCTTGTTTGTGTGAAAGAAAAACCAAAATGCGATCTATGTCCTATTCAAAAAACTTGCTTAAGCTTTAAAAAGCAAAATTTCATCAAAACTAAAAAAAATACAATCGCTAAAACTCAGGAAAGTTTTCATTGGTTTATTTATCAGAAAAATAACAAAGTCATGCTTTGTAAAAATCCTGATAAGGGAATTTGGCCAAACCTATGGGTATTTCCTAAGAGAGAATTGTTTCAGACAAACCAAAATATGAATGAACTGCCAAGCTTTAAACATTCCTTGTCTCATAAAGACTTCTACATATCACCCAGAATAATTAATATTCATGATGACATGGAAACCGATGATGAAAAAACTATTTGGATTGAAAAAAATAAAATTGCTAAATTGGGGACACCTAAGCCAGTATTGGACATCATTAAAAAAATTTTGAATCAAAATGACAAAAGTTTACTGTAAAAAATATCAAGAAGAGCTTCCTGCATTAGATAGGCCTCCCTACCCTGGCCCTCGTGGTGAAGAAATATTTAATAGCGTTTCTAAAAAAGCTTGGATGGAGTGGTTACAGCTCCAAACAATGCTAATAAATGAAAAGCAATTAAATCTTGCAGAAAAAGAAACGAGGGACTACCTAAATGATCAACTGGATAAATTTCTCAATAACGGTGATGTTGATCGACCGGTTGGTTTCAAACCAGTTGGTTAAATCATGAAAGAATTAGTCGAAAAACTTAATCTGGAAGAAAAAGTTCTTTTGCTATCAGGTTTCAATAATTGGTACACCAATAAAATTGAAAGACTCGAGATACCCAGTATCAAAATGTCAGATGGACCAAACGGAGTCAGAGGAGACGGAACTTCTGGCAAAACATCAGCATGTTTTCCTTGTCCTACTCTTATGGGATCAACTTGGAACGAAGAATTGCTCGAAAAAATAGGAGTGGCTTTAGGAGAGGAAGCCAAAGATAAAGATGTTGATGTCTTGCTTGGTCCAACTATTAATCTTCATAGACATCCCTTAGGCGGAAGACATTTTGAAAATTATTCAGAAGATCCTATGCTAGTAGGAAAACTAGCAACTGCCTATGTCAAAGGCGTTCAATCTCAAAAAGTGTCAGCATGCTTGAAACACTTTATTGCTAACGATACTGAATTTGAGAGACATTCTGTGAGTTCTAATGTAGACGAAAGAACGCTTCGAGAAGTATATCTTTTGCCTTTCGAAATGGGTGTTAAAGATGGTGACGCAAAGTCAGTGATGTCTGCATACAATCGACTGAATAATATTTTTTGCAGCTCCCATAAAGAAATTCTAATTGATATCTTAAAAGAAGAATGGAAATTTGACGGTTATGTAGTGAGTGACTGGGGAGCAGCACTGGAAACAGTTGAAAATGCTAACGGCGGTCTGGATCTGGAGATGCCAGGGCCAGGAAATACATGGGGTGAAAAGTTACTGCAAGCTATAAATGATGGTCTTGTGGATGAAAAAATAATAGACGATAAAGTAAACAGAATCCTATCTGTAGGCAAATTCTCGGGAAGGTTTAATTCTCCGCAAAATAAACCTGAAAAGAGCAACGTTAGGGATGCTCATAACAAACTTCTCAGGGATGTTGCCTGTGAAGGAATGGTTCTGCTCAAAAACGAAAATCTCCTGCCATTGGATCAGAATCAAATCTCTAAGATTGCAATCATTGGTCCTAACGCAAAAGACAGTCAAATTATAGGTGGCGGTAGCGCGAGTTTAAAACCCCATTATCAGGTTCATCCATTTGATGCCTTGAATGAAAGGTACAAAGATGATTTTGCGATCACTTATGCAAAGGGAGCAAACACTAATAAATATTTATCAAAGCTTGATGAAAGGCTTTTCTCAAATGCTGAAAACGGCTTTTTAGTAGAGTATTTCGATAGAGAAATCGGTGAATCAACTCTTACATCAACTGAAATTTTGAAAGGAAGTCGATTTTGGGTATTCGAAGGTTTTGCCAAAAACATTATAAATAAAGAAGAACGCCCCCATATCATCGTAAGATTTTCTTGTGACTATACTCCGGATATTTCAGGTGATCATGAGTTTGAAATTTTTGGTATAGGATTAAGTAAATTAAAAATTGATGGAGAGGTTCTTATAGATAATTGGAATGAAACTTCTCCGGGAGAGGCATTCTTCTCTTTTGCTACAGCACCAAAAAGGCAATCTATTAACCTCAACAAGGATCAAACTTACCGCTTTGAAGTTGAGTATTTTTTTGAAGGGAGATTTCCTGCAATTCAGTTTGGCTGTAAACCACCAGAGGCAGTGGATCTCCTGAAAGAGGCAAAAAAAACAGCTCAAGAAGCTGATGCAGTAGTTCTAATCGTTGGCACTAATTCAGATTGGGAAACGGAAGGAAATGATAGAACTGACTTAGGTTTGCCAGCAAATCAAGATGACCTGGTGCAAGAAATCTTGGCAGAGAATAAAAATACTATAGTGGTAGTCAATTCAGGATCGCCGGTTTCAATGCCTTGGGAAGATCAATCTAAAGCGATACTTCAATCTTGGTTTGGCGGCCAAGAATATGGAAATGCCCTTATGGATATTTTATTTGGTGAAGTTAATCCTTCTGGGAAGCTCCCTACTACCTTTCCAAAAAGAATTGAAGATACTCCCGCTTTTTCTTGTTACCCAGGTGAAAATTCGCAAATGGACTACGAAGAAAGACTGTTGGTTGGACATCGGTGGTACGAAAGAAAAAATATTAAGCCCCTCTTTCCTTTCGGATACGGATTGTCTTATACCGATTTTTCTTTCGGAAATCTTAAAATATCAGTAAGCGATAACTCAGACGTAGTATGTAAATTCAATGTTGAAAATATTGGTGATATGGATGGTCAAGAAGTAGCTCAGTGTTATGTATCGTACGAAAGTAGCCCGAGTGATGAACCCATAAAAAGTCTTCAGTCATTCAAAAAAGTATTTATTGAAAAACAAAAAAAACAAGAAATTGAAATTCACCTTAACGCCAGGAATTTCTCCTATTGGGATGTTAAAGATAAGGATTGGAAAATAAGACCTGGCAGTTATTCAATTGAAATAGGGTCTTCTTCAGAAAAAATAGAACTTAGCGAAACGATTACGCTAGGAGATTAACCAATCTAGCTGATCTTTGCTCAAATTTATCTTTGAAGCCTGCATGCAGCTTTCAGATTCATATATCGATCTTGGTCCAACCAATGGAAATATGTTTGGATGTTTATTCAATACATAGGCAAGCGCTAATTCAATGGGAAGACAACCTAATTGATCTGCGAGTTCAAAACATTTATCTCTTCTTAAAAGATTTGCTTTGCTGTGCCAGACTCTTTTTTCCTCTTCCAGAGTGGGATTAGCAAAATGCTCAGCTTTAGGAAAAAGGTCTTTTTCTAGGAAAAAACCTCTAGCTTGACTCGACCAAGGAAAAAGAAAAATGTCGTTCTCAATTAAATAGTCTAGGAATCCATCATGGCAGTGGACACAACCTGGCCAAACCGGTTCGTTCATGTTGGCTAAGCTAAAATTGTTGCTCAAAACTTTGAACCCTACTTTATCGTTATTCTGTGCAAATTCATTTGCCTCACTGAATCTCTCTAAAGTCCAATTTGATGCTCCAAGATAAGATATAAGTCCTTCATCACGAACTTCATTAAGAGCATCAATAAATTCACCACTTGGTATATCTAGATTATCTCTGTGCAGACAATATATATCCATACGGTCTAACATGAGTCTATCGAGAGATTCTTCTAATTGTGGCTTTATAAACTTGGGTTCACAATCTGGAGTATGCGCACCTTTTCCAAGTACCATTACATCTTTAGATAAGTCATTAGTTTTAATCCACTCGCCAAGGTATTTGTCAGATTTTCCAAAATTATAGATATAGGCGGTATCAAAAATATTTCCTCCGTTTCTATAAAAGTGGTCAAACATAGTAGAAGCATGAAGTTGGGAAGTTTGATTATCACAACCAAAAACTAGACGAGAGCCTTCTTTAGAGACTTCTTCGAAGGTTGATTTCTTTATATTTTCAACAGTTGAATATTCATAACTAAATATTGGCGAACTTTGTGGAGTGTTTTGGGGATACTTAACGCCAGTTTCAACGTACCATCTTTCTAACCACAGCATGTTTCCAAAACTATCTTTATGAGTCATCGCTTCAGATTCTAAGTTTCCTTGAAGAATGCAATCAGATGCTTCATTAATTTCTCGAGTAAATAGACCAACGTCATCAACTATAGGAATTTCAGATTCCACATTATTTAAAATCAATTTAATGGAAGATTTACCATCCTGAAATTGTCCACAATGCCAAGGTTGAGAAATTTCTAGTTTTGAATCTCCTGATTCTATGATCAAGTCATTTGCATATTCGTTAACTATGGCAGTTTTAATTTCTGCCTGAATTTTGTCATTAAAAATAATCTTTGCCGTTGAGTCTGCGTCTACTCCTGTGGAATCTAAGTCACCGGTTACTTCCATGCTGACTGGATCTAGGAAAGGCTTCCCATCAATAGCTCCAGCTATAAGTCTGGCCATAGATAGGGGATAACAACCTACATCCAAGATAGCACCGCCAGCTAAGTCAGGATTTCTTAGTCTGTGATCTTCTGGAACAGGAGCATTGAAACCAAATGAACTAGAAATAAGAACTTTATTATCCTGAAAGTGTTCTTTCACTAATTTTAATATCTCATGAGTTTGAGGATGCGTCCTATACATAAATGCTTCCATTAAAAAGACCTTTTGCTTTTTAGCCTCATTCATAAGCACCATTGCTTCGGTAGAATTTACTGAGAGAGGCTTTTCGCATAAAACGTGTAAAGATCTGTTTATTGCCTCCATGGAGTAATGAAAGTGTGTATCGTGTGGCGTAGCTACGTAAACCGCATCAATTTCAGAATCAAAAAAAGATTCCTGGTGAGTAAACGGTTGAATTTGATGTTTTTCTGCAAAAGCATTTACCTTTTCCTTGTTTCTTCCAAGAACGCTTTTGAGTTCGGAGTTTTCGGAATATTTAATTGAATGAGCAAAGGCATTAGCAATGCTTCCGGCTGCAATGATTCCCCACTTTACTTTTGATTTTGACATTATGCGTTCCTCTCTTTTATTCTCTGTAAAAGCTCACCGTGAAACTTTGTGCTTATGGGATAAAAGTACATCAATACTAGACTAATTATAATTCCACAGATAGGAATCCAACTCATCATAGACTTCATTCCAGATATGGTTTCTTCAGATTGAATTTGGTTGGGTTCAAACCCTATGCCAGATAATAAAAACCCTAAGATTAGAGCCGCCACAGCTATTGAAGATTTCTGTGCAAATGTCATAAAACCGTAAAGAGATGATTCGGTTCTGATGCCGCTTTTCCACTCGCCGTATTCAACTGTATCGGGCAACATTGACCAAAAGAGAACTCCTCCAGCCCCATTTCCAACCCCGATCAAAGCTAGAAGGATCAATAGCTGATTTAAAGAAGCAATTGGATAATAAAAAAATAATAAAAGACCAAAGAATGCGATCGTCATTGAAATTAACCAGGTCTCCCTTTTTCCAATTTTTAATGCCAAATACGCCCAAAAAGGTAAAGATAAAAACGAGGCACCGGAACTTACCCCCAGGATCAATCCCTGATATTCATGTAGCTCTAATCCATACTTAACAAAATAAATTAAATTTTTGTTAAACATCACTCCGGTTGAGCCCAAGATGAGAATACATCCAAAAACTATCCAAAAAGGATAATTGGTGGCCACTGTTTTGGTAATTGATAAAAAGTTGGGAAGATTGGAGGTAACGATTTCATCAACCTTCTCGCGAACTGAATAAACTGTTACAGATAACAGAGCAATAGCAATCAAACCAGAGATTATTGCTAACCAAAGAAACCCAAAAGCCTCATCGGCTCCACCGAAATAGGCGATCAATGGAAACGCTAAAGCAGACATAGATAGAGTTCCAAATGAGGCACTTATCATTCTTGCAGTCGTTAATTTTGTGCGCTCATTACTATCGTTGGTAATTCTTGCAGTTAATGATGAATAAGGAACGCTGACAATGGTAAAGCAACTCCTGTGAATTAAATTCACTAGGATTAAAAATAAAAACAAAGCATTGCCTTCAAAAGGAGGTATCCAAAAAAGTAAAACAAACGATAAGGCTAAAGGTATTGATCCATAATAAATAAAGGGACGATAGCTGCCCATTTTTGTTTTGGTCCTTTCGGCTAAATATCCCATGAATGGATCAGTGATTGCATCCCAACCAATTCCCAAAGCATAAATCCAACCAGCTAGAATGGGAGAAATGCCAACTACGTCGGTATAAAAATATAAAAGATAAAGACCAATACCGCTCCAATAAAGGCAAATGGCATAGTCACCAATACCATACCCTGCCCTTACTCGGTTTGTTAAAGTTTCTGAATTCATCCCCCGTTCATAATACTTTAAATATTCTAAGTTCAATCGATTAATCGATTGCGCTTAACTTATGATTCTTCTAATATTGTGCGCTCGATTGCCCAGATAGCTCAGTTGGTAGAGCAAAGGACTGAAAATCCTTGTGTCGGTGGTTCGATTCCACCTCTGGGCACCACCAAACCCTTTCAAATCAACGTTTCCAGTCATTACAAGACTTTCAGGATAGGTGTTAATTCTTAACACACTTTAACACAGTCACTATTGTGTTAAATCGAGCACTAAAGTGTGTTAAATATTTAACCCAGTTTTTAACACATAAGTAAAAAGGTTCTTTTGATTCTTATTGTTCTTTTGTATATTGGAGGGGTGAATTATGAAAATTTTCGGTAGGTTATTGCTCTTAGTTTTTATATCCGCCTGCGGTGGCGGAGGCGGAACCGATAGTTCTGCTCCCCCTAGTTCTTCAACCCCAACAACCGACCCTGCCAGTAAATTCGAAGATTCAAAATTTGGTAGCAGTTCATTCAATTAGGTGATTTCATGAAATATTTATCATTATTAATAATTCTTTTTTCCATCAACTCTTTTGCTATTACATGCGCTGATGATGAGATCGACCTAAATCCTGGTGATGTTATTTCCGCAGATATGGTCAAGGATATTTTTGACAGAATCTCAGGAGTTTCTTCTGGTATGACTTCAGAAGAACTAGATGGAACTTGGATATGCACTTCATTTAATAGAACCGTTGGAACTCTAAATGGATACAGCGCTAATTCAGATGGAATTGGTTCTTCCATGTCTCAAGACATAACTTTTACAAAACAAAGTGATGATACTTTTATAGTTACGTACCAAAATAATTTAGGTCAAAATGGTTCGTCAACAACTCCAGGTAATACATGTAAGGGAAAACTTATAGACGGTGCTTTATTTGTAACTAATGCAGCAGAAACGGGAAACTGTTTTAATCAGGGTCTTTATGGAATGAAAAGATTGTCTAAACAATGTTTCGTTTGGGAAGTAACTAACTCTTTCCCTCTTGCGTCTGCAACATCATGTCAAAAAAAATCACCTGCGCCTCTTGCGCCAACGAATTTGACCGCAACTTTATCAGGAACTTCTGTCAGTCTATCTTGGACTGCTGGTGATTCAAGCACCGTCAGTTATACGGTCAAGGCAAAAACCTCAAACACTGGATCTTATAGTGATGTAATAACAGAGAATAATGGAACTGCTTACACTGATACGCTTTCAACTGGTACGAAGTGGTATAGAATTTATGGTGTAAATGCTTCTGGGACGAGTACAGGTTCAAACGTAGTGAGTGTTACCGCTCCTTAAGAACTGAAAATCCTTGTGTCGGTGGTTCGATTCCACCTCTGGGCACCATTTATTACATTGTTAACATGCCCGAGGTTCATGTAAAAGGATTGTAATAAGCTAAGAAAAATCCTTATTCAAAGCTTCTTCGGGATACCAATTTATTCTTTTTCCTATACATTCATAAAAGGCAACTCTTTGTTGAATTTAAGGACGGTAGCCGAGTAAATACATCTATTAAGCACGTGAATAAAAGTAAAAGGAAAAGTAACAAAGAATATCAAGGACAAGGTAGATGACTTGTGTTTGTAATTTAAAAAAAGCTGTTTTGATAGATGAAAAAAATAACAAACACTATGTATATGGTTCTTTAGCAGAGGTTGAGGCATTTGCTTCTCAACTAAAACTTACTAGTAAAAAATATATAAACCATATATCACCAAGCATGATGATGAAAAACTTTAAATATGTTGGTGGAGGTAATAATCCTACCAATCATGAAACTTCCACTAGGGAAATGAGTTATCGTTTAAATAAAATAGTTGTAAAAGAAAAATGGTAATGATGGAAATATTTGTTTAGTAGTCTCCTACCAAATATTTAAAGTGTTTATTTCATGCTATCTTATATTTCAAAGACAAGGATGTATTATGAAATTTTTAAAGATATTTTTTTTAATTGTATTTATATTGCCTTCAATCATATTGGCTAATGGCCATAAACTTGAAGAACAAAATTTAAAAGTTGTAGATAGTTTCTGGGCTAATATCTTATCTAATCCAGATGTAGCGATGGAATTAATTCATGAAGATTTTGAATTTGAATTTATGGGTATCTGTGAGATTTGTCAGAAATATGACAAAGAAACTTATGAATCAACCTGGTTGAACAAGGTTATTCCTGCAGTTCTGCCCAATGGCATCACTTTAAACATAACTAACAGAATAGCTGGTGGAGATATGGTTGTTTTTACTATTGAGGGAGAAGCAGATGGTATAAATGGAGAATACAACAATAACTACGCAATGGTAATGAGGTTGAAAGAAAAAAAAATCGTATTCTTTCAAGAGTACATGAGCGATTTATTAGCTGAAACTAGATTGCATAAGAAAAAAATTGTTGATATCGATTAAATTTTACTAAAGATAAGCAGTGCGCTTGATTTCAATGGAAAACTTATCTTCAGCAAAGGTATTCCCAACATACAAAGAAAAAGAAGAGTAGGTGTTTCATTGATTAGTCTAATTTCAAAAAGTTATCTAATTTTTTTTCCACTGTAAAACCTTTAGGATTTCCATTTATGAAATCAATTATTAATTGGGCATATTCTGGCCCTGCTTCTTCTTGAATAAAATGTCCGGGTCCTTTAATAATAATCTCTTTAGCTGTAGGCACTCTTTTTAACATCTCTACCAGTCTAGGATTGTTGCTTGTAACGGGGTCATTATCACTATTAGCAATTAAGAACGGTTTATCCCAATTTTCAAAAACATCTCTATAAGCTTTTTCATTCTTTCTTAATTCGCTCGGAATTAAATAAGGAAATATTTGAGCGCCTGCTTTGTAGGTTGCATTTGGATATGGAGCTTCGTAAGCAACCCTTTCTTCAGCTGAAACAGTGCCAAGGATTTGCATTATGCCGCCCACGTCAATGTTGTCGGTTGATTTTGAATACCTTATCCAACCTGTAAATCCATTGCCACCGATGAATTCTTCCCAAGTTGCTGGTCCTTGAAACCATATTGCAAATTTAAAAAGAGGATAAGCTATAAAACTAAAAATATCATTGAGAAGACCCCTTCCAGTAGCAATCAAAGAAGTATTGGAAGAAATAATTCTAGAGAATCTATCCGGCTCTTCTGCAACAACCCTAAGTCCAACAAGCCCACCCCAATCATGTACATGTGCTGTGATGTTTTGCAGGTCTAACTCCACTATCAATTGAGTCATCTTATCTACATGCATTTGATGGGTGTAATCTTCCACTGAAATATATTTATCTGATTTCCCAAAACCAACCATATCTGGTGCTATTACTCGATAACCCGCATCCACAAGAACAGGAATCATTTTTCTAAATAAATAGCTCCAAGCCGGCTCGCCATGAAGGAGGTAAATTACCTCTCCATTTTTCGGTCCTTCATCTAAATAGTGAATTCTAGTATCACCAATTGTTAGATAATTTTCTTTAAATGGAAAATCTTCTAAATTTACAAAACGTTCGTCAGGAGTTCTTAAAATTCCAGGAGAGACTAGATTAAATCTTTCAAAATTAATTTTGGGCTCTTGATTTGTAAGATAAAAAATAAATGTAAATGAAATCAGAGCTACAAAAAATATAGTTGAAATAGTACGTCTCATAAATAGATCTCAAATTTATGGAATATTTTATGTCAATACTATTTAAAAATGTATTTTATGGTTTGGTGAATGTTATAAATATCCTAGTAAGATTTATTGATCTGAATAAGACACACTGACAACATTTGATCCGATGCTGATTCCGTTTTCATTAATGGCGTAAACCCTATACCATTTTTTACCGGATGAAAGGGAATCCGTATAGTTTGTATCTGAAATTTCAGTAATTGCATTAGTCCCTTCTGCACCTGTGACTATGTCGACAAAACTTTCACCCAAGCTTGTTTTCACTTTTATTTGATAATTCGTTGTGATCTCATCACCGGCAGCCCAAGTTAGTGCTACCTCGGTAGAATTAATGGATGCCTCTAAATTAATGGGTGGTAATGGATGCTTATTTATTTTGTCACAATAAATCACTCCACTGTTTACTCCGTTTTGGACTTCCCATTTAAAACATTGATTGCCGGTCATTGTCATTGCCGCGACCCCAGTATTCCAGCAAGAAGTTTGTCCATCAGTCTTATCGACCATGAGAAAGTCATTATCTATAAATTTTCCATGACATACATTGGGTGTAGGAGTTTCCATTCCACTTTGACCTAAATTATTGTTGTAAGTAATAACGAAAGACTCATCAGTTTGTTTTATAAATGTTACTTCTTGAGACATTGATGATCCGATTCCATCTGGTTCAAGCGAGTAGCCATTTCGCAATGGAGCCGATCTGTTTTGGTTTATGGATTTACAATTCCATTTTCCGTTTAGCTCATTGGGAGAAATTTTGGATGTTCTGCCTGATATTTTTAATAAAACATCTTTCAACATTTCCGCAGAAATAACATCGCCAGGATTTAAATCTATATCATCTTCTTTGCAAATTACACTGAAGATATTTGATGATGATAAAAGAAGTACCAAAAAAAATATCTTCATAAAATTTTTACTCAAATTTTGATTCTCCAAATCTTGCTTCTCCAAAATTCGAAGAAGTCTCAGAGGTCATAGCTAGATTTTGAGAGACTGAATCACTAGAGCTGTCAGTTGAGCTGTCAGTTGAGCTTGATTGATTGATATTATTGTTTTGTGAATTAGTTTGTTGTACCTCAGGCATGGAGCTTGAATTTCCTCCTCCCCCACAAGAAATTAAGGCTATCAAAATAAAAAGTTTTATTCCTGTTCTTTGAAAAATCTGAATCACATAAAAATTCTAACATTTATCAATTTCCTTATTTAGAAGTATTTAATAATTTTTGGGTAAAAATTTAGAAATTACTGTTTCATCTATAAATTAGAATTATTCAGGCTTTTTGGTGCGGATGGTGTATTTAAAAAGGTTACGACCCAGTGAACTAATATGACTAAAGATAAGTCGCCTGTTACCAAAAAAAGCCGACTAAATCCTACGCCACCTAAAAATGTAAATACGCATGCTGTTAATTTCCAACGTAACGTGAAGTAGTGAACTGTTGCAAATATAGAATTACTCAAAATAACGCCTATCCAAAAAATATCTATACCGATGAATTCAGAAGTAATAAGGAGCGGTAAGCCAAGCCTAAAGCCAATTTCCTCAACTACCGAAATTACGAATAAGTAACATATCCAAGCAATTTGACGAGCATTGAAATCTCTTTTTGTAAATTTTAAGTACCCAAAAATAAACAAGGTTACAGCTAAAAACCATACAAAATATTTTGAAGGAAATAGAAAAAACTCACTTAAAGAAGAAAAGAAATCATCCAATATGAACGGCACCAATAGACAAATAATTGCTATAACAGTCATGGTCAAACCGTGCCTGATAAGAACCTGTCGGAACTTAGAAATATAATTATCTGAATTGGTGCTTCCTCTTTGAAGACGACCGGCTGGAATTGGACCTGATTTGATGCTTGAGCTCATGTAACTTTACTGAAAACATCCTTTGGAGTTTTTGTGGAAAGATAAAATGTAAAGATAGCTGAAATAATTCCTATAATGACCACCGCACTTAAGATTCCCAGTAAAAGAATTTCCCAATAAACGGTTGGATCTATTTCAAAAACAAAAGTTTCAATCAAGTATGTCGCAATCAAGGCGAGCAGACCCCCTAATCCTCCGGCGAACAATCCGATGGTTAAGTACTCCAAAAAAGTATTTTTTTGCATGATGGTTCTACTTAAGCCTAAGGTTTTTAAGATGGCATTCTGTTTCTCTCTTTGCTTATAGCTTTCTTGGATCGTAGCCAACATTAGAAATAAGGCTGCCAATAGAGTTAGCCCTAGAATAAGCGTTAAAGCTTGCGAAACTTTAGAAATAATCGATTGGATTTCCTGTATTAAATTTTCGAGAGAAATGACAGAGCTAGTAGGAAATTGTTTTATAAGCTCTGTGGTAACTATTTTTTTATTTTCAGGAACATGGAAAGAAGTGATGTATGTAGGAGATAGGTCAGAAAAGTCATCTGTATTACCGATAGCAAAAAAATTAGGGCTAAAGTTCTCCCAATTTACTTCTCTTATGCTTTGAATAAAGCTACTGATTCTTTTTCCTGCTACGTCAATTTCTATTTCATCATTAAGCTTTAAGTTGTATCTTTCTGCTATTTCAATTGAAATGGAAACCCCATCGCTTGACTGATTAAACCACTCTCCTGAAACAATTTTATTGCCCTCGGGTAAGTCTTCCATCCACGTAAAATTGAAGGTTCGATCAATGTCCTCACCTTCTCCGATTCTAAAAAATCTTGCGCTTGTCACAGGATAGATAGGAAGTAACTCAATATCTCTTGATTCTAGAAAATCTTTTAAATTTTCCTTTTCATCTTCAAATAGGTTAAAGATGAAATTATTTGGAGCTTTTTCAGGAAGAGAGCGCTCCCAAGAAGAGATGATATTAGTTGATGAAGAGTAAGCAATTAAGCTCAAAGCTATCGCTACGGTTATGGAAACTATCTGCAATGAATTGAAGAGTTTCCTGCGGCTTAATTCAAAGGCAATCATCTTAAAAGTTTTCAGTGGGTTGAGACCCAAGGGTTTGATAAATGAAAAAATAAGGTAGATAAAGCCAAAAATGAAAAGAGCAAAAGCCAATATTGAGAAGAAAATAATATTTGTGATGTAAAAATCTCTGATGAAAAAAACTATTAAGAAGTAAAAAGCTAGAAGTCCACTTAGAGAATAAACAATCGATAAAAAATTTCCTGTTTTGTTAGCGGTCTTTCTTAGAATTGTATTTGGAGATAACTCAAATAAATTTCTCAACATCGGATATGCAAAACCAAGCAAACACGTGAAAGCTGTGACTATTGATATAAAGTAAGGATTAAGGCCAGGTAGAGGTAAGTTGGCTGGAAAATATTCCTTAAGAAGACTTAAAAAAGAAAGTTGAACAAACCATCCTGCAGCTATGCCAAAGAGAATTGAAAATATAGCTACGAAAGTAAAGATCAATAGATAAGTAATTCGGATTTCTTTCGGTTGAAAGCCTAATGCTTTAAAGATGGCGACGTATTCAGTGTGTCTCCTTGTAAATTGTAAGGATGAAATTGCAATTGCCAGCGAAGATAAAATAATTGCTAACAAAGCACCAAGCAGAAAAAAATTAGAAGCCCTATCAATGGCCCTGCCCAAAGGGGTATCCTCGTTCTGAGGAATTAAAATATCATCACCGGGCCGTTTGATGTTTTGGAAATACTGTTCTAACTTATCAATATCTTCTTTTGATGCGGTAAATAAATAGGTGTAACGGACTCTAGAGCCAGACCGAATGAGTTGAGTTGATTCTAAATCGGCAGAATTCATAATGGCTTTTGGAGCAAAAGCAAAAGAACCGGTTCCTCGATCTGCCTCAGAAAAAATAGTTCCAATATAAATAAGAGATGTAGCCCCAAGATCAACTTGATCGCCTATGGAAATATCTAGAAGTCCAGCTAAACGACCATCAATCCAAATTTCTCCTGGATTGGGCGGTGAAGTGAAAGTTTCTACTTCTGAGTTTTCATTTATGATTTCTAGTTGACCAGCAATTGGATAAGGCTCTTCAACTGATTTTATAGCAGCTAATTGAAAGTTATCCGAGTTAGAGACTACGCTTCCAAATTCATAGATCTTTGCAAATTGGCCCTCGAAATTTGGGATATTGGATTCTTCTATTGCATCGCTTGTTTCAAATTTTAAGTCCCCCCCCAAAAATACTTGAGACTCGGCTATCAGAGAGCGATCCAGTCTGTCGGTGAACAAAGTTATGGAAGCAACTATTCCAACAGCTAAAGTTAGAGAAAGAAACATTAACAGCAACTGTCCAGACTTGAGTTCGCGAAAGAAAATTTTTAAAGATAATGAAACAACGTTCATTGAATTTTTCCATCAATGAGTCTAATTTTTTGATCACATCGATCGGCTAAGTCTTCATCGTGAGTCACAATGATAAGTGCGGTGCTTGATTCGTTAAAAACATCAAAAAGTAAATCTGAGATCATTTTACTGTTCGAAGAATCAAGGTTTCCAGTTGGCTCATCACAAAACAAAACCTTTGCTTCGCATGCAAATGCTCTAGCAATAGCAACTCTTTGCTGTTCGCCTCCCGAGAGCTGCTGAGGATAGTGCATCGTCCTATTGAGCATATCGACCTTCTCTAGGTATTTTTCTGCAATCTGTCTGGCTCTTTTATTATTTTTCATTTCTAAAGGAAGCATTACATTTTCCAGGGCAGTCAGACCTGCTAACAGCTCAAAATTCTGAAAAACAAAAGCAACGGATTCTTTTCTGATTTTTGCACGGCTATCTTCAGGCATGGAATGAAGAGGCATATCGTCGAAGAATATTTCCCCTCCCGAAGGAGAATCCAGTCCAGCGAGAAGGCCTAAGAGAGTTGATTTACCCGATCCTGACGGACCGACCACTGCAAGCGATGTATTTGAAGAAATGTCTAAATCAATGTTGTCTAAAATATTTATTTCTTCGCCGTTAAAAATAACCTTTTTTGACAAATTTCTTGCTTTTATAATCATTAAATGAGTTTCCTTGAGATCTACAGGTACAAAAAATTATTTATTTTTGTTTTGATTTTCTCCAATTCTATCATTGCGGATGATAAGAAGCTTTTGATTTTAGGAGACAGTATCTCTGCCGGATTTGGAATTAAAGAATCACAAAATTGGACAACCTTAATGAAAAGGTCCTTTTCTAGAGAAGGAAAAAATTTGAATATCATTAATTCAAGTATTTCTGGAGACACTACTTCCGGAGGACTATCTCGAATAAGCAGAGATCTAAATACATATGAACCTGACTTTGTTTTGGTTGAGTTAGGCGGGAATGATGCATTGCGTGGTTATCCAATATCGAGGATAAAACAGAACTTGTTAAAAATAGTTTCAATAATCTCAAGCAACCAATCAATTCCGATAATTATGCAGATCAAAATTCCTCCGAATTACGGAAAAAAATATATTGATGCTTTTGAAAACATTTACTCTGAAGTTGCTTCAGAGACGGATGCAAAATTGATTTCGTTCATGCTGGAAAGTGTGGCACTAAGAGAAGATCTCATGCAACCCGATGGTATTCATCCAAACGAAAAGGCTCAGCCAGTCATCGCAGAACAAATTAAAGAAGAAATCGGTTATTTAATCTTTAATTAAAAGTAGATAGAGGCTTTAAAATTAAGAGTTAAGAAAATCCTGGATGATTTTATTAATTTCTTTAGGTTTTTCTAGATGGAGAAAATGTCCACAGTCATCAAGCTCGAGCTTTTTCAAATTTTCGAAACTATCCTCCATCCCGGTTGAAAGTTCAGCAGCAATGCATCCGTCGTTTTTTCCATGAAGATAAAGCGCCGGCATCATAAATTTATCAGTAAAGGTCATTTGTAAATTATTCAATCTTTCGCTTTGTAATCCTGATTGAAAAGTGCTGCGATAATATTTCAGGGCTCGGGTTAAAACTCCAGGCTTGGATAAAACATTTATTGCTTCTTGAGCATAGCTTTCGTAATCAGACCAATTCGGCGACCATTCTCGCCACAGTCTTTTGATGTATTCATAATCGTTCGCCTCGACAGCCATCTCAGCAATTTCAAGCTGGAAAAAAAACATATACCAAGATTTTCTTTGTTGATCTCCATCAAGTAAAAAAGCGCTCATCAAAGCAGGACCGTAAGGGACAGAAGCAGTAATTAATTTAGCTACTTTCTCAGGTATCAAATTAGCTATCCCATAAGCTGCAGAAGCTCCCCAGTCATGGCCAAATAAATTAACAGGCTTGTCTGTAACAGAATTAATGAACGTTGATAATTCCTCAGCTATTCTTAAGCTTTGGTAAGTATCTAGCTCTTGATCGTCCTCGTGATAACCTGGCATCAATGGAACGAAAACTTCAAATCCGTTGTCACTAAAAAATTCTATCTGCTCTTTATAGTTAACCGCGCAATCAGGGAATCCATGTAAAAAGACTAAGGGATCTCCTTGACCTGCTTGAAAGTAATGAAGGTTGGAATTTTTATTAGAAAGCTCCATAATTTTTTTTACTAAGTTTCGATCTCTTTATTTAATCTAGAAATAAAAAATAAGCATAAAACTGCGGAAATTATTTCAATGAACAGGAAAAACATAAAAATAGTTGAAGGAGTGCCATCCAAGTAGACGCTGATTAACCTTCCAGAGCCTATACCCGTCATAAAAACGAACATACTCCAGAGGGCAGATAATTTTACATTCTCATTAAGGGCGCCAATTATCCAGTACAAAGAAATAGCTAAATATAAACCCATGATAGCTCTGTACATATTTATTTGATTTACGCTTTCAATATCAATCCCATATAGCAAGGGCATCCCAAGCTTTGGGTTTACTCCATATCCCAGCGAAACTAGAGCAACCCCAATTGCTGTTAAGATCAGAAACCATGATTCTTTAGCCATTTTCCCCCCTTCTGTCACTTATTAAGCTCCTCTTACTTTATATATTGCTAAGAGATTAATCATCATAATGCATTCTTCATCGCGTTCGTCGAAAAGATTTACATCGACATCTATGAATTCATGTCCTTTTTTGTCATAGCAATCTTTAACCTGCATTTCTGCAATCAATGAAGTCTGCATTGGGACTGCCTTAAAGTTATGAGATGTCGTCTGAAGATGTATCCAAGGATTCATGTATGCATTGCTCGCAAGAATCCAGTTTGAGCATCCCAATAGAAAACTTAAATTTGCAAAACCATCTTTCTTTGGATTCAGCAGATCGGGGAGTTGATTTGGATCGCGCAAATATATTAGGGGATTTTCTCCGCCCCAAAGATATCGAAAAGAAAAACACCCCTCTTTTTTTAACTTATCCCAAATATCTTTTGTTGCTTGAGGTCCAACATAATCCTGAGATACGAATTTATCTCCTCGACGTTTTGGAGGTTTTATAGAATTTTTTGAAAGTGCAACTTCAGCATTTGCGCTAATGGTCTGATCGCTTTTATAAAGTGTAGTAAGTATTTTTTCTTCCGAAGCTTCTTCAGAAATTACTTCAAATTTTTCTTTATCGTACAACGGTGAAGTAATTATGCATTTTGCAAAACCATTATTGAGCCACTCAATTCCCCACTTTTCTATTACGGGATGTAATAGATAAGCAGAAATAGTCACTCCGGGAACCAGACCACCCTTGAAACCAAATTCTTTTGCCAGCTTATCCCCGTGGATTTCATTTTTTGAATCCGGCGCTGTGTTTAATGCTTCCGCTGCCCAAATCTTCATAAGTTTTTCTTAAATAAACTATCTATTTTTGTTCGCTAAATTTAATATAAAACATAATGGCATTTTTTAGTAAAAAAAATAAATTGTTTCCTTCGATTGAGCCTTTTGATTCTGGTTTTATCAAAAAAGGTATCCATGAGATTTATTATGAACAATCTGGAAATCCAAAAGGCAAGCCAGCCATTTTTCTGCACGGTGGACCGGGTGGAGGTGGCGGCACACTTTCAAGACGTTTTTTTAATCCAAAAAAATATCGAATTATTGTTTTTGATCAAAGAGGATGCGGGAGAAGCAAACCTCATGCCTCGCTCGAGGATAATACGACTTGGCACTTAGTCGATGACATTGAATCCATTAGAGAAAAGCTTGAAATTGAAAAATGGCTCGTTTTTGGAGGTTCTTGGGGAAGCACGCTGTCTTTAGCATACGCACAAAAATTCCCTGATAGAGTTTCTGAGTTAATCCTTAGAGGTATTTTCATGCTTCGTCAAAAAGAACTGGAATGGTTCTATCAATATGGCGCGAGTGAGATTTACCCTGAAGCTTGGCAAGGATTTTTAGATGAAATTAAGCCAGAGGAAAGATCTAATCTGATGGAGTCTTACAGAAAAATATTTAACGGAGAAGATCAAGAAAAAAAACTCTCAGCTGCAAGGGCTTGGTCAAAATGGGAAGCCTCAACAAGCTATATAAACCATAATCCTGGAGCGGTTAAGGAATCTATCAATGCAGAATTTGCATTAGCGTTTGCGCTTATTGAAAATCATTATTTTGTTAATAAAGGATTTTTGGATCATGAAAATCAACTCTTAGATAACGTTGATAAAGTTAGGCACATTCCCTGCGTGATAGTTCAGGGTAGATACGATGTAGTTTGCCCGCCAACTACAGCCTATGAACTCAGCAGCAGATGGCCAGAAGCAGAATTAAAAATTGCTCCTTTTTCAGGTCACTCTGCTTTTGAAAAAGAAATACGAGAGTTGCTTATTGAAGCTACAAACAGTTTCATGTAGAGGGCCCCAAAGGCGATCAATCAATAGAATTTATTCAATTGGCTGTGAGCATATGGACATGAAATTCTTCAACGGTCGTGCCGCAAATTTTTGCAACGTCATCGTACATTTTCGACCATTTTTTATCTGACTCTTGCCAAGCAAAGGCCTTTTCCATTGCACTTTGTGATGCATGCAAATCAACGGCCCCAATTTGACCATCTTCCCAGTTACCTGGTGACGAAGAATAGCTTACCGGACTGTTTTTTCTTTCGTAGCTAATTATTTTTTCAATCTTTTTCATAGCAGCTTTTGTTTTTCCACTAGGACAAGGACCTCGATAAATGACGATTACTTGACCCTTTTTTGCAACTGGCTCTAGCATTTCAGCAGCATGGGCATTAGCCCCCGAGATCATCAAGACTATGAAAAGTAAATAAGATATAAAACGTAGATTCATTTTTCCCCCTCTTGAAATAACTAAATTAATACAGAAGCAGTATATAAACAACTTTATAAAAGACTATAACTTCTAAGAATATGCACCTCAAAGGATCAGAAAAGTATCAATTATGTGGCATTATTGTTTTTTTGAAATCTCGTATTATTTATTTCTAATGTCAGCCAATAAACAACAAATTGAATTCTGGTCTGGTGGCGGTGGTGACTATTGGGTTGATAAACAATTTGAAATGGACACTATGCTTAATCCTTTAGGGCAAAAAGCTATCGATAGTTTAGACATTCAAACAGGTGATTCTATATTAGATGTTGGTTGCGGAACGGGAACCACAACACTTCTACTGTCCGATAAAGTAGGTCCTGAAGGAAGAGTTACTGGATTAGATATTTCTGTCCCCATGTTAGCTAGAACTCTTGAGCTTGCAATCGCAAATAATAAAACCAATATTTCGATTATTAATAAAGATGTACAAGAATATGAGCTTGATGATCAGTACGATCATTTATTTTCCCGTTTTGGAGTCATGTTTTTCACTGATCCAATCTCGAGTTTTAAAAATTTAAAGAAAAGCTTGAAAGCAGATGGAAGTTTTTCCTTCGTTTGCTGGCAACATCCTAGTAAAAATCCTTGGCATACAAAACCCATAGGGATCTTAAAAAAATATTTTGATTTACCACCAGCACAACCCCGAGCACCGAGTCCGTTTGCTTTTGAAGAGAAAACCTATCTTGAGGAAATTTTAAAAAGTTCTGGTTTTAGTAATTATTCTATTGATGATAATTTAGAAAATATTCATTTATTTCCTAATAAATCTTCTTACGACGCAGCTAAAGATTTCATGGCATTAAATCCCATCATTAGTAATGCTCTTCAAGGGATGAGTGATGATGAAAAAGAACCTATTGTGACTGAATTGGCCGAGGTATATGAATCCCATAAAAAAAGCCAAGGCTTAGAATTCGAGAGTGCTACTTGGGTTGTTAACGCTTCTAGTTAACTTAAAATAACTACATGACTTTTTGGCAAAAGAATTTAATTCTTTTATCTTCCTTATTATTTTTTTGGTTTCTTTGTTCCTTTGGATTTGGAATACTTTTTTCAGAGTACATATCCTTTATGAAAATTGGAGGTTTTGAACTAGGTTTTTGGTTTTCTCAACAAGGAAGCATCTACGTCTTTATTATTCTAATTTTTACTTATTCTTATCTCGTTGAAAGACTAGAAAGAAAAGAAAAGAAATAATATGGAAGCGCAAACTCTTACTTATATTTTTGTAGGTCTTTCTTTTGCCCTTTATATTAGCATTGCCATTGCTTCGAGAGCTAAATCAACAAATGATTTTTACGTTGCCGGAAAAGGAGTTAATCCTGTGGCTAACGGTATGGCTACAGCAGCTGATTGGATGTCTGCTGCCTCTTTTCTATCAATGGCTGGATTGATAGCATTTTTGGGTCGCGATGGTTCTGTATATCTAATGGGTTGGACCGGTGGATATGTCCTTTTAGCTCTACTTCTGGCTCCATATTTAAGAAAATACGGTAAATACACCGTACCAGATTTTATTGGAGAGAGGTATTACTCTAACGTTGCAAGAGTTGTTGCAGTTATTTGCTTAATATTTATTTCTTTCACCTACATAGCAGGACAAATGCGGGGTGTTGGCATTGTTTTCTCAAGATTTCTTGAAGTTGAGATAGAGATGGGAGTCTTTATCGGCATGGGTATCGTTTTTATTTATGCTGTTTTAGGTGGAATGAAAGGAATTACTTACACTCAGGTTGCTCAATATTGCGTCATGATTTTTGCCTATCTTGTGCCGGCAATATTTTTATCTATCATGTTGACTGGCAATCCAATCCCGCAGTTAGGATTTGGGGATAAGCTTTTAAATAGTGATATCTATCTAATCAATAAGCTTGATAAAACCATAATTGATTTAGGCTTCTCTCCTTACACTGAGTATTCAAAAAGCTTGATTGATATTTTTTGCATAACTGCAGCTTTGATGTTCGGAACAGCTGGATTACCTCACGTGATTGTAAGGTTTTTCACTGTACCCAATATGCAGGCAGCAAGGCGATCTGCAGGATATGCGCTCGTATTCATTGCAATTCTTTATACCACTGCCCCTGCAGTGGCTTCATTCGCAAGACTGAATTTCATAGATTCGGTCCAAAATACATTTTATGAAGATGCACCCGATTGGTTTAGGAATTGGGAAAACATAGGGTTGATTTCTTGGATGGACAAAAATCAAGACGGAAAAATGCAGTATTCTTCTGGCTCTCCTTTTGTTGAAAGCAGACCAATTTTCACCGATAAAAGAGGAAGTCTTGGACAAAGATTATTGGAAAATGAAGCTAATACATCCAGTTCAAATGAGGTTTATTTAGACAGAGATATTATTGTTCTAGCCAATCCTGAGATAGCAAACCTTCCTATATGGGTCATCGCACTTGTTGCTGCAGGAGGTTTAGCTGCAGCGTTGTCTACAGCAGCAGGATTGTTGCTGGTGATTTCATCATCCATTTCTCATGATTTGATGAAGCAAACCTTTATGCCCCAGATTACAGAAAAAAAAGAGCTTTTATATGCCAGGCTGGCAGCTGGGATAACTATTCTTCTCGCAGGCCTTCTAGGTATATTCCCTCCTGCATTTGTGGCTCAAGTAGTAGCTTTTGCATTTGGATTAGCGGCATCAACACTTTTTCCAGTTTTATTCATGGGAATTTTTTCAAAAAAGACAACCAAAGAAGCTGCGATAGGGGGAATGCTTACAGGTTTAGTTTTCACATTCAGCTACATTGTCTTTTTTAAGTTTATTTCTCCTGAATTAAATAATTCCGATTATTGGTTTTTGGGAATTTCACCAGAAGGAATTGGAGTCATCGGCATGATTCTCAATTTTTTGATTATGCTATTAGTAACTAAATCTTCAAAGAATCCTCCGGAATCAGTTATGGACTTAGTTGAAACTATAAGGCGTCCCTAGATAGAACTTTAGGTTTAAAAAGATTTGTTAAGGCAATTCCAAAAAGAATAAAGCCTGCACCAAGTAAAACATTGTTAGTAATAACTTCATCTAAAAAGATCGCGCCCCAGAATATCCCTGTCACAGGAACTAGGAATATAATTGAAGAAGCTTGAACCGGTGATGATCTTTGAAGTAAAACAACGTAAGCAATAAACGATACTCCAGTTGAAACTAACCCAAGAAAAAAAATTGCAAAAATTATTTTTAAAGATAAGTCCATCGAAAAATCTGTGGGTTCCAAAAAGATTAATGGCAACGAGAAGAAAAATCCTGAAATCATGGTAACCGAAGCCAGAGCTGCGGACTTGATGTGGTTGAGTCTAAAAAGAATATTATTTGAATACGCGTAGCAAAATGCACCTATCAAGCATAGTAACACTGGATAAAAAATAAAAGATATTTGATCTGTGCCAATAAATACCATTAATCCTAAAAATCCTAAACCTAAACCTAAAATTTGCATCAAAGTGGTGTTTTGCCTAAACCAAGTTATAGCAATAATTAATGCAAATAATGGAGAGGTGCCATTTAATATCGATAACATTCCTGCACTTAAATCTTGCGCAGCGTAAGCGAAAAGAAAGAATGGCAAAGCAGCATTTATAATACCGAGAATTAATATGGAAGGTATTTCTTTACTCATTAGAATTAAATCTTTTTTTCTGATAAAAATAGGACCTAGCAAAATACTTGCTAAAAAAAGCCTTGCGACAACTAAGTAGGTAGGAGCTATTTCATCTACTGCTAGCCTTGTAAACATAAAGGAAGCTCCCCAGCTAAAGCTGACAAAAAGTACAAGCATCCAATTAAGCAATGTAGTGTTCATAATCTGAATTCAGGGAGCTAATTCTACATGCGTTTTGTCTTAAAAATTATTGTGTTAGTATTTTTTTGGGAGAAACATATGAAAAGTTATCAAGTAGTCGAAAATGGAAAACCTCTCATTGAGAAAGAGTTAGAAAAACCAAAAGCATCTGGAAAATCTATTCTTTTAAAAACGGTATCTTGCGGTATTTGTCACTCCGATGTTCATATCCATGATGGATTTTTTGAGTTAGGTGGCGATGATAAATTACCTATATCTTTGAGAGAACCCTTAACCATGGGGCATGAGGTATATGGAGAAGTTGTGGAAATAGGTGAAGACGTCAAAAACATCAAGTTGGGAGAAAAATATGTTGCCTATCCATGGATTGGTTGTGGTGACTGTGAAGTATGTAAAGCTGATGACGAACATCTATGCAGTCCATTATCAACAAAAAATATAGGCATAAATATCCCTGGCGGATATGGAGAGTATGTTTTAGTTGAAAATGAAAAATACCTTTTTTCAGCTGGTGATACACCTGATAATTTAGCTGGATCATACGCCTGCAGAGGTTTGACTGCATACAGTGCACTTAAGAGAGCAAATCCCTCCAAAGGAGATAATAGTCTAGTCATTGTAAGTGCTGGAGGTCTAGGATTATTGGCTCTTCAAATTGCCAAAGCTGCTTATGATATTAATCCTATAATTGTAGATATTGATGATGAAAAACTTGCTGCTGCAAAAGAGGCTGGTGCATCAGAAGTTATCAACTCTACTCACGAAGACGCTGCACAAAAGCTAATGGAGCTTACCGGAGGAGGAGCAAGATATATTGTGGACTATGTGGGCGCTGCTGCTTCAGTAAATTTTGGATATAACCTACTCCGAAGAGGTGGAATTTATGTTGTCACTGGCTTATTTGGTGGATCTATCAATATTCAACTTCCTTTATTAACCGTTGGAGCAAGACAGTTGGTTGGAACTTATGTGGGAAGTCTTGCTGAGATGAGAGAACTTATGGAGCTTGTCAGGAATGGAAAAATTCAACCAGCAAAAGTAGAGAGCAGACCGATCGATCAAATTAATGAAACTTTACAAGATATGAAAAAGGGTTCTTTACCTGGGCTCGTGTCCGTTCATCACGAATGATGGATTTTCTTGAAGGAAAAGTTGAAATACTAGACGATGTTCTTGTTGGAAAAGCAGGATCTAGAGATTTGCTAGCTGATTTATTTCTACCTCCCTCTAAAGAAAAAGGTAAGCCAGCTATCGTGGTTATTCACGGTGGCGGCTGGATGGAAGGAGATAAAAATCAACTCAGAGGTCATGGTTTATTCCTAGCAAGGATGGGTTTTGTATGTTTGTGTGCATCTTACCGACTCTCTCAAGAAGCAAAATGGCCATCTCAATTAGAAGATGTTAAATGTGCCATACGATATCTAAAAGCGAATTGTGAAAAATATGACATTGATCCTGAAAGAATTGGAGTTACTGGAAATTCTGCTGGTGGGCATCTATCTCTAATGGCAACAGTTGATAGTGAAAATTTTGAGGGCAAGGGGGGTCACAATGAATTTGACAGCAAAGTAAAGGCAGTTTGCGCAATATATCCCCCAACACTGGTAAGAGAAGAAGTCCCTGAAGGAAAATTCAATGCTTTTGCATTTATGATGGGAGATAAAGCTACCTCATCGGATTATGAAAAAGCTAGTCCCATAAAATATGATTTATCTAACTATCCCCCCTGCCTATTAATACATGGATCTGGAGATCAAACAGTTCCTTTAAGTGAGACAACAGATTTCTATGAAATTCTTAAAGAAAACAATAGGACTGCTGAGCTTCATATTTATGCTGATGAAGGACATGCTTTTGATGGGGAAAGAATTATAGGTAGAAATGTTGTTGATGTATTAGGTATTTTCTTTAAAAAATACCTATAACTAAACAGATACAGCGATTTTGTTCATTGCAATCATGGAATCAATAAGAAGATTTGGAATAGCGGGACCAGGTTGCGATGATAGTTTCACAATTACAGTTTCATATTTAGGATTAACATAAATACACTGCCCAAATATCCCTAAGCAAAAAAGAGAACCATTTTTATCAACAAGTGTCTGGTTTCTGTAATGACCTCCCGGCAAAATCTGACCTAGAATGTCTTTACTAAAATTATCCTTATATGTTTTATCGGCGTGTACTGTATCTTTAATCCATTCAGGTGGAATTACTTCCTGACCTTCAAAATAACCTTCTTTTGAGAGCATTAACCCAAATCTAGCCAGATCCCTCGTACAGGCATTCATGCCGGCACCAGTATAGGAAACTCCTTCGTTATCGACGACAATTAAGGCATCCTGCTCAGGTAAAAGTTTTTTCCATATAAGCTCTTCAAGCAAAAGAGGGACTTTTTTCCCTGTTGCAGCCTCTAAGACCATTCCTAAAATATTTGTTAATACTGTTCTGTAATGAAATGAGCTGCCATCTTTTTGCTCTTTATCTACAAGCGATAATGCATAATTGAATAGATCAGAAGAGTTTTTATTTTGGAGATTAGGACTCCAACCAACAGCTGAAGTTTCTTGCCAAAAATCTGTAGTCGGATTGTCATAATTCTCGTCATATTTGACGGCGGCAGTCATATCAAGGACTTGTCTCACAGTGGTTTCATTGAAAGCTGTGTCTTTTAACTTGGGTAAATAATTGATAACTTTTTCATCAACATTAATTAAACCAAGCTTTACAATCACGCCAGTCAACATACCTGTAAAATTTTTAGAAATAGAATTTAAAAGATGAAGAGACTCTTGCGACATTCCATTGAAATACTCTTCAAAAATTATTTCACCTTTTTTTAATACAAGAAAAGAATCTGCGTAACCATTTTTAAGCATCTCTTTTACGGTTTGTTTTTTTTCTTCAATAGTTACAAATTCAATGGCATCTATCTTGGAGAGATTAGAAGAGAAAACAGATGGTTTTTTCTCACTTTTTTTGATTACCTCTGTTGCAAACAGCTTTTCAATATTCTGAAAACTCCACTGATTATTTGGATGAATTCTCCAATTAGCTGAGGTTATTACTTCTTTACTAGCCACTTTTAAGCAACTTTTGAACTTTCTACCAAAATAGCGACAATCTCATCAATTTCTTTTTTCGTTGAACACAAAGGGGGAGCTATGACGGTATTAGGCCCAACAGGCCTTACTATCAGACCTCTTTTTAAGCACTCGTTAACAAAATCAAGTGAATATTGATCAGCATATCTTTTGTTAGCTAAGAGTTTTTTTCTTCCCATGAAATTATCAGGTGCTTCCCTATTATTTTTCCAGTTTATTCCAGCCATCAGACCTAAACCTCTAATTTCTTTTACCTTAGGATTATTTTTAAACTTTGCTTTTAATTGATCGAGCAGGTATTTACCCTGAATTTTACTGTTTTCAACAAGTTTCTCTTTTTCTATGATATCTATATTAGCCAGAGCAGCGGAACAAGAAGTGGCATGATTAGAAGAAGTTAGAGCACCGCCAAAAAATAAACCTGGAGGAGTTTTGTTTTCTATTTCTTTCCAAACCTTCTTTGAAATGCCAGTGGCGCTTAAAGGCAAATAACCACTTGTTATGCCTTTTGATAAAGAAATGAATTCAGGGTAAACACCATAATGTTCCATACAAAACCATTTTCCAGTTCTCCCAAAGGCTGTAATAATTTCATCAAAAATCATTAAAATTCCATACTTATCGCATATTTCTCTTACTTTTTTGAAATAGTTCTTTGGTGAGATGTGCACCCCGCCATTAGCCATGACAGGCTCTAATATAATTACAGAGAAAGTGTCAGGACCCTCTGTGAGAATGAGGTCCTCTAATTCATCTGCATCGTATAGAGGCACTTCGAAGTAAAGGTTTGGATCGGGTTTCTCCCAAAGATGATACAGAGGAAGGGTAGTTGCGCTAACTGCTGATTTTGTAAATCCATGATAAGAATATTTTCTAGAAATTATTTTTTTTCTTTTATTGTCACCTCTTATGGTATGAAACATTTGAGCTAATCTGAATGCAGTTTCATTTGCATCTGAGCCTGTTAAACCAAAAATAAATTTTTCTATTTCTGACTTCCTTGGTAGTAAAGAAGTTAGTTTTTCAGCAAGCTTTATTGGAGGCTCTGTTGTGTATTCAAATGCTGAAGGATAATAAGGTAATTTTTCCATTTGCTTGTTGGCAGCCTTTGCTATTTCTTTCCTACCATGGCCTACGTTTACATTCCACAGACCTGACAAACCGTCTATCAGTTCTTCTCCATTGGATAACTTAATTCTTATGCCTTTGGCGTCAACGACCTCTTTAGCACCATAAAATTTTGATTTTCTTGGCTCAATGTATGCATGACTAAGATGCTTCTTATCTAGATCTAAGTTACTCATTTGTTTGCACTTCTTATTTGAGGATTAATAAGATACTTGCTGCCTGTACCGGTTCTAGCGTATTCCCTAATGTATTTAAGACTCAAAACATCCTCAAGCCCAATGGTCTTCTTGAAGGATGACTTAAAAGTAGTATCAATATTTTTCTTAACTCTATTTTGCAAAGCTTCAAATCTATCTTCATTCAAGGCCGTTAAAAAAGGAAACAAGAGCCAGCCTCCAGCATTCCAGTTCATTCCATAAGCCTTATTCAAAGTTATTGGAGAAGGATCTAGTCCTCCGTAAATATAAACCTGTTTATAGGCAGAAGATCCATATGGACTATAGCCTTGAATAGATATTGGAGAATTTTTTTCTATGGCTGATGTGGCAAATTCCATTGCAGTTAGAATTTGATCGGTTAAATAACCGCCTCCAGTTGCATCGAAGGCTATAGTGGCGCCAGTTTCTATGATCGCTTTGATTAAGTTTTTTAAAAAATCTGGATCAGTAGAATTGAGAACAATTTTCGCACCCATGGATTTTAAGAGTTTAACTTGATCATCTCTTCGGACTATATTAATCAAGTTAATCTTGTCTTCGTTGCATACTCTGATAAGCATTTGACCCAAAGAAGACGCTGCTGCAGTATGAATAATCGCACTATGGCCTTCTATCTTCATGGTTTCAACCATTCCTAGAACTGTGAGAGGATTTATGAAACCAGCAGCGGCTTTCTTTGAATTAATACCCTTTTTCATCTGCAGGCAATTCATAGGATCAATGCATTTATATTGTGAATAACAACTTCCACCTGAAACTGAAACAATTTTGCCTAAAAGATGTTTTGAATCTTTTCCAGTATCAATAACTTTTCCTGCACCTTCATTTCCAATATTTAAACTTTTATTCAATCTTTTAGAGAAAAAAGCTAAGTGAGACTTATCTATATCCATTGAAACTTTAGGGAAGCTTGCTTTTTCCTTCTTTAATGTTTTGGGATTTGCTGATGCTAGCAAAACTCCAAGATCAGATGGATTAATTGGGCTGGCTTGCATTTTAACAAGCACCTCATTACCAACAGGTTTTTTTACTTCTACTTCTTCAATAGACAGTTCAAGCTTAGCTTTATCTGTAATTTTGCTTCTTATTTCTTTTGACTTCATTTCTTAAAATCTCTTTAGTACAAATGTACTATATATTTATCTTTTCTTTTTTGTAAATAAATTAAGAAATGAGATAAATTACCAATAAAAAAATTAATTAAAATGTTGTATGGCGGTTAAAGAGAATTCAAAAAAAAGATTATCTAGAGAAAATATTCTAGATTCTGCCTTAAGAATAATTGGAACAAATGGGATTTATTCTTTGACTCATAGAAGTGTAGCCAAAGAAGCTAAAGTTGCTCACTCTACAGTTTCATATTATTTTCGTACCATTGATGATCTAACTGTAGGCGCTTTCAAAAAACTAATCGAGGATGATGAAGCAGTATCAGATGCACAATTATTGAACTTAATAGAAAAAAAGGGAACTTTTTCCATCAAAGAATTCGTGGGCGTCATAGCCAGTGGATTAAAATCTAAACATAAATCAGGCTATCTTCTTCAAGCTGAATATGAATTATTTGTTTTCTCGTCAAGAAACAAAGAACTTGCCGAGGCAATGAGAAATGCAAGAAAAAGAGATGTTGATGGAGTTCAAAAGCTTCTAGATAGAAGAGGATACAAAAATGTAGATGCTGAAATAATACTGAGTATATTTGGAGAATTTGCTAGAGACTTAGTTCACAACAACTCCAAAGGAGCAGAATTAAAAGTTAAAAAAGTTTTAAATTTGATAGAAAAACTAAAATAATAAAATCAGATATATCTCTTCAATAGTTTACCTGTCTCAGATCTTGGTAGAGAGTTGACAAAATCAACTGACTTTGGACATTTGTAATGAGCTATTTTTGATCGGCAGTAATCAATTATCTCTTTTTTTAAGTCTTCGCTTTCTTTTATATTGTCTGCAAGGACAACCATTGCTTTAACTTCCTCTCCCATTTCATCATGAGGCACGCCAATTACGGCACAGTCATAAACATCATCTCTTACTATGATGATGCTTTCGCTCTCTTGAGGATATATGTTCACTCCTCCAGAGATAATCATAAATTTTTCTCTATCTGTTAGAAAAAGATAGCCCTCATCATTTATGTAACCTATATCTCCCATAGACTTCCAAGCTTTATTGTTTTGATGCAGAGCTTCTTCACTTTTCTTTTTATCATTGTGATAAGTAAATTCATGATCACTCTCAAAATAAATTTTACCAATCTTACCAATAGGAAGTTCTTTGCCATCTTCATCACAAACATGGATGATCCCCATTAATGACTTTCCTACTGTGCCTGGATATTTCATAGCATCTTCAGGCGTTGCGTGAGTCATTCCCGCGCCCTCACTTCCTGAGTAGTACTCGTAAATGACTGGACCCATCCAATCAAGCAAATTATTTTTTAGTTCAACAGGGCATGGTGCAGCTGCGTGAAGAACATACTCCAAAGAACTCAAATCATATTTTGATTTTATTTCATCTTTTAATTTATAAATTCTTAATAATTGAGTTGGTACCCATTGGCCATGAGTAACTCTATATTTCTGGATAATTTCTAAAGCTTTTTCAGGATCAAATTTTGGCATCATTACAACCGTTCCTCCAAAAGCATGGCCTGTTAGAGCCATGTATGCCGGTGCAGCATGATGGAGAGGAGAAGTACATATAGATACTGATTTATCTTGAAATCCCCAAAGCTCTTCATGAAATAAAAAATGCTCGGAATCTTCAAATATCTCCCCGGGCGGTAGAGGCCATTTCACTCCTTTTGGTTTCCCAGTAGTTCCCGAGCTGTAAAACATGAAAGATCCTCTGGGTTGCTTTTCTCTTGGTGAATTGGGTAAATCTTCTATGACGCTTTCATAATTTTCAAAACCATAGATATCGCCATTAAAAGATATTTTTTTTATTTTTTTGTCAACTGACTTCAACGCCTCAAGGCAATTTATCTCTAAATCTTTAGAGCAAATTATTGCTTCTGCTCCACTGTTATTGATCACATAAGATAGTTCATCTGCTTTTAAATAGTGATTTACCGGTGAAAGATAGATTCCTGACCTCAAGGCAGCCCATGCTATCTCAAAGAACTTTATATCGTTATCTGAAAAAATAACTACGTGACCTCCTTTTTTAATATTATTTTGTTCGAAATAATGGGAAAGTTGATTAGACCTCTCTTCTAACTGTTTGAAGGTTAATGTTTCTTCTGTTTCGCTGTTAATTACCGCTGGCTTATCTGGAAAAAGTTCAGCCCACTTTCCTGGATACATTGATTTAGCCGTATGAGTCGATTAGATCAGGGCCAGAATCAAGAACTCCATCTATAGACTTGTTGTAACTTTCGTAAAATTCATACATCTTTTCTTTTCTTTCCGGTTGCTTTCTATAATCTGTAACGGAATAGAAGTGGCCTTGTTGCATAAGAATAGGAAATCTTGGACCATTTCTATTTAGCATCTCATCAGGAACAATTTCGCATAAATTCTCCTCAGTTCGCATATAAGTTCTTGCCATTAAAACAGGCATGGTAACTCTTAGTCCTTTTGCTGTTCTGTTATAGGCACCATGCCAACAAGCGCCATGGAAAATTATAAGAGAGCCTGCCTTTGCATCCACATGAATCGCATTGCTATCCTCAGATAAAGTAGTTTCTGATTTATTAGGGGCTCTATTTTTTTTATGGCTGCCGGGCACAAAGGCGATAGAACCGTTTTCTTTGTTGTAATCTGTTAATGCGTAAGTGCAGTTACAGACTAAAGCATGATCAGGTAAAGGATTTGGCAATAAAGTATCGCAATGCAAGTCTAAATTAACTTTATTTGGACCTTTTACAAATGCAGTCATACTAGACAACACACATTGATATCCCAGTAAATAAGTTGAGATAGCCAAGAGGACTGGATTCATAAGAGCGTCTTCGAAGACCTGTCCTTCAAAAATCAAAGATGGAAGGAATTCTCCTATAGGGGAATCATTAGAAATACCATCTGTGGATTCAACTCCAAGGCCAAACTCTTTATTTTTTTCAGCTAATTCGGTTGCTCCAAAATTTTTATGAGTGGAGCCATTTTTCAAATCGGGTTTTATACCGCTTCTCTCTTCAGATACTCTGAGTATTCCTTCCAGCAATCTTTTATCTAGTCCATTAGGACATGCTATATCTGGAGGAATAACGGTAAAGCCTTTTTCATCTAGTTCAGCAACATAATCAGACAATCCAAGATCTTGAATCTCCTTGATGATTCTCAATTCTGCTAAGCTTTTTGTTTCCGAGTCATCCATAAGTAAGATAAAACTTTAATATATTTTATAAATAAACTCTAAATTACTCTAAGCTGCATCAACTGTCTTTAAATTAACTTTTTTGCCTTTTGCAGATCCGTTTCTTAAGAATAATCCAGGAGTCTCATTGGAGCATTCCCCGTCTTTAAATGTAACTTCACCGTTTACAATGATGTAATTATAGCCCTTAGCTTTTTGGACAAGCCTCCAATCGTTAGCAGGAAAATCATGAAGTCTTTCCATTGGAAAGATCTCTAATTCATCTAGATCATAAATTACAATATCTGCACCATAACCTTCGGTTAAGTGTCCTCTATCTCTTATGCCTGCTACTTGAGCGGGGTAAGCTGATAACTTCCAATGTGCTTTTTCTAAACTCATAACATTGTTGTCTCTACACAAGGTTGCAAGAAAATAAGTTGGATAGCATCCTGCAGTCAAGAATTTAGCGTGAGCACCTCCGTCAGATAATCCAGGCACTGAGAAAGGATGATTTGCTAATCTGCTCATCCCTTCCATATCAATTTTTTGAGGTGGTGTAACCCATCTCGAAGAAAGATTTTCTGAAATGGAGATGTCAAGAAAAACATCAATGGGATGTTTATTTTCTGTTTTTGCTATTTCATCAATTGTTCTTCCTTCATACTTATTATGAACTTCTATATTGTCTCCTTCTCCGTATCTAAGCTCTTGGATATTTACTGCCATCGATCCAATGAAGGTATGTTTAGGATTAAATTTCTCTTTGAGAGGCTTTCTTAGTTCCGGATCTGCCATTTTTTTCATTTTTTCTTCTATGCTGCCGGTAGTAACAGCTCTCCAATCGGGATCGCTATCTAATAAATTAAAGTCAATTAATTGGAATTGAAAGTCAGTTGGACATGTTACAGCATGACCTACGACTCTTTTTCCTTCCGCATTGCATTTTTCAATCCAGTCAGTAATTTCCCAAAGGCTTCCAAAGGTAAGTCCGTGTTGATCAGCAATAGTCACTAATGCATTCCAAATCATTGGTCTGCCAGAAGCCTCCATAAGTCTTTCGTTAAAGTCAAAATCACCACCAAGAACTTGCATGAATCCTCTGCCAAGCTTTTTTAGGACCTTTGCAAATTCAATAAAATCATCTTCATCCATTAGGTCAGTAATCATTGGAGTGCCATCAGAGTCACGTTGTACCGAGCTTTCGCCAAGTCTTTGGGCAGAAATCCCTAACGAACCAGCTTCCATAGACTCTTCAATGAGCCTACAAATTTCTTTTCTTTCATCATCATTGCATTTTCTTGATTTTGCAGCCTCTTTACCCATTACATACATCATTAATGGACCGAGTGGTGTGAAAGTAGCCATATTTACTCCTTTTGGAGTTCTTTCAATGCTATCCATAAATTCAGGATGGGATTCCCAATCCCAAGGCATTCCTTCTTTCATTGTTTCAAATCTAACAGCTTCATTTCTCTCCATTGTTTTCATTGAAGCGTCTCTATCTTCTTCCTTGCAAGGGGCAAATCCAAAACCACAGTTACCAATGGTAACGGTCGTAATTCCGTGCCAACTATTCATTGTGCACCAGGGATCCCAAAAAACTTGTGAATCAAAGTGAGTGTGCAGATCAACAAAACCAGGAGCAACAATTTTTCCCTCAGCATCTATAACCTGCTTTGCATTTCCGGTCTCTACCTTGCCAATAGTTTCAATCATCCCATCGACAATGCCTATGTCCCCTTTAAATCTGGGTGTTCTTTTGCCATCTACAATGGTTCCATTTTGTATGACTAAATCGTATTTTTTCATGATAATCTTTAATTGTTTTATGTAAGGATTAACATTATAGTACATTTGTACGAATAAATTTCAATAATTAAAGTTAACAGTTATTTTTGGCTAAAATTAGAGGGGCTAAATATGGATGCAGCAAGAGTTGATGAACTGATTTTAGAAGGAAAAAATTCCCAAGAAATCAGAAAAAAATTAAAAGAAAGAACTCAAAAATCTTTTGAGATAAAAAATAAAGGAAAAAAAGTAGCTCAAGAAGTAATCTCTACTGTAAAGCTACCTCATCCAATTTACATAGATAGTGCCAGCGGTGGAACCATGACAGATGTCGATGGAAATACCTATATTGATACAACAATGGGTTTTGGACCAATAATCCTTGGACATAATCATGAGACAATCAAAGATGCTTTAAATGCTCAAATGGAAAAAGGATGGTTATTTGGTCTTCCTGCAGATCAACAGTTTGAATTAGGAGAGCTTTTAACTGAAGCCAGTCCTTGTGCAGAGGAAGTTATATTTGCGAATACTGGGACTGAAGCAACCATGTATGCCATGAGAGCAGCAAGAGCCTTTAGCGGTAAATCTAAAATAGGAGTATTTGATAGCGCTTATCACGGAGGACATGATTATGCCTTGCTCTTTGCAACTTACGAAGAAGGAACAAATTCAAAACCAAATGGAATGTATGCTTCTGCCGGTATAAGTAACGTTATCAAAGATGAAACCCTAATGTTGTTGCCTTATAGAAATGAAGCAGCTTATGACATGATTAGAAAAAATAAAGATGACCTTGCCGCCATTATTTTAGAAGGTTCACAAAATTCAAATCCACGCCTAAATAATAAAGATTTTCTTCAGGGTTTAAGAGATGTTTGCACTGAATGCGACGTTTTATTAATCCTTGATGAAGTTGTGACTGGATTCAGAGTAGATTACGGAGGCATTCAAGGTTATTACGGGATTAAAGCTGATCTGGCTACTTATGGAAAAATTCTTGGTGGTGGATTTCCTATTGGGGCTGTTGCTGGAAGAGAGGATATTATGGCTGTCTTCAGTGGAAAAGGCGGAGAAAGAAGAATATTTCATGGGGGGACCTTCAACGGTAATCCTTTTTCAATGGTGGCTGGAATCGCTGCACTTAGTTACCTCAAAGAACATAAAGATACCATTTACCCATCTTTAATGGAGAAAGGAAATAGACTTGCTAACGAAATTAATGATTTCTGTGAGAAGAATGATTACCCTGCGCAAATTTTAAATGCAGGCTCTAAGTTTCATATGAAATTCCAAAGAGAACCAATTAATAGTGGTTTCGATATCAAGAATTATTATGGCGGAAAACATAAGCAGGCAGAAAATGAATTCTATCTTCATCTGCTTGGTCAGGATGTAATTGTTCCTGGAGTAAGATTATCTTTTATTTGTGATGCACACACTGACGATGATGTTTCAAAGATTATTGATTCAATGAAATATTCATTTAATGCTGTAAGAGAAGATGGTCTTTTTTAAAAGCTAACTATGATTGAAGAAATATTTAACGTTAAAGATAAGGTTGTTTTAGTAACCGGAGGCTCAAAAGGAATCGGAAAGATGATTGCCGAGGTCTTTGTTAAGTCTGGCTCAAAAGTTTACATTACTGCTAGACATGGAGATGTCGTTGCAAAAACTGCAGAAGAATTGAGTGAGCATGGATTTTGTGTGGGGATTCAGAACGATTTATCGTCAATGGAAGGAGTTGATCATCTAGTAAGTGAAATCAACTCAAACGAAAGTCACCTGGATGTCCTTATCAATAATGCTGCCACGGGGTGGCATGAAGAATTTGAAAGCTTTCCTGAAAAAGGCTGGGATAAGACCTTTAATTTAAATCTAAAATCAGTATTTTTTTTAATACAGAAGCTTGTTCCTCTAATGGAAGTAAATGCAAGCAGAGATGATCCTTCGAAAGTGATTAATATTTCTTCAATAGATGGAGTTGGTATTGCAGATTATGACTCTTATCCTTACACAGCTTCGAAAGCTGGATTAATTCATTTAACAAGGAGTTTAGGAAAAGTCTTAGTTGAAAAAAATATTTATGTGAATGGGATTGCTCCCGGTGCTTTTCCAACTGACCTAAATGAAATGGCAAGAGATAATCCTGATGTCCTTGGGGCTTTCGTACCTAATTATAGGGTAGGAAACAAAGAGGATATTGGAGGATCTTGTATTTATTTAGCTTCAAAAGCTAGCAATTATGTAATTGGTGAAACGATCGTAGTTGATGGTGGATGGACCTCGGTTGCCTATGGCGGAATGATGTCTAGACATCTTAAAGAAGAAATTTAATTTAGCCTCTTCTTGCTTTAAGGGTTGACCTAATCTGTTCATGTTTTTCTCTTGTTAAGTCATATTTAGAGTAAATAAATCCTCCAATCAATCCAAAAACTGCAACCACTGGTCCTAAGATAATGCCTAGATTGAAAATGTTAAGGTCAGTGACCTCGGCTTCTGAGCCTGTTGGCCAGCCAATCATTGATAAAGCAACTCCTGCAATTGCTGCACCGATTCCATAAGAAGCTTTTATCGAAAAATAAGCGGAGGCAAAGAATATACCTTCTTGCCTTTTACCATTAACCAATTCTTGCTGATCAGCGGTATCTGCCATAGCTGCATTAAAAGCTACATCCGGAGGTATGATTGCCAGACCCTGCATGATTTTAGATATTATTAAAAGAACAATTAAGGTTGCTGATCCTTGAACGGGAAATAAGCCAAACATACTTAAAATGATTGGAATAACAATGAACAGAATCCATGAAATTATTCCCCAAACCATGACGTTTTTTTTCTCAAAAACTTGAATCAGATAATTAGAAAGAAAAATGCCAAGAAAAGCTCCTGGATAAAATGCAAGACCTACTAAAAGAAGACTTAGCTCTCCAGAGAGGCCCCAAAAAAAAGTTAAAGCATAGAGTTCCAGCGTAAAAGATATACCTGCAGAGATAGTTAAAAAGACGTTACCAAAAAATAACATACGAAAAGAGTAATTGCTCAAAGCTTCAAAAATATCTCTGAAGATTGTTAGGAATATCTTTAAAAAGGAGAAAGATTCCTTTTTCCCTCGATGATTATTGGGAATGTGATTTTTAAATCCAAAAATACTAATTACTGAAGAAACAAGAAACAACATAGCTACTACTACTGAGAAAGGTCCGTATACAGCTGGATTGAGTTGACCATTTGTGAACTCCTCAGAGGGTAAGAAAAAATATCCATATGCTAGATACATAACGAAAGCTTGACCAAAGAAATAGAAAAAGTTCCTAAAAGCTACAACAGATGCTCTCTCGTCATAATCTTCAGTTATTTCTGCTCCCACAGCAAAATAAGGTATGACGAATAAGGTAGAAAGAAAGTTTGTCAGACATGAAAAGAACACTAGCCAATAAAAAAGTGCTGCATCACCGGTCACTAAAGGGTTGAATAATAAGAATATTGAAATTGATGTTGGTAATGTCCCAGCAAATAAAAAAGGTAAGCGTCGTCCATATTTTGATTTGAAGTTATCCGATATTGATCCAATTATCGGATCAGTAATGGCATCAAATACTGTTGAAATGGCGGTTGCAAATCCAACTAAGGCTGGTGAAATGCCAAGAACCTGACTATAAAAGAAAAAAAGACACAGCCTAGACATAATTCCAAAACTCCCTACAGAGAACTGACCTAATCCATAATAGGCTTTTACTGAAAAGGGAACTTTTTCAGGTAGATTCACTCTATAAATTGCCTGGAATTTTTTCTTCTACTTGATCCCATGTCTTTCTTAAGGATGAATTAAAGTCCTTAATTGTTTCAATGGTCTCAGCAAACAATAAACTCTCCATTCTGTCATCGTAAGTTGGCCAAACAGGTACATCGTCAGATTTGTTTGGGTTCCCGCTTGTTAGAAAACTATCTACTATTTTGTTTATGATTACGCCTAATTTTTGGACGCTTTCGTTATCTCCACACATTTGTTTACCAACTTCAGAATCGCTGTAATCAAGAAAGAAAGGTAATGAAGAGCCATGATATGGACTTCCGTGCGGACCGGGAAAAGTCCAATTATAGTTGTAAACATATTTACTGTTCTTTGATAGTGCTTTAGCGAGTCTAATTGTTGAAACCCAAAACCACTTATGTCCGTTAATTTTCAAAAAGCACTCCGCGGGTGAAGAATCCATTTCAATACCAGAGAGATGAGCCTCGTATGCATCGAAAAGTTTTTTTATATCTTTTCTTGCAGAACTTTCTGAAATATTTAAAAATTTTGACTTTCTTAACCAGTCTTTTATTTCAAACTCAATTGCTTCATCTACATTCCATTCTCTTAGGCCTGGATAAATTTCGTCGTAACCAAATGCCTCTGCATCACTTGTGCCTAGAATAACCGCTACTTCTTTCGCAGACCCTGCCTGAATAAGCTTCAAAGGTTCATCTGGAATATACACTCCATCCACACAAGGTTTGGCGTGTGCTTGAGTTGCGAAATCTAAATCCTGAGTATATGGATGATTAGGATCCTGCATTTTTGCATCGAATGCTTTTAAATCTTCTGTGCTTAAAGAATTTATCCCATCGATGTCTGAGGGATCAATTTTATATTCTTTCAATAACTTTAAAGCTAGTCTATTTGCTTCTTCCTTAGGCTGTATTGTTTCCGAACCACCATCGCAAACTATAGCTTTTTGAAATAACCCTTTTGCATCCGGCATTGCTAGAAGAGTTCCAATGCTATGTCCACCTGCTGATTGACCAATCAAAGTGATATTTTTGGAATCTCCTCCAAAGGAGGAAATATTTGCTTGAATCCACTTAAGAGCTTCGATTTGATCCAAAAGAGCTTCGTTCCCTGTTGACGGTATTTTTCCATCGGTGAGATCGATCAAGCGGAGAAAACCAAAACAGGCCAATCTATAATTCATACTAACAACAACATATTTTCCCTCTCTACATATATCTTCTGAATCTGAAAGACAGTCCGCCCCGCTGCCCAAAAAGTATGCTCCGCCGTGAATCCAAACTAAAACTGGTTTTTTTGAATTAAGATCAGAAGTCCATATATTTAAACTTAGACAATCTTCATTTTGATTTGACCCTGTTTCGTAATCAGAAGTAGCCTCTTGCTCATAAACAAGCTCGTTTTGGGGACAAATAGAGCCGAATTCTTTACAGCTTTTTACATCTGACCATGGTTTGACAGGTTTCGGTGCCAACCACCTATTCTCTCCTGTCGGTGACTCAGCGTAGGGTATGCCTTTAAAAGAGTAATAGAGATCCTCTTTAATGCCTTCAATTTCGCCAGATTTAGTTTTGACTATCATATTGAAATTTTACACCCGACTTTGCTTATTAAACAAAATCGGGTGTATACACTCTTGGGGTGATAGAGTTTTTTAATTAAGGTTGTACTGGACGCTAATTCCAAGCTCTCTAGGACGACCGTAATCGTAACCAATTCCTCCGAATCCGAAGGTGAAATCACGTTGGTTGGTGACAAAAATTGAATCCATCAAGTTATTTACAAACAAAGTAGTTGTGATGTTGTTTGTACCTATAAAAGAATACCTGAAGTTAGACATTTCATATTCACCAAGAGTAGTCAAATTAGTTGAATCTGCAAATTGTTCGCCTACATATGAATGATCAAAGTACAGTCTTCCAAAATTTCCATTGCCAATATCATGCGTATAGTCAATATTGAATCCATATGTCGTTTGAGGAGCATGAACAAATTCGCTATCTTTTGCAATTTTTATTCCACCATCGTAACCAAGATAATTAGTATCAATGCTTGTCTGATTGGTCGAAGCTATAATGCCAATTGAAAGTTCAGATGTTGGTAGGAAATTAAGAGCAACTTCCGCTCCTGAAGATGATCCATCTCCAATGTTTGCAATATAGGGGAACCCTACTGCATCAAGACTGTAGTCTTCAACGTAAACGGCAAAATCGGTAATTGATTGTGAGTAGACAGACAATATCAGCTGGATCGTATCGTCATTAAAGCTCCCTTTATAACCAAGTTCAGTGTTTAGTAACTGATCTCCATCGAATGTAAGAACATTATTGGCATAGTCGATTTTCTCTTGCGGTATAAAACCTGGGGTAAACTCATTAAATACAGCCCAATTTCTTAGGTTGTATAATTGAGCACCGTTAACGCCACCCTGTCTAAATCCTGTTGAAGCATTCAAATAAACAAGGTTGTTTCCATTATTCCAAGATACGTTGAACCGAGGAGAAACATTATCCTCAGAAAAATCGTAAGTTGCTGCGCCAATGGTAAGAGTTTTATCAAGATTAGTTAACCTCACACCCGCTGCAATAGACCAATTTTGGTCGATTTCGTAAGTTACATCGGCATAGATTGAAACTTCTTGTAATTCTGTATCTGGACTCTCGAAATCAGCCTTTAAGCTTGGTCCTATCGATGCTGTAGGTAAGGGATCCCCATTCTCATCGACAGTTGCTTGACCGAGAGCAGCTCTCGCTGGAGAGAAATAAGTGATCGCTAAATCAGTAAGACGTTTGTCTGTTGTATCTTTGAAAAATGCCCCTACTACCCAAAACAGGTCTTCTGAAGTATCAGAAGTAAATCTAAATTCTTGGGTAACTCTTTCAGTTGCTCCAGAAACCTTGGGGTTATAAGAAGAAACCGATCCACCATCTGGAAAAGGAGCCATAAATACGTTTGTAAAAGATGCATTTTGTTCTCCAAAAAATGGAACGAAAGCAGCGCCATTACAAGGAATGAAACAGTTTTCTGCTCCAGAGCTATCAAAAACTCCTCTAGCAAAGTTAACATTTAAACCACCGGTATAGATATCTATAACAAAAGCAGCTTCAGTATTTGTTGGAGTCCTTCTTTGCACATACCTATCTAAGTACGAAGTTATAGAACTGAAAGTTCCAGCTCCTGTATCAACCTCAAATTTCAGAGAGTGGACTTGATAATCTTCGTCATTACCTGGCTTGTGAGAATCGACCGCGTTTGCCCCTACATAATATTGAGCAGCTGGAGCTGCAAGGCCTACGTAAGAACCAGCAGCTAAGGCTCCCGCTGCAGAATAAGGCGGAATGATTGATTTATTATCTAAAAAAGGATTTGCAGCTGTTGGCCCAGAATAAGACATGTTATTTCCATTGCCGTTAGTTTTACCAAAAATACTTGAGTATTGGAAAGTTAGGTTCTCAGTTTCAGCAAGAATTGATAGCCTTCCTCCGCTGGTCGAAGAATCGTTCCAGTCAGGTTGATTGTTATCAACTGTTATCCAATCTATATACCCCCCTCTTTTACCTTGGTAACCACTAACCCTGACTGCGCCATCAGTGTCTCCGTTGCTAAAAGGGAAGTTTACTAAAGCATCGACTCGATAAGATGATGAAGAATCTGCTCCACTCATACCTTTCATTCGAACTGTGGATTCAAAAACATCTGGATTTGGCTTGTTGTAAATATATCTTACTGTTCCACCCTGTGAAGACTCACCAAATAAAGTTCCTTGAGGACCTTTTAAAACCTCTATTCTTTGTAAGTCAAAAGCATCACCAGCTGAAGCATATTCAGGAGACATGACTGATGACATAGGAACATCATCAATATAAACACCTGTGGTAGCACCCATTTGACCACCTGGATAGTTGCTTGCCTGTCCGCTGATTCCTCTGATGATAATTCTACTTCTTCCAGTACCTTCTGAGTATAGGTTTAGACCTGAAACCGACCTAAAAACTTCTTCTAGGCTATCTGCTCCTAGCTGATCAAGCTTATCTTGGCTAACTGAATCAACCGATAATGCTGTATCCATTACAGTCGTCTCTCTGAAAGTAGCAGTAACAACCATTTCCTCAACACTGGAATCCTCAGAATCACTTTGTCCAAAAGAAAATTGTGGTATAAAAAGAATAGAACTTATTAAATAAATCTTTAGTAATTTACTGTTCATCATAACTCCCCTTAGTTTTCGATGTATAGTACAAATGTACAGATTTACATTAATACAGTTGTTTAGATATTAAAAGTTTTTTTATAAAAAATTTACAGCAATTTTTAAGGAGTTAATTATGACAACAGTCTCAGAAGCTATAAATAAAAGGCATTCGGCAAGAGCCTTTTTAGAAAAGGATGTCGATATAGAAATCGTGAAAAACATCATAGAAATTGCTAAACAAGCACCCTCTGGGGTAAATACTCAACCTTGGAATATCTATGTTTTATATGGTGATGCAAGAAATAAATTAGTCACCGAAGCAACTTCTAGATACGATCAGGGAAAAATGGATGGGCAAGAATATTTGGTGTATCCAAAAGAAATGCCTGATTGGTATAAAGAAAGAAGAAGAGCAGTTGGTTGGGCGATGTACGGCGCTATAGGTATTGAGAAAGGCGACACAGAGAAAATGATGGCCCAGGGACGAAAAAATTATGAATTTTTTGGAGCTCCAGTTGGGATTTTTATAACTGTAAAAAATTGTGTCGGCCCAAATGGTTGGGGTCATGTCGGACATTTTATTCAAAATATTTGTTTGTTGGCTATTGAGAAAGGTTTAGCAACTTGCTTGCAAGAAGCATGGGCTGAACTACCTAAACTTGTGCGGGAGCATATAAACTATCCGGAAGATGAGACACTCTGGTGTGGGATTGCGCTTGGTTACGAAGATGAAGCTGAGCCTGTAAATAAATTTAGAACTGTTAGAGAAGATTTAGATAATTTTTCAAAATTTTTTAAATAAAAAAGCTTCAGATATAAAAAAAGCTACAGAAAGGGAACTGTAGCTTTTTTTATTTTGAGAAGTTTAATTTACGAAATTAGTAAGTCTTTCGTATGCAGATATAAATTCTGCTTTAAATTCTTGAACAACATCACTCGCAGATATAGTTGCATTCATCAAACCTACTCCTTGTCCTACCCAGTAAGTAGAGAGTTCTTTGGCTCCATCGTGACCACCCTCAGCAAGTTTATTAACTTTTTGAAGTGCTGGCTCTGCCACCATCGGCTGTAGAGGCATTGGCAAAGGGTCAGGAGCTTTGTCAGACTCCCAAGCATCCGTCCATGGAGATATTAATTGTCTCGAATGTTTTCCTGTTCTACTCCTCGATCTTACGGTCTCGCTTGAATTTGCAGCAACCATTTTTTCTTTAATAACTGGGGGTACTTCTGATTCAACAGTAGTAAGCCATACTGAACCACACCATGCTCCTGATGCGCCCATAGCCATGGCTGCAGCCATTTGCTGACCGGTAACGATTCCTCCAGCAGCTAGAATCGGAACGTCTCCATATGGTTGAATTGCTTTATGAACTTCAGGAATTAACACCATAGTAGAAACACTACCACAGTGCCCTCCTGCCTCTGTTCCTGAAACCACAAGAATATCTACTCCAGCTTTAACCTGATTAATGGCATGTTGTGCAGTTCCAAGTAAAGCTGCAACTTTTACATCGTTTTGTTTACCCATTTCCAGCATCCAATCAGGGGGGACTCCCAAAGCATTTGCAATCAGCTTTATCGGATGACTAAAAGCAACGTCTAAAAGAGCTTTAGCGCCATCTGCTTTGGTATTTTGTGCAAAACTTGATCCTGCTGTATCGATTGTTCTTAGCTCAGAGGCCTCAATGTCATGTTTTTCAAGAATATCTGCTCTGTAATCTGCATATTCTTGAGGAATCATACTTTTTAATTTGTCTGCATCAAATTTTTCACTCTGATCAACCATTTTGTTAGGAATCAGAACATCCACGCCATAGGGCTTGCCATCGATATGATCATCGATCCACTTAAGTTCTTTTTCTAATTGCTCAGGCGACATGCCCACTGCACCAAGAACTCCGCAGCCGCCAGCCTTTGACACAGCGACAACAACATCTCGACAATGAGTGAACGCGACAAGTGGAAATTCTATGTCGAGTAACTCGCAAATTTTTGAATTCATCATAATTTTTCTCCTTTTTATTTAGGATATACTTCGATATCTATTTTTTTTGAAACAACATTAATTGTGCCTTCAACATAGTGAATGACACCATTCGTTAGCTCATCAAGCATATAAATGCTAATTATCCCGCCATTTCTTTTATAGACGCCAGTCAAGTTTGCTCCTGTTAGTACACCATCATCATTAATAGCTCTTGCTAGGCCAGAAATAGTTCCAGAATTTCTTTCATCGTTTGATGGCATGAGTTTGTAATCAGCATAAACGGCACCATATTCTCCCGCTCTCCCAGAGGCAGAAATTAAAGCGTACTCCTTACCAAAATTAATTGTGTCAATTTCTAAGTTTGCTTTAAAAGAATCTCCAGAAATTGAATACCCAAGAGCCATAGAGCTTAAGAACATTAATGACCCCATATAAGAAACTTTTTTCAACAGTGTTTTCATTGTTTTCTCCTTTTGTACAAAATAATATCATCTAAATAAGCTTTCAAATCAAGTCTTATAGTAGAATTTTATTATGAATAAAACTCAATCAAACATAGGTACTGCGGTTACTCTTGCGGTGGCTCTTTTAGTCGCGTGGGTATGTAGCCTGAATTCACTTACTATATCGGGCATACCGTTATTCGGATTTTGTGCATTAATAATTTTTGTAATTCAATATGTAATTTTTATTCCTTCTTATTTAAATCAAACTGAACATTTCTTTGATTTAACTGGAAGCCTTACCTTTATATCGATATCAATTTTATCTGTAGCGTTGAGTCCAAACTTGTCTTTAGTAAATATTTTATTAGCCCTAATGGTATCTATTTGGGCAATCCGTCTAGGATCTTTCTTGTTTTGGAGAGTAAGAAAAGATGGAGAAGATAAAAGATTCACAATCATGAAAACAAAATTTTCATGGTTTTTTATGACATGGAATATACAGGGCTTGTGGGTTTTATTATCGCTTGGCGCGGCTTTAGCTGCGATTTCATCTCCAAAAGAAGTTAGCTTTAATGTCATCCATATTCTTGGATTTTTAATATGGTTAACCGGGTTTATCATAGAAGTTGTTGCAGATAATCAGAAAACAAAATTTAGAGCGAAAAAAGAAAATGAAGATAAATTCATTACAACTGGCCTTTGGTCTTGGTCAAGGCATCCGAATTATTTCGGAGAAATATTACTATGGTTTGGCGTTGCTATTGTTGCCCTTCCTTCTCTTGAGGGATGGTTATATTTTGCACTGATATCACCCATCTTTGTTTTTATTCAACTTACAAGAATAAGTGGGGTTAGTCTTCTTGAGGCAAGAGGAAGAAAACAATGGAAAGGCAATGAGGAATACCAAAGGTATTTAAATAAAACATCTATTCTAATCCCTTTGCCTCCGAAAAAAATTTGAAAGGCTCTAACCGCAAAGTTCATAAATTTATTGGTGTAGTAGTTTCAGTCCAGCTCTTGCTTTGGACTATCTCAGGAATATTTTTTTCTTTTAATAGGATTGATCAAATAAGAGGAGAAAATTATCTCAAATCAGTAGAGCAAATTACACCGCGGGAAATCAGCAGGATTTCTTTTGATGAAGCTAAAGAAATAGTGATAGAAAAAACTTATCTACAACCAATTTCAGTTGAAGAAATTACAGAAGAAAAAAGAGGGAGTGAATTTCGAGGGAGAAACCTTCCCTTGTATAAATTATCTTCTTTAGATTCTTCAGATAAAGAAGTAAACGTATACATTGACCCAAGTTTAGGAAAAATAGTAGCCATTCGAACTTTTGAATGGCGCCTTTGGGATTTAATGTGGGGCCTTCACATCATGGACTGGCGCGATAGAAATGATATTAATAATCTTTTATTAAAAATATTCTCGATCCTTGCTTTGATCAGCTCAATCACAGGAATAACATTATTCTTTAGACCTAAGTCTAAAGCTTGATTTAAAAATTTATTCTTCGAACTTGTAAGACATAGACTTTTTGTAAGCCTCTCTTTCAAAGAGCATATCTGTCCAGCGTTTAATATTAGGTTTGAATGCTTGTTCAATGCCTAAAGAATCTGCCAACGTAATAGCGTAACTCACGCATATATCTGCGATAGTAAACCTATCAGAACAAAGAAATTCTCTATCTTCCAATGTTGTTTCAAGTAACTTCAATCTCGATACAAACCACCTGCTGTAACCATCAACAGCAGCATCGGCTACTCCAGGCTCTTGAAGTTTATATCGAAGAACAACGGTTTGAGGAAAGGTTAGTGTTGCATCTGAGTGGAATAACCAATTTAGATAAGATGGATAATCTGGCTCATCAGGAGAAACTCTCAGATCAGTAGGGCCATATTTTTCAACTAAGTATTGCGCCATAGCTACCGATTCAGTCATTTTTATATCTCCATCTGTAAGGTAAGGAATGGTCCCAAGCATATTTACATCAAGGTATTCCTTCATAAAAACTCTTGGCGGGAAAGGCATCATCGTTAGTTCAAAATCTAATCCCATTTCCTCAGCTGTCCATATTGGTCTTATAGCTCTTGAACCTTGCGTTGCCCAAATTTTAATCATGATTTCTCCTTGAGTATTAAATGGTTATACTTTGGTATCTTAAATCAATTTAAATCAATGAGGATAAATAATGATTGGAGTAATAGCTAAATTAAAAATAAAAGACGGGGATAGAGATAACTTTATAGAAGCCATGGGTAAGTTGGTTGAAGCAGTGGCTGAAAATGAGCCTGATTGCTTCTATTATGAAATGCATGAGACTGATGATCCGCAAACCATTATGATGATGGAACTGTATAAAACTGACGAAGCTTACAAAAGTCATTCCCAAACAGAACATTTCAAGACGCTTGGAATGGCGTTGGGGCCGTTTATGGCTGGAGCTCCAGAGATTTCAGTTCATAAGAAAGTCTAATTCTGAAAAAAGAATACTTAGCTCAAGTTGAATCAGGGATCCTTCAGGAAGATCCAGATCAATTCAAAGTTGTAGAAATTCTTGAGAACCTCTCAAAGAATGTTGCTAGAGATGGAATCTTAGAAAATATCAAAGGGTTATTCAAAAAGCCGCCAAATCAACTAGAGGGAGTTTACATATATGGTGATGTTGGAAGAGGCAAAACCATGCTGATGGATTTATTTTTTGACTCAATAAAGACTGATAAAAAAATTCGCCAACATTTTCATAGATTTATGCAATCCATCCATACGAGGCTGGCTGAGCTGTCAGGAAAAACTGATCCTTTAAATATTATTGTTTCAGAATTAGAAAAAAATTATGATCTAATTTGCTTTGATGAGTTTTATGTTGAAGACATTGGCGACGCAATGCTGCTAGGCAGATCATTGGAGAAATTGTTAGCTTCAAAAGTCAAAATGGTCTTCACTTCAAATATAAAACCGACTGATCTCTATATGGGGGGGGCTTCAGCGAAAATCTTTTCTCTCTGCAATATCAGCCATTGAAAAGCACTGTGAGATAATATGTCTTGAGTCAAATACAGATTACAGATTAAGAGAACTTGAAAAAAGTGGGATTTATTTCTCTCCTATGGATTCTGATAAATCGAGTAGCTTCAAAAAATTATTTCAACAATTATCCAAAGGAGGGAGTTCTGGTGCAGATTCAATTGATATCTTGGGCAGGAAGATACACTTTGAAGATTCATCAAATGACATAATCCATTTTTCAGCTGATGTTATTTTTACTTCTCCAAGGAGTTCTTCTGATTACATCGAATTATCTAAAGAGTTCCATACAATTTTTATATCTAATCTAAAAATAATTTTAGAAGAGGATAATGCAAGACGATTTATCGCGTTCATTGATGAATGTTACGATCGTAACGTTAAAGTAGTTTTTCTTGCCGACCCTCTACCAGACGAAATATATACAGGCAAAAGACTGGCTGATAAATTTCAAAGGACCTTAAGCAGGCTAACAGAAATGCAAACTAATGATTATTTACAGGCAAGGCACAAGGGTTGATTTTTTTAACATAGCCCTCATTAAAAAGATGTTAGAATGAAATTATCAATGAAAGAGCTTATCGAAACTAATTACTCCATTGGACAAGTTGTTAGGCACAAATACCTCGATTTCAGAGGAGTCATATTTGATGTTGATCCTGAGTTTAATAATACTGAAGAATGGTATCAAAGCATCCCTCAGCAAATAAGACCTAGAAAAGATCAGCCCTTCTATCATGTCTTCGCTGAGAATGATGATGTGTTTTATACTGCTTATGTTTCCCAACAAAACCTAATTGCAGACGACACGAATTCACCGGTTGACCATCCTGATGTAAAAGAATTTTTTGGACCTTTTAAAGGTCAATCTTACGAAGTGAGAGAAACGTCAAGAAACTAAATTCTTTTCCATTTCATTTGCCAACTTCACACAACACACAAAAATTTGCATAGCCTTATCAAGCTCATCTATTGATACGTAAGTAGGCGCAATCCTGATATTGCTATCTTCTTGATCTCTTCTATAAGGAAAGGCAGACCCTACTGGCGTGAGATTAAGCCCAGCCTTCTTACATAAATCAAATATTTTGGATGCCCGTCCAGGCTTAGAGTCAAAGGATATAAAGTACCCTCCAGTTGGTTTTGTCCAACTAGCCAATCCATCTGGCAAAGAATTTAGATACTTATCCACGAGTTCAAATTTAGGCTTGATGAGAGGTGCGAGCTTTTTCATGTGAGACTCTATTCCTTTTTTATTTTTTAGGAATCTCACATGCCTTGCCTGATTAACTTTATCTGGACTGAAGTTGAATTTTGAAAAGTAATCCAAAAATAATGTCATTAACTTATCGGAAGCTCCTAAAAAAGCTATGCCACCACCTGCAAAAGTTATCTTGCTGGTGCTGCCGAAAGTGGCAATGTTATCAAAAGTATTTAGATCTTGAGAAATGTCCTGAATACTAGGTAACTCCTTTGAATTAGCGAAATCATGAACGGCGTATGCATTATCCCAAAGAACGATGAAATCAGGAGCGCCTATCGATGGAAGATTGGCTATTCTTTTAACAGTGTCTTGTGAATATGTTTCTCCAGTAGGGTTTGAATGTTTAGGTATGCACCATATTCCTTTAATGCTTTCATCATTTTTGACTAAATCTTCAACTATATTCATGTCAGGACCATCTCCCGTTAATGGAACTTTTATCATCTTAATCCCAAGCTTCTCACAGAGTGCAAAATGTCGATCATATCCAGGAACAGGACAAATTATG
>CACKZK010000008.1:0-56010 GCA_902604535.1 uncultured SAR86 cluster bacterium
TAACTAATATAGCCCCAACCGGCACTTCATCTTTTTCATAAGCTAAATTAGCTTGTTCAAGGGCTTTTTGCATAAAAAATGCATCCGAAAAGCCTACCATCAAGGAAATATTTTTTTAAGCTCTTTGAGAGAAATAAGCATCCCTTGATGAATTCCTTCGGCGAAAATCTCAGGTTCAATTTCTGTTGTCCAAGAGAATTCGCAATTATCATTATCTAAAGAAGATATCTGTATGGTTGCTAAATGATGCTCGATTGGAGCAGGAGTTTGAATAGCAGAGTACTGAAAAATTTTATTATCGTGATCAATTTTTAAAATTTTTTCTTTTAGCTCTCCCATGCCCTCCATAGAGAAGGATCTGACATCCCCGTCTAAATAAATCTCTTCAACGGTAGGCACCCAACTGGAATTTGTTGGATCAGAAATAATATCCCATATCGCTTGTGCATTGACTGGAAAAATCTCTTTTTCTTTAATTATTTTCATTTAATTCCTTATCTAAAAAAGCCACAACGTGATTATTTACATGAAAATCAGAATCTAATGGCATTATCTCATTAAATATTAGTCGTTTTGCAACTCTTACCATAATTACTGAAAACTTAAATAAAGCTAATATCCGATAGTAGGCAAAGAATTCGGATGATAGTCCGGTATTATTTTCCCAAATTGTCCTACCCTCTTCTTCATCCATAGTTCCTTCTAATTTTGGAACATTCAAGGCCAGACTGTTTGCATCATCTATTGCAAATCCCCACGCTAAATCCATTAAAGGATCACCAAAATTAGCCATTTCCCAATCAAGCAAGGCTTTTGCTGAAAAATTTTCATAAAGTACATTTCCAGGCCTAGCATCACCCCAACACAACGTTTGTTTTTGAAGAGGTGGCTTATTTTTAACAAGCCAATCTAGAGCATTTGAACAAATTTCATGAGGCTCGCCTTCCATGCCCCAGTTCAAAAAACTTTGATAATAATCTAAATGCATTCCCAAAGGATCTTTATCTATGTTAATTTTGCAATCCCTCAATTCATCACTCGAAAATTCTAAATTATGGAAATGTGATAAGTGATCAAGCCATTCCACCCACACCTTATGCCTTTCAGTTGGAGTAGCCCTTCCCATCATTCCTTCTATATCCATATGATACGGGGGATTATCAGAAGGAGCTGAGCCATTGATGCTTTTCATAATGTAAAAACCAGAACCTAAGATATTATCTTCATAGTTTTCGTAAATAACTTCAGGAGTAGGCATATTCTTTCCTCTCAAAACCTTCATTATTGATGCTTGCATGGGCAAATCGTAATTTGGAAAAACTTGATATTCCGTTGGTTCGAGTCTTAAAACTAGGGTCTCCTTTGAATCCTCCTTCTCCAAATCAAAAATAAATGTTTCATTGGAAAAACCTGAAGCCAAAGAGGAATCATGAGGAGTTAATTTGAGGGGGCCTTCTTTAAAGGCAAGCCAATGTTCGAGTTTTTCAATCTTAGATTGAAAATCCTTCTCAGTTGAGACTGGCATTAGGGTTTATCAAAGAGATCTTTAAAGCCACTCGGTTCGTGGGGACCCAATATGAGTTGCTCTAGAACACCTCGACCTGTCTTACTTTTATCTCCTATCTTCATCGTCACATTTGAAACAGATTGCACGTGCAGAAAGGGTGGATCGCCAGGGTCATCATTTAAATCATAATCATCAAAATAAGAGGCTAATTCTCCCTTATCATGTCCATGACCCCATTCAGGATGCATATAACCTAAGCCACACATAAAAACCTGCATACCACAATCAATTGAAATTGTTATGGGTTTAGCTTGATCATCTGTTCCAGATATCTCCATTTTTTTTACTCTTCTGGTACCAGGATGATAAGAAACAGATTTTTTAGTGTCTTGAATTATGAATTCATCTTCGTACTCAGGACCTTGTGCAATAGCAATTGTTGAGCTGGCATTGCCCTTCTCGTCTTCGACAAAATAAATATGTGCTGCTGAATCATCAAAGTGAATTGGAGCCCATAACCAATAAAACTGTGGTATTGAAAAAGGAACCATTGGTTGACTATCGTAAGCTCCAACGGGCCTAACGCCCCAAGATCTATCTCTGGTTCCTATAAAAGAATCATTATCAAGACTAATCTCTTTTTTATTATGTACAATTTTTCCAGACCATGATCCTTGCTGCGTCATTCTGCATGTATCCATAATCATTCTTGGTCCATTGAAAAGTTGCATTTGGGGTTCTCTCATAGGAGCAAATCTACTTGTGAATTCTATGGAAACGTCTAGGTCGTTTTCTTCGTCAGCGAGTGTGACTTTGAGCTTATTAAGTGGCTCTATTACCTCCACGCTTAGAGGGCCTACCTTAGTATCTAGACGTTCTAAGTTGAGATACCTAGATACCCTTGAATTATATTGTTTGCCTTCATATGCAAGTGTAAATGAGCCATCCATAATATTGAGATTTGGATATACACACAAAACAGCACCGAAGTAGATGTCTTCATCTTTTGAATATCCATTAAAAAAATATCTATCGTAAAAATTTCTTTCGGTTCCTGTTTCAGCAATTGGTTTTGAAATCTGATGGATTAGAAAATCGTCGGCTTTAGTAATCATAATTAGAAAATTTTTATTTTTGCTATATCTAGCTCTACTTCATGGTCTCTTCCATAAGCTTCAATCCCAAGAAGTTTTATTTTTTTTGGATTTATAGATTTATTGAAAGTCCTACTATTACTGTACCCAACAAAGTCTTCAATGTTTAGAACGTATTCCTTCCAATCTTTTCCAACTTTAAATTCTTTAAGATGTCTGACCCATGGTAAAACTTGCCACCTCGACTTTATGTGAAAATAGTATTTTTCATCATTTCCTCTAGCCAAAAAACTTATCTTTGAAAATTCTTTTAAATCCTTTTTATCTATTTTAGATCTGAACATAAGAAATCCACCACCATCTGTATTGACATTTCCTCTGAAAGAAATGTAGTCAAAACCTTCCGTATTTAGAAATTGTATTGAGCCTTTGGATTTGCCTCCCATCACACCATCAGGTATGAACTCCCAGATATTTTTAGAAATTTTAATATCCATGGAATAAAGGGAAATGCTAATTAAGGGCAGAAAAAAGAGAATAAAGCGCATTTTTTTTTAAAATCAAAGATTTAAAAATCAATGATACCATCTTGTTTAAGCTGAGCTATCTCTTCTTCATCTTGACCCAAAGATGAAAGTATTTCTTTCGTGTGTTGTCCCAACTTTGGAGCTTTCGTAGGAATCTTTTTTGATTCATTTTCTAAAAAAATAGGACTGTTTACTGTCAAGAAATCCTCTTCAAAACTACCTTCATCAAATTTTACTAATACTTCACTTTCGATGAATTGTTGATCTTTCGAGTGGTCATTTGAATGACTTAGGATGCCAAAAGTAACTTCTGAGAACCTTAATTTTTCAGTAATTTCTTTTAATGAATATTGTATAAATATTTTTTCAAGCTCCTCATATAAAATCGTAAAGTTTTCATTCATTTTTTTGAAGGATGAAAATCTAGGATCTTCGTTTAAATATTCAATATCAAGAGCTTTTAATAATTTCGGCCATTCTTTATTTGCATCGATAATAGCAAGAATCAAATACCTATTATCTTTTGTTCTGTATCTGCCACCAAAAGGATGAAGTGGAGATGGTTCTTTTCTCTCAGGAAACTGTGCTCCAAATAGTCCAGCTTGGATAAATGATCCGTTAGACCATGCTCCATTTGCCATCAAAGAAGTATGCACTTCGCCTCCTTTTCCAGTCTTTTCTCTTCGATAAAGTGCAGTCATTATGCTGGCAAATAGAGCTACGCCAGTAGGTTGATCACCCATTCCAATTGGAGGATTTGCCGGAGTAGAATTATCCGAAGGTCTAACTATATCCATCAGACCGCTTCTTGCCCACCAAGCCATTGTGTCAAAGGCAGTCCTGTGTGAATCAGGGCCTTTTTCACCGTAACCTGTTAGAGATCCGTATATTAATCTTTCGTTTAATGGCAGCAAATCAGAGGAGTTAATTTTTAATTTTTCTCTGATTCTTTGAGGCATATTTGTCACAAATACATCTGCTTCTTTGATGAGTTTGTGAAGAATTTCTTGACCCTTTTCTGTGCCTAAATCTAAGGCTAAGCTTTTCTTATTTCTAGAAGTGAGTTGCCAACAATAATCTTCTTCGGCACTCGGATTTACTCTTTTTGTTCTCTCTATGAGGTGCCTAAGGCTATCTCCTATTTTGGGTGGCTCAATTTTAATTACCTCAGCCCCAAAATCAGAAAGAATGGTTGTTGAAACTGGCCCAGCAATGAAGCTTCCAGCATCTATAACTTTTAAACCTTTCAGTAACAAATTATCTGACATTCGATTTAGGATTTCTGATTAATTCTATAAATTTAGTATAATGAGTTTATGAATAAAAGTAATTGGTATGTAGTAAAAGAAGATGACAGATATGTCGTTTTGGATAACAAGGAATTAAATAGACTTGTACCAAGCATTACTAAATTAAATCCGCATAAAGCCACCAGTGGTCATAGTCATGATGGTCAAGAAGAAGTATATGTTTTCACTTCTGGTACTGGAATCATGCAAATTAATGACCACAAATTTGAAGTTAACAAAGGGGATGTAATTCCTGTTCCGGATGGAGCATTCCACAGAGTTTTTAATGAATCGGATGAACTTCTAGAATTTGCGGCTGTGTTCAACGGTGAAAGGCACACCGAAGATAAGGTTAAGTAAATTTATTCTTTAAGGCCTTCAATATCACCTTCCTTGTATCAGCAGGATCTATAACAGCATCAATTTCTAAATGTGCAGCAGCTTCTATAGCCTTACCCTTCTCATAAGATCTCTCAACTAATTTATTATAGAGATCTTCTTTTTTCTTTGGATCTGTTTCTGCTTCGAGTTCTTTCCTAAATCCTAGCTTTACAGCTCCTTCTAGCCCCATTCCGCCGAATTCTCCTGTAGGCCAAGAAGCAGTGTAAATGGGGTCATGAAAACTACCCCCAACCATTGCCTGTGCTCCTAACCCGTAACCTTTTCTTAAGAAAATTGCTATATGTGGAGAAGTTACTTTTGCCCCGGATACTAATAGCGTTGCCATTCTCCTGACAGAACCTTCAAGCTCACTATCAGGGCCTACCATAAATCCTGGGGTATCAACCAAAGATAAAATTGGTAAATTATGTGCGTTACATATTTCAATGAATGCAGCTGCTTTTTCAGCTGCCTCGGAATCTACTGCTCCTCCAAGTTGCTGGCAATCGCTGGCTACAAGACCAAATGGTTTGCCTTCAATTCTTATGAACCCAGTGATAACACTTCTTCCATAAACTTTTCTAAGCTCCAAAAAAGAATCTCTATCCGAAAGAATTTCAATTACATCTCTAACAGGATATGCCCACCGTCTATCTTCAGGAATTATGTCTCTTAGTTTAGTTTGGTCATCAATAGACCAATCAGATAAATTACCTTGAAAATATGAAAGAAGTTTTTTTGCGATAAAAGTTGCTTCTTTTTCATCTTCAGCTAAATAATCAAGCACTCCATTTTTATATTGTTCTTCAGCAGGGCCTATTTCTTTAGGATCATAGACTCCAAGACCTCCTCCTTCAATCATAGCGGGTCCAGCCATACCAATCCAAGATTGTTTAGTTGCAATCATGAAATCTGAACATCCAAAAAGAACAGCATTTCCTGCAAAGCAATACCCGTTATTGACTGCTATTTTTAAACACTTTCCAGTGAGTCTTGCCCAAGTTGAAAATGAAGGAATATGAAGACCAGCTATCTGTGTAGTGACATCTGTATCTCCAGGTCTTCCTCCTCCACCTTCTGTGAAAATTACTACAGGTAAAGAGAATTCTTCAGCTTTTTCACAAATCCTATCTAGTTTTTGATGATGAAAAAAACCTTGGGAGCCTGCCAAGACAGAATAGTCATAAATTATTGCTGCTGCATGAGAATTATCTTCTCCCACCTCATCCTCATTGATATTACAAAATCCTGTCAGTATGCCATCGGCAGACGTCTCAAGTTGTAACTCTTCATAATCTCTTCTATTTCTTTGCGCAGCAACCGCAAAAGCTCCAAATTCTAAAAAGCTCCCGGGATCTACTAGATCATCAAGATTCTCTCTAGCAGTTCGAAGGCCTAAATTTTTTCTCTTCTTTGTAGATTTTTCTCTTACAGAGTCTTTAGTCTTCGATAGCCTATCTACAAATGTTCTATAAGCAGAATGATTTGACATTGTTTATGAAGCCTTAATATTGAAGTTCATTATATTTTCAAAATTCTTAATACCTTGAAGAACTCCCAGATCATTTTGCTGAGAACCTATAACTTGCATCCCGATAGGTAAACCTTCAGAACTCAAACCAATTGGAAAAGTTCCAGCTGGATTTCTAGTCATATTAATTCCGTATGTAAAAGCAACCCAGGCAGGCGTTTCTTCCCCATTAACAATCCCTTGTTGGTATATTTTTGGTGTTAAACCGCAAGTAGCTGGTGATAGGATTAGAGGAGCTTTTTGAAATCTTTCCTCAAGTTTAAGGCTCAGATAATGACATTGATCAAAAGCAGCTGCGTAATCTGCCGCACTGTAATTATCCATACCCCATTCAATTTGTGGCCTTAGATCTTCATCAATTCTCTCCCAGTCTAAAGTCCCCCTTAGATGTCCTTGAGCCCTTCCTCTAGCACCTGTCCAGAATACTAACCAAGAGCTGACAGGATCTTCTTTCCATATTTCTTCATCCCTAATTACTTCACATCCTGCAGATTCTATTTTGGAAATTGCTTCTTCACATTTTTCTTTAATTTCTTTATCAACATCAGCAAAACCAAAAGTAGAAGTCCAAACAATTCTTTCTGGAAGATCGGCATTTAAATTTTCATACCAACTTTCTTTAGGTTTAGGTAATGAAAAAATATCAGAAGACTCAGGACCAATACAGTTATCCAATGAGTAAGCTGCTTCATCTATTTTATTAGTCATCGGACCTTTAACAGTTAAAATACCCGAACCAGGAGGTGTTGGACCACCATTAGGAACTCTACCTTGCGAAGTTTTTATTGCGCTCAACCCGCATAACGCTGCTGGAATTCTAATTGATCCCCCTCCGTCTGATCCAGTGGTAATTGGCACCATGCCTGCTGCTAAAGCAGCCGATGATCCACCAGAAGACCCTCCTGGGGTATATTCTTTATTCCAAGGATTTTTTGAAGCTCCAAAGGGAACATTATCGGTAACTCCTTTATAACCGAATTCAGGAGTATTAGTTTTTCCTACAACAATTGCTCCAGCGGCACGGAGCCTTTTAACAAGAATTGAGTCTGTTTTAGCTGGTTGATCATTTGTATGGAAGTCAGAACCATAAGCAGTAACGTATCCTTCTGCATCTTCCAAATCTTTTACCCCTAAGGCTAAACCTGCTAGAGGTAAGTTCTCACCTTTAGAAATCCTTTCATCAACTTTTTTTGCTCCCTTAATGGATAGTTCAGGATTTATGGAACAAAAGGCATTAATCTCTTTATCTACGTCTTCAATATTTTTAAGGGAAGCTTTTATGAGCTCTTCTGCACTAAATTCTCTTGAATTAACTTTTTTTGCAAGTTCAACCAATGAATGATCTCTGTAATCTATCTCCATCTTTCCTCAATCTTCTAGAATCATTTTTACTCCACCCAAAATAATTTCATCTTTGGTGAGAAGATTCATTTCGTCGGCTCTCTTTAATACTTCATCTTTATTAGAAGTTTTGATAACAAAAGCGTTTACTCCTTCGCCTCTACCATCAGTACTTTTTAAAAACGATATTTTAGAACTATCAAGTTCGATGGCTACCTCATTCGAAGATTTTGTTTTACCTAGTGCTTTTTCCCATTTAGAACATAGATTATCAGGATCATCTGATTGAAGGATAACGCCAGTGAGGCAGTCAACTAAGGTTGCACTGATATCTTTCCTCCAATTTGTTCCAGCCCATAACCATGCATCTTCTGGGATCATCTTATCTAGGGATAAAATGGCGCCACCAGTCTCTTTGGGATGAAGATGAATTGCTCTAGCATGAATATCATCTTCTTTTCTATCTGCATTCCACACAATAGATATGTCTTTATCCTCAACTCTTTTCTTCTCAACCTCAAAATCATCTACATCCAAGATGACCATATAGCCTCCATCTCCTCCTCTTTTATCAAGAAATCGTTCTGCGGTGGTATTTTCTTGAACAGGAGTTACGATTTCAATAAAAGTGTCATTTAGAGGAATTAGAACATTTTCTAATCCAAAATGGATAATCCCAGGATCGTTAAACGTTTCTTTCAATTCAAATAAGTTGCAAATTTGTTGAGCTAATTCATCTCTTTCTTTTGCAACAAAAACTAACTGTCTTATTCTCATAATATTTGTAGAATAACAAATAAAAATGGAGTGAGGAATAAATGACAACAATTGATACTGGAACACAATATTTACTGGCAAGAAAAGAAAATGGAGTTGGTTATCTTGTAATGAATCGTCCAGAGGCTAGAAATGCAATGTCTCAAGAAATGAACAAAGCTATGCAAGAAACTATTGCCTCTTTTGAACTTGATAATGATGTGAGGTGTATTGTTTTGACTGGCGCAGGCAAAGGGTTTTGCGCTGGAGGAGATGTTAAAGGTATGGCATCTAAAGGTGATGGGACTGTCGGTGATAACACCATAGATGCAGCAATCCATAAACAACGAGATCACCAAAGAGGCACTTCGGGAAAGTTATTTAAAATGCCTAAACCTACTATTGCTTCACTATCTGGAGCTGCTGCCGGTGCAGGACTGTCCTATGCTTTGTCTTGCGACCTGAGAATAATGTCCTCAGAAGCTTTTATGACAACTGCTTTCGCTAAAGTTGGCTTTTCAGGTGATTACGGGGGAACTTATTTCATGACTCAACTTATAGGATCTGCCAAAGCGCGGGAATTATATTTTTTATCAGATAGAGTTTCTGCTGATCAAGCTCTTGAACTAGGCCTAACTAATTGGGTAGTCGAGCCAGAAAATCTTGAAGTCAAAACAAAAGAAATTGCAGAAAAACTTGCGTCTGGTCCTGCTGTAGCATTTAGATACATGAAAGAAAATCTTAATAGGGCCATGCATGGTGATGTAGATGATTGTCTTGATTTGGAGGCAACTCATCATATTCATTGCGGTCAAACTCATGATCACAAAAATGCTGTGAAAGCATTCGTTGAAAAGAAAGAGCCAATTTTTGAGGGAAAATAAAATTAAATATGTCCTGCTTGGCCACCATCTACTTCTATAGCCGCACCATTTATGTAGGAAGCAGAATTTGAACAAAGAAAAGTAACCAAAGAGGCAACTTCCTCTGAAGTGCCATAACGACCTATTGGAACAGATAAACCATTTTTCTTTATAACTTCTTCAGCATTACCTCCTGAAGCATCAGCTATCTCACCTGCCGCTCTCTCCCACATAGCTGTATGAATAAGACCAGGCAAAACTGAATTCACTAAAACTCCGTCTCTACCGTATTTTTTTGCTAGAGATTTACTTATAGAAATCATCGCTGATTTAGTAGCTCCATAATCAATTAGTGCAGCGCTTGGATATTTTCCAGCAGAGCTAGATATCATTATCACTCTTCCCCATTTTTGCTCTCTCATGTGGGGTAGAAATGATCTAGTGCACCTTACGGCAGAGAGCAGGTTAAGTTCATGCAAATCCCGCCAATCTTCATCGGACATATATAAAAAATTTCTTGATGGAGATGCTCCCACGTTATTTACAAGGATATCAATGGGTCCTTCTTCTAAAGTTTCTTTTATAAAATTTTCGGTGGACGATGCATCTGACATATCAGCTATCAGTCCTTTAATTTTTGAATGAGGACTCTCTGATGTGTAGTCTGTTAAATTTGTTATTGCATCTTTGTTTCTTGCGCAAAAAGTTACTGAAGCTCCATGATCGCTCAACATTTTTACTACCGCTTCTCCAATACCAAGACTAGCGCCAGTTACGACAGCCCTTTTTCCTTGTAAGCTTATATCAAGCATTGATCCCTCTCTAATTAGAATTTAATGAATATAGACATTAAATTCATATTCTAGCTGTGTTTTTCCAAAATTATCTACCATTAAATTAGCTCCTGAATCGACAGATACACCCGACATATTTAGATTTTGATAAAGCCTAAATTTTGTCCTTTGAATTAGATTTGTTTATTCATGATCAAACCTTACAGCTAGATTATTATCTCTCTTATCTTTAAATTTATAAAAGACATAAGCACCAAGCCCACACTCTTTTGAGGAATATTTAAATGTATCATCACAGAACAATCTTGGAGCAATTTCTAAACTTTCACTGTCGTTTTTAAAATTCTTTAAATCAAATATATATTCTGAAAACCATCTCGAGCCTCTATATCTTGGAGAATCTATTTTGCCGTTTTCTTTTATCCCCAGATGCTCCATTTGGACTCTGGGTGATGAAGAAGAAGCAACAGCTAAATCAAGTCCTAAGCTTGAGCGAAGGGAAAATGTATTTTGCTCAATTACTCCAGATAAAGCAGTTCCTGCGTAAGAAGCAATATATCCGTAGCCAGTGGATGTTTTGATATCTTCAACTTTATTTTGAATTTTTACTTTAGATTTATGATAACCGGCCCCACCCGAAACATAATAATTTACATAAAAATCATTAATTTTTAATGCTTCGTAGAAACCAAAATTTACGCCAAGCCCAGTTATCTTACCGTCTCCACTGCTGCGTGAAATATTTGTTCTTTTAATATAACCGCCCAAGGATCTTCCCATAAGATGATCATCTGAAACATACTTATCTTCATTTGATGCCCCAGATATTAGGATTTGAGATCCTAATTCTTTATCAAAAATTACAGAATAATCTCCGGAGACTACATTGATGGTTCCATTTTCACAATCATATAATTTATCTGAAAAGTTTCCTTTGAAGGATTTTGTTTCTAGACTTTTTAGTAAATTAGAACTGTCAACTGCATCAGTACGATCTTTCTGATCTTTAGTATTTTTCTTGCAAAATTCTTCTTTTAGCTGAGTTCCAAGTCTTTTTAGAGAGTCTCTAGAGTTTTGAGAAAGATCTCTTAATTGGCTTTCTATCGTTATTGCTAGATCTTTATCAAGAATATTTTCAAGTTGATCTTTTGTAAGCGTTAGAAGGTCATCCGTCACATCTCTGACAATAATTTTCAATTCTAAAATAGATTTATTTAAAAAGTCATCCTCAGCGATTACGCTGACTAAATAAGTGTTATCTTTATCTTCGTCCAATGGAATTTCAAAATTTGGAAAATCTGTAAAATTAAGCTGACCTGATATTGAATCGATTTGGAAAAGATTTGCATCAGTTCCATCTAAAGACCAAGTAACATCTTCACTTGAAGAAAAGTCATCAACTTCTTTAACATTTTCATCAATGAAGATTGTTTTATTTGAAGATAATTTAGAAGAACTTATTTCTGGAGGAATCGTTTTATCTAAGGGTATGTGGTTATTAATTAAACCATTCGAACTGCTTGCGCTATCTTGATTAATTTTAAAATTAACGGTTAAGAAATATGTACTATTTTCATTTAACTCAGGAGGAGTGGATTGTATTTGAACTTCTTCAATGCCACCTCCAAGATCAGGTTCATAAACAAATTCAATAGGAGGTATCAAAGTGCTTGGGAATTGATATCCTGCTAACGGAATGAGATTAATTGTATATATTCCTGAGGGTGCGCTAGCATTGATAACAAAACTATACTCACCATTTAAACCTACGTTTTGCGAACTAGATCTTCCAATGTCCGTATCAAGCCACTCAGAATTGACTAAGGAGCCATCGAAAAGTAATTGGACCGTAACTCCCTCTAATGGGAGTCTCGTGACTGAGTCATAAACGGTTCCAGAAAGTTCATTTGCCGTAAATGCTCTTACAGCGCTGGGGTTAAAGTTTGAATTTTCTTTGGTAGCATACAAATTTGATGCCAATAAAAATGACAAACATATAAGTTTAATGAATTGATTAGTTGTCACTCTTATCAGAGCATTTTGGCGGGAGGTTAATTGTTGGATTTTCATCAAAGAAACCAACCGGAATCAAATGAAAACCGCAGTATTCAACAGGCATCACAGGCCAGTCCTCAGGTCTTGGTACGTGCGTTACACCAAACGTATACCAAGTCACTAAATCACAGTTACTGATATCCCTATTCCCAGAAGTAATATCCTCCAGACCGCCTTCTCCAGAATGCATCACTGAGTAAGCTCCTCCTGCAGCGTATTCAGAATCATTAAATGGCGTTCCCCAAAGGTTATGTTTTCCAAAAGAGGCTCTTTTAGCGGGAGGAGAATCATCTCGCGCAAGCATTTTAGGTGTATTTCCTGGCAACAATTTATAAGCAACCGGCAGACCCATGCCATTTTTTTTCTGCGGGTTAACTACTTTCCATACTCTGCTCGTTGCAGGTGAAATATCTCTTTTAGCTTCATGTTCAGTTTTTAAGTGGGTAGAAACGGATTGAAATTGCATTCCGTGAGGATTCTTATCATCATCAGGCATTAACTCAATTTCGCTCTCAAATAATTGATTATTACCTCCTTCTAAATTCCAGTCTAACCGCATACAGAAAAGATGTTGATGAACTGGGGAAACTAATTCCTTAGAAATTCTTAAATCTTGATTGGGGTTATGCTTCTCTTCGTTGTAAGCGCTGATACCGACAATACCGGTTAGTTTAACCTCAGCTTCTATGGTGCCGTCTAAATATAAGTACCAAAATAAACCATAATCGTAGTTGCCTATTGTTGAAATCGTACTTATTACAAGTCTTCTTGATCTTCTGACCTCATTAGGTGCTCCCATTCCATCATTATGCTTCCATTGAATCCCGTAATCTTCTTCATGCAGGCAAATCGCATTTTCTATGACTTCAACTGAACCATCAAAAGATATACCACTTGCATTAAAATAATGAATCTCTCCAAGACAATCGCAACCTAATGTAAGAGAATTTGAAAGCCTACCAAAACCGTATTCGGTTCCATCATGAACAGCTTTCCATGAGTGCATAGGATCAGCAGAACCATAGGGTACAACCATGTCTGACATTGCAGCTCTGAATAGGATAGGTCTGTCATTGAGAGATAGTTGGTGAAGAACTACTCCTTCATCGGGATTTAAAGAAACTCTCACTTCCCAACCTTCCCAAGATATTTTATTTCTATCAACACTGAAACCAACTCCATCGGGTTGAGTGATTTTTATTTCTTTTGGTTCATCTCGCAAGATTGTTTGTGATGCAGCGTCGTAATTAGATTTAGCTTCCGGAATGGGATCTGCTCCATGGTCTTCAACGCAGACAACTTCTCCAAGCGTTAAGTCAACGTGACCAATCACTCCGTTAATGGGTTTTGCATATGGATTATCTCCAGCTTCTTCTTTAAAAAAAGATATGCCTTTAAGAGCCCTATGTCCTTGTTTGATTTTTTCGTGAACAATGCCACCAGCTGGCCAAGGATCGATTTGTACCTTTTCCATGTCAGTAATGCCTCTTTTTTTCATAGCTGCTTGATAATCTGGATTTTCTTTAAGAAGAGTCATAGCTGTAAAAATATCTTGCACGGTATATTGAACTTGTGCTGAATCTGAGACTCTTTTGACATTGAGAGTTTTATTTGACAAGTTAATCGTCGCTACAAAACCCCCATCAAAAGATGAGTCTCTTCCAGTAAGTTTTACTTCCCTTTCAAAAGGATCGCCTGGTTTAAAATCTTTTAAAAACTCTTTTGAAGGTTCTACTAAAGAAATTTGACTGAAATGAGTTGCTTCATCATAACCCTCTGATGTTTTATATATTTCATATGCCAGAGAAATTTCCTCAGTCGATAGCATTTCTAAAGGATGTTCTAATTTTGAAATCATATAATGAATGGGATTACTTTAAATTTTACCTTTTTTAAATAATCCTGATAGCCGTCTAATTCATTTAGCAGCGTTTTTTCCTCTATCCGAATTCTGAAATAAAGGCCTATAGTCAGAGCTATTACTGATATACCAAATGAAAGGTATGTTCCTAACCAAAGATTTGTGCCAAGAATAAAAAAAATAAACCCTGTATACATTGGGTGTCGCACATAAGCATAAACTCCGGTATCAATAACCTTTTGTCCTCTGTCATCTTGGATATTTACTGTCATTTCTGCAAATTCGTTGGCAAGCATCGAAGCTAGTATGAAGAGATAACCTATTATATAAATTCCTAACCCTGATATTTTTAAAATGCCCTCGAAGGATGATGTAACTTGAAAATGAAATGCATCTAAAGGAGAAAAAATTAGTCCAATCGCAATAGCAGAAACCATTAAAGAGGTCGCAATTTTATCTTCTCTTGGCTGGCTGCTAGGTTGTACATTTAATCTTGCCTCTAAGCTTTCAGGCTTATAGATCAGCAAATAGATACAAGAAAAAAACGACATGAAGTAAAAAATGCTAAACCAAGTTATAGCGTCTTCCCAATACCAAGTCCATGCAGGCAAATAAACAAAAATTCCAAGAAGAAAAGCTTGAACAGTAATTCCTAACAATGTTTTCAACCAAAGCATAAATAATCCCCCTTATCTTTATGTATTGTTATTTAATGTAGTATAAAGAAAAAAAAGGAGTAAATGATGGAGAATACGGTACCAAATTTTTCAATTGATCTAACAGGCCAAGTAGCTCTAGTTACAGGAGCTTCCTCAGGTTTGGGATACAGGTTCGCAAAGGTATTAGCAAAATGTGGAGCAAAAGTAGCAATTTCTGCTAGAAGGGTTGATAAGTTAAAGGCTTTAGCTGAGGAAATAAAAAATGATGGAGGAAAATGTGCGGTAGTTCCCATTGATATGGTTGATAGAGATAGCATCAGAACTGCAGTTCAGTCAGTTGAATACGAGTTGGGAACCATCGATACTTTGATTAACAATGCAGGTATTCCGGATGCTCAATGGGCGATAAAACAATCAGATGAATTAATTGATAATGTCATAGGCACTAATTTAACTGGGCCTTATCTACTTTCTATAGAAGTAGCAAAAAGATTGATTGAAAAAAATATGCCTGGAAGGATGGTAAATATTGCATCAATAGCTGCCTACAACACAACGCCACAATCTGCAGCATCTTTATATTCCATAACTAAAAGAGCTATTGTTAGGATGTCAGAAGCTTTGGCAGTTGAATGGTCTGCAAAAAATATCAATGTCAATGCAATTGCGCCTGGAGCTTTTTCCTCCGAAATGATGGATGGCATGATCGAAAGGGTCGGTGATATCAGTCAGGCTTTTCCTCGAAAAAGAATTGGACTCCCAGAACAAATGGATTCTACCCTTCTTTTTTTAGTATCTCCATCATCAGAATGTGTAACAGGCACATGCATTAAAATAGATGATGGACAAGGTTCTAGGTAACTAGAAAGTTTTTTTGAGCTCTAAATCAAGATCATAATTGTGAATATCTCGAACCATAAGATCTGCTAAAGGTAGAAAACTCAAAAGTTTATTTCTTATCAGAGCTAATAATGGGTTGGAAATATGATTGAGCTTGGCTTGTCTGAGAGATCTTTTATAGATATTTCTGCATCTCGATAGTCTCAGATCATTAAATATCTTTTTTTTATCATCTTTAAGAAGATCTTTTTTATGTAAAATCTCTGCTAGGCAATAACTATCCTCAATTGCCAGGCAAGATCCTTGTCCTAAAAAAGGAACCATTGCATGAGCACTATCTCCCAAAAGGAATATATTATTTGTAGAAAAGCTTTCCAATAGGGGCCTTTGAAAAATTCCCCACTTATAAAGTTTGGAATCTGCAAGATAAGTTAATAATTCATCATTCCAATCTTTAAAGTCAGATTTAAAGTCGCCTTCAGAACCTTCTAATATCCATGATTCTTCGATCCAATCTTTAGATCTAATGATGCATGTAGCGCTATAGGTTCTTTCTCCAATTGGATATGTGACGATATGTGAATTTGGACCTAAATAAAAATTTATGTCGTCTCCGTTATTTTTTTCAAATGGAGACGAGAATTCCTTAATGCTTCTCCAAGCAATAAACCCGGAAAATGAAGGAGATTTAGATTTAAATTTTCTTGTTCGCAAAGATGAATTAATTCCATCGCAACCAAAAATCAACTCCGCTTCATATGATTTATCTTTAGATAAAATATGATTGTTTTCAAAATCCATAATATTTCTATTAAAAACAACCTCGCCACCAAGTTCTTTATATTTGTCATAAAGCAAACCAATAAGTTTTTTTCGATTCAGAGTTAGAAACTTTTCTTCGCCTCTATTTACTGCATAAGAACTGATCTTTTTCCCTTTGTGATCTCTAAAAATAACGTTGGCTGGCTGATGACTTATGGAAATTAAATCTTCAAGAACACCAATATTTTGTAATAGATTTGTAGCATTTGGAGATAAATTTATCCCAGCTGAGACATCTGATATACAAGGGTTTCTTTCATAAATGACCGATGAGATATTTTTTTTTGAAAGACAAATCCCCGCAGTTAAACCAGAAATACCGGCTCCTATAATTGAGATTTCTTGTGGCAAATTATTTATGCAGTTTTCATCTTTTCAAGCATATTTTGCATTTGCGCATGTAGCTTGTTTACTGCCTGAAGAGGTCTTACGATTACTTTGAATTCAGTGATTTTACCCTCATCATTCCAAGATACTAAGTCAATTCCATTTATGTAAATTCCATCAACTGTAGTCTCGAATTCTAAAACTGCAGAATTTTTATCGATAATTTCTTTAATGTATTTAAATGGCTTAGATTTAGTTTGTTCTTCTTTAGAAGGACCTTCTCCAAAAACTCCTCCAGCAGCCATTAAGTACATTTTTGTCATCTCTCTTCCTTTAATTGGAGTGAAAACAACAGGTGAATAAAAAGTGCAATTTTCATCCAATAGTTCGTCAAATTTATTAGGATCATTTGATTTGATCAGTTTGTGCCATTTTTCTATAGGGTGCATATATCGTCTCGTTTGTTCAATTAGTTTATAGGGTTAATGAGATAAATGAATCTTTTTCCAATAGGATGAAATTCGAGCATGAATTAAACTCTAACAATATCTTCTTTCAAAAAAGCTTGGATTTCAGTCATTTTATAACCTGCTTCAAATAAAATATCTTCTGAATGCTCACCAAGTCTTGGTGCTGGTCTAACTATCTCGCTTGGAGTCTCAGAAAATCGAGCAGCAGGTCTAGCTTGTCTTACTTCACCTAGAGATTCATATTTTGTTCTCAAAATTGAATCGTTAGCTAGTATTTGTTCATTCTCGAGAAGTTCCATTCGATCAAGCAAAGGAGCACAAGGTACGCCTTCTTTTTGAAATAGGGCTAAGATCTCATTACTTTCCCATTTAGCAATTTCATCTCCAGTAATTTCTTTTCTAATTTGTGAGTTGATGACTCTTCCTGAAGGAGTGGAAAATCTTTCGTCTTCAATTAGATCTCGTCTATTCAAGGCAGTACACATTCCTTTCCATTCTGCATCTGAAACTGCTCCTGCCGTTATGTATCTATCTTTTGCTTTATAGATTAAATCTTGGGAACCCTGTAATTTTCTTACATCAGTTTCTTTTTCCGCAAAAACAATTCCTGCCATCCCTTCTGGCCAAAAAAAGGAAAGCATGCAGTCCAACATCGACAGTTCTATATTTTGAGCAATGCCCTTTTTTTCTCTTACATACAAAGCTGAAGATACAGCCTGTGCTGTCGTTAAAGAAGTTACTTTGTCCGCAATGATAATTCTGAACATCTTTGGTCTTCCAGTATCTCTATCAGCCTGAATATCTGTAGCGCCCGAGAGAGCCTGAATAACAGGATCATAAACTCTTGATCCTGAATAAGGACCATCCTTGCCAAATCCGCTAATGGAAACATAAATAATATCTTTATTTATTTTTCTAATTTTTTTCTCGCCAAAACCCATTCTTTCAATAGCACCTGGACGAAAGTTTTGCATAAAGACATCAGCTTCAGAGGCTAGCTTTAATAGTATCTCTTTCCCTTTCTCTGTTTTCAGGTCTAAAGCAATAGACTTTTTACCTCTATTGCATGAATAAAAGACTGGATTAATTCCATTATGATCAGCTGCCATGTGTCGAACTAGTTCACCATTTAATGGCTCTACTTTAATAACCTCTGCGCCTTGATCGGCCAAGATCATTGCTCCCATAGGTCCTGAAACCATACTGGTAAGATCGAGAACTTTTACTCCTTTAAGTGGTCCCATTTCTTTTATCTAGAATAGTTAATTTCCATAGCTTTTTTGTAAGCTAGCCTTTCTATTATATTAGCTCTGTATTGTGAAATATTGTTAGTTAATTCAATCTCATAAAATAAAGCCCAATCTAAACAAGATATTAAAAAAATATCGCAAATTCCAAAACCCTCTTTCATGATGTAATTTTGATTTTCTAAATACTCTTCAATTACCTCAAATTGTCTCTTCAAATACTCCCTACAGGATTTTGTTACAGTTGTTGATTCGCCGTAAATCTCCTTAAGATCATAATGACGTCTCATTACATATAAAGATGTCTCATCAATTTCTCCTAAGATAAAACAACACCACTCATCCTCTTTAGCGATCTCAAACTCTGTATTCGGAATGAATAACTTATTTGAAGGAAAAGAAGTTTGCAAATATCTACATATAGCTAGACTCTCAGATAAATGAAATTGTCCAATTTGCATTAAAGGAATTTTTTGTTTCCTATTTAAACTAGTAAATTCCTTCGTCTGAGTTTCGCCGGTTCTTGGACCGATGGGATTTAGCACATAGCTTAAACCTAATTCTTCTGCCATCCAGATAGGGCGAAAGGTTCTAGCTGTTCCAGATCCCCATAAAATTATTTCTTGATCTCTATCCACCCGAAATTTATCTAACCCTTTTGCCAACATGTTGAGTTGAATGAATATCAAAAAGACCACTTAAGCCTTTATCTATGATTTTTGAAGATTCGTCTAAGGCATCCAAATCTTGATAACAACTGTGCCATATTAAATCAAATTTATTTTGCCTATGGTCAGATAAGGATTTTAAAAAAGCGGTCAATGTTGGTCCTTTAATTTTATTTGTCGAGATTAAATTTTGATAATTATTCTCAAAATCTAATACTTCAGAGAGATTATGATCTTTTTTTAAGGAGCAATATTTAAACTCCTGATGATAATTAGTTTCATCTAATGGTTTTAGTTCTCCTCTTAAATAAGCCTTAAAATCAAATATTTCATCAGTCATAAAAGTTGCAATCGATCCAAAATCCTCATTCCAACTATTTTCATGATTATTTTTCCATTCGGACCAGAAACTATCCCTATCTTTTGTCCAAAGTTCTTGTTGCCAAAGAAAATCATAATTCTCAGATTTTTCTAAAGGCTGAAGAGTAACAGCCATTAATATCTCATATCCTTCCTCATCTATTTTTTTATTCCAGCTATTTATGAGATCCAAAAGATTATCTTGCGAAAAATTTGGACCTTTTTTGCATGGAATAAATTCAACCATCCAATCTCCATACCCGGAGTTATCTATCCAAACCTCTGAGTTGCTCATGAAAGCTTTAAAGATTCATAATTTCTTTAGATAACTTTTTCGCTGGCTTGTGAAATCCACCTTTTAAATACCTAAAATCTGTTGTGTAACCCTCTAGAGATTGTTTGAGATCTTTAGAAGCATCTCCCAGCACGGCAAAATTTTCTATAGAAAATAATTCTCCAAATTCACTTTCCCATTTGCTTCCACGAAAATTCTTTACATGTTCGATTGCAGCTTCGTTACTTTTGTAAACTTCATATAGAAAGACTTTTTCTTCTGAGTCAAAATAGTACTGATATATAACTGTATCAGGCTCCATTTTCATGACATTTTTTGTAATGTCGTATGTAAATTTTTCTGCCATTTTAATTTTTCCATCGTTAACTGATAGATCTAGCATGAAGATAATTGGATCAAGCTTCTTATGATCATCCGAAAAAATATGTATAGAAAAAAATAATACTACTGATAAAAAGATTTTCATTTCTCACTCCTGTTTTAGTAATTTAAGGTTAACAGTTATTTTTTTTTACCCCAACTAATAAGAAACAAGAGTTTTAATATTGTATCCATCTTTAGCAATTAGATCGCTGCCTCCTAATTCAGGTAAATCTATTACGCCTAGAATAAGAATATTTGATTTTTGAATTTTAAAATTTTCAGTCAATAATTCTGCACAAGCAATTGCGGTACCACCTGTTGCAACCAAATCATCAACAATGACTACTCTATCTGAGCTTTTAAACGATGTATTTGTTTGAACCTCAATAGAAGTGCTCCCGTATTCCAGATCAAAATCCTTTTTAAATGTTTTGTTAGGAAGTTTTCCTGGTTTTCTTGCCAAGACAAAAGGAAGGCCTAGCTCAAAGGAAATGGATCCTGCAAAGATAAATCCTCTACTTTCAATGCTTGCAATAACCGAAGCATTGAAATTTTTAGAAACTTCTATTAATTCTTTGCATGTGGTTTGAAAAGCCTCAGGATTTTCTATGAGACTTGTTATATCCCTAAAATTAATTCCTTCAATTGGGAAATCCTTAACCTCTCTAATATGTTTTTTTAAATTTAACGGATCACTCATTTCCTTCTCCTTTCTTTCTTTAAAGCGAGATATTAAAGCATCTAAAGAAAGTTTGTATCTAATTTGTATCGTTTTTTGTATAGTATTTTTATAAGTAAGTCGATTGAAAATATTGTGATAAAACTAGAGAAAAAAGATTCAATTTATTTTTTAAACTTAGCTTCCGATGAGAATCGTTGGAACACCACTTTTGTAAGAGAAATTTCAAAAGTCTTAGATGAGATTGAAAAAGATGAAGGTCCGGGAGCATTAATTACCTCGTCCGAAAATCCAAAGTTCTTTTCAAATGGTTTAGATCTTGATTGGATGCAAGAACCTAAAAGTAATCCTGATGGAGGCGACAGGGATGTGTTTGGAAAGGAATTCATGCTACTTATGGGAAGATTTATAACGCTGCCAGTACCTACAGTTTGCGCAATTAATGGCCATGCTTTTGGAGCTGGATTTATGCTTTCTCTTACTCATGATGTAAGAATTATGAGAGAAGATAGAGGATTTTTATGCGCTAATGAAATGCAACTTGGTTTATCCATTCCGAGACCTGAATTATCTTTGTTTAAGCATAAAATTCCAGCAAATGCCTTTTACGAGACAGTTCAACTATCAAAAAGATGGACTGGACCTGATGCTCTTGATGCTGGAATTGTGCAAGCTATAAGTTCATTTGAAGAAGTGCCTGCATTGGCCGTAAAAAAAGCTGAGGAGTTAGCGCCTCTAGCAACCGATAGAAAAAACTTTGGCTATCAAAAAGAGATGTTATTTGGTGAAAATGCAGCCATTAATCTCAGTCATGGTCCTGCTCATATGCTCAAAAATTCAGAAGATTTTAAAAGTTAATTAGACTTTTTCATTCGCCTACAAAACCTGGCCAAGCTCCCATATATTTTATAAATTGCTCGCTTAGCCCCTCTTTAATTAAATGGGATCTTGAAGCTGGAAGTTCTATAGGTTCAAAATTGGAATTTTCTATAACTCTTTTAGGAAAATCATGATGGAGAATAGCCGCTCTCCCAACGGTGACAAAGTCTACTTTATTATTAAGTACTTCATGAACGTTCTCACCTGTTCTTATGTTGCCCGCTACCGTTAACTTAACATCTTTAAAATCAAGTTCTGTGAAATGTTCAAGCAGATTTCTTCCCTTGTGCTCCTCTTCTACTGGTTCTTTAAATGAATCCCAAAGAGACATATCTAAAAAATCTATTTTGTTGGTATCGATAAGTTTTTTACATAATTGTTTAGTTTCTCCCAATTTAATTCCAAATCTTTCTGCAGATAATCTAACTCCCAATAGAAACTCAGAACCACATTCGTTTCTAATGCCATCAACTATCTCAAAAATAATTCTTGACCTATTTTCTAAAGTTCCTCCGTATTCATCATCTCTCTTATTGATATCAGAACTTAAAAACTGACACAAAATATAGCCATGAGCTCCGTGAATTTCTGCCCCCTCATACCCTGCCTTTTTTGCTCTCACTCCTGCTTCAATAAAGTTATCTCTCAATCCTTTGACCTCATCCAAAGTTAAAGCTCTTGAGTTAGTCTCCTCATCATCTGAAGGGCAGACAGGTCGTTCTCCAATAATATCCTCGGGCGATCTCATTCCAGCATGATGTAATTGAGCAACAGCCAAACTTTGATGAGATTTAATTTCATCAGTTAATCTTTTTAATCCTTCTATGTGTTCATCGCCAAAAATTCCAAGTTGGCCGGGGAACCCTTTGCCAATAGCTTGAACATGGGAAGCACAAGACATGGTGAGGCCAAAACCCCCTTTGGCTCTCATAGTTAACCAATTAAACTCATCGTCTGAGAGCACACCATCCTCGTGACTCTGAGTATTAGTCAATGGAGCAAGCATAAATCTATTTTTCATAGATAAGCCGCATGGAAACTTAATTACATCTTTTAAATTTTTCATAATTTCATCTTTACTAATTAAAGCTTTTTGATTCTTTGATTTAGATTAACCATTTTAAAAAATTAATAAATATAAAGCCCTTATTATAAAAATTCCTCCTACAGAGAGTACTATAATTTGCGTCCATCTAAAGAAAAATCTGTCGTCAATTATATCTAAAACTTGCTTTCCTAAGGTTGTACCAATAATTGAAAATATAATTGCTAAGAAAAGAAAGTAAATATTTGGCCAGTTTTCAAAATTTAAAGAAAAAAATATTCCAAAAAAAAGTATTTTAGAGATATGTCCTAATGTTTGGGCTACTGCCTTAGTTGCCACAACCTCATGCCTAGTCATATCAACTTTCTGAAAGAAAATATCTAATATCGGTCCACCTGTCCCAGATAAAAGATTACTGCCAACTACTACTACTCCTGCCAAGAATCCAGTAATTGGTTTAGTGATATCAAGTGAAAGTTCTTTTGGAATTGCCCAAGCTAGGTAAGGCAGAGATCCTAAAGCAAATAGTACTAAAATTTTACTTGGTTCAAATGCAATAAAATAAAGAATGATCAAAGAAAAAGTACTTCCTACAAGGATAGTCAAAATAATTTTCCAATTAATATCTTTTCTATTTATCCATGCCCTATATCCATTTGAAGTTGCCTGAATGAGACCATGAAGGACCATGGCAGGACCAACTGGGAGAAAACTAATTAATACTCCCATCAAAATAAGACCGCCTAGCATTCCAAAAATTGAAGATAAAAATGCAGTAGCAAAAGTTGAGATCAAAATTAGGAATGAAATAAAAACTATTTGCACTTTCTATCTAAAAAGAAGATTTTAATAACCAAAACTTTCTCACTCTACAAATACATTATCTGGAATATCATTAAAAAAGGTACATCAAAGGCTGTGTGAGAGGTTTCTGAATTTCTCACCAAGAAAATATTATAAATCTAATAGTCTCTAGACCATCCAAGAGGTACTTGTTGTTGAGGATTGAATACTTTTGGACCATACAAAGGTTGAGCTTTAGAAGCTTCAAGTATCTCTTTCTCAGTGAGAAACTGGCTCGGGGATAACCTAAACACATCTAGACCTCTAGATATTTCTGTTCCATAAATAAAACCATCATAGTAATAAGCCGACCAATAACCGCCCATCACCAGTAGTTCAGCATCTATAGGACCTCTATCATAGAAAGCTATTTCTTTTGGGTCAGCAGAATCAGTAAAATCCATTACGGATATCCCACCTTGGTACCATGCTTGGACAAAAATATCTTTTTCTGGAATTGGAATTAAAGAACCGTTATGTGCGACACAATTTTCAGTTTCTAACTGTGGCGCTGGCATTTTGTAATGGCTACGAAATTCCAGTTTGTTTTCAACTATGTCGTAAATGGCATTTGCTCCCCAATCAAGAGGATCCCATGCTCTGCAGCGTGCTCTTCCGCCGCCACCCCATTCATCAGTGAAGATTACCTTAGTTCCTTCATTGTTGAAGGTCGCAGAATGCCAATAAGCAAAACCTACATCAGTAACAACATCTATTCTTTGCGGTTTATAGGGATCTGAAATATCAAAAAGAATCCCATTTCCTGAGCAAGCTCCAGCAGCTAAGTTTTTTGAAGGAAACACTGTGATGTCATGGCATTGATCGGTACGCCTTGTTTCTTGAGTATCGTCCCCATGATCTCCTCCAGTCCAAAGGCCACCTAAAGCGCCTGTTTCGGGATCAGCGAATACGGTAGGACTACTCACTATTCTTGACTTAGAAGGATCTGATACTGGAATTTCTATAATATCGATTCTGAAGAGTGCCGTCCTATTATCGCCTGGTATATTTCCAATACATACTTCCATTTCTTCCTCATCTCTTACGCCCTGCGTACCAGAGTTATACACAATAATCTTTCCTTTTTGGTCTGGACCTGAAACTACTGAATGAGTATGAGAGCCTCTGCAAGTTTGAACAGCTCCAACATGTTTAGGTTTGGATAAGTTTGAAATATCAAAAATTCTGATTCCTCTAAATCGATCAGGACTCGCTTCTTTAGAAACGCCTTGCAACCCACAGTCTATGCGACTTCTGGATTGTTCAACTGACATGATTAATAAATTATCGACAATAGATACATCTCCTTGTCCACCTGGGCAAACAACAGATGAAAGTAGCACTGGTAATCCCATCTGATCAATTTCATAAATGTTAAATCCGTGGTAATTTCCAGCTACAAGAACATTATCTCTAAACGCCATATCAGTATTAGCAAAACTTAAAATGGGAGAACGAAGAGATCTTGATTTATCTTCGATAGTTTTCTCCTTCTTGCCATATTTTTCCTCTTCACTTTTAGCTTTTATTCCTTTTGATTTAGGATTGTTTGGATTGTAAAACCCTATAGGCTTCTTGAGAGATGCAACTTTTTCTAAGTTTAATATCGCCTCTCCAGCGTCATAATGACCAGGGCTTAATTTAGATCTTGGATCGTCAGATAAGTTAACAGCAATACCGTTCATCCTTTCTATTTCAACACTTTGATCATTTACGAGATCAGAAATAAATTCATTCAAAATTGGATCATAAGCTGTACCTGGATATTCTTTCAAATCCTTAACCATTTTTAAGGCACCATCATGATGGGAGATCATTAGTTGTAAAAATAATCTATCAAAATCTGTACTATCAGAGTTTTCAAGTTCCTTTAATTGACTATCACTAGCCATGCCAGCCATACCAATATGAATGTGATGGTCACTATGTTTTATTGAAATGTCTTCATCTCTTAAATTAAGCCAATTTTTCATGAAGATAATTTCGTCATCTTGAGAGGCATCGATTCTGTTTGCAAGATCAACTATTGTTTTATTATTGGTTCTTTTATCAGCCATCTTGGACATAACTATGGCTTGTTGGTGATGGATTATCATTCCTTGCAGAAAATTTACATCTGCGTCTACATAGGTGGTAATTGCAATGTTAGAGGCTGCCTCTGGATCAATCAATTTTGAATTTTCTCCTGGCGCACCAGGGAGTATTATTGGATGTGTCAAAGACTTTTCTTGAACGCTGAGTTCATAAGACAAGAGCATATCTTCAGTTTCAGATATATCTGGTGACTCTACTTTTTCATCTTCAGAGCACCCATGGAAAAAAAGAATCATTAAGACTAGAGATGAAAATTTTAATTCTTTTTTTTTGATATTTTTTTGCATAATTTACTTTCTGTTTTAATTATTTTAATTCTGCGTTAGCTATGTTCATAAATTTTAGTGTTGTTTTAAGGAGCAAGCAAAATCAATTTTTCATAGATAAGCAATATCGAAACTTAATTACGTCCTTTAATTTTTTTATATTAATAAACTACAGAAGATGAAACATTGATATCTGATTCCTGCCATAAATTTTCAAACATTTCCAAAGATTTTTCAGAATTTGAGCCATCTCCAATTTCTTCATAAGCTTTATAAAGTCCATAATATGACCAACCATTGTTTGGATAATCATCAAGATCTTTTTTAAAAGTTTTAATTGCTTCATTAAATTTTCCTGATTTTATTAAAACATGACCTAATGTTTGTCTTGTTGGGTAATACCAAAAAGGCGGTTCCGTATATGGCAATTTGTCTTGAATTATGACGGCATTTTCCAAATGATTTATAGCAGATGAATAGTCTCCTTCATACATGCTTATTGAACCTAAGGCTAATTTATTTGCTATTTCTATGAGTTGTTTTGTTGGGTGACCTGCTTTCACCATTGCCTCTACTTCAATAGTATCTATGTACATAGTTATTAATTTTTGATGTTGTTTTGCTTTTTCTATATCACCAGTTGCAGCATAAGCAACGGCTTTAGCATAGTTAAAGATACTTTGAGAATATTTAAAGTCTTCAATAGGTTTTTCAAAATCGAGAATCTCTTGCCATTTTCCAAACCTTACGTAGGAAAGAAGAGGCGGAGTATGAAAAAATTCTAAAAAGGGAACTGATCTAATTTGCTCTTCAGATACATAGCTTGAAACCTTCAAAGCAGATTCTATTGATAAAGCACTTTTACCTTCCATAGTTGAAGCAGCCCATAAAAAGTGAATATTGTGAGGATAATATAATGCAGGATAAAAACCCTGAGCATTACATTGAGATATGTAGTCTTCATCTACCTTTGCAGCTTCTATGTTAGCCAGCGATGCGTCTTTATATCTACCAACCCTCCAATATATATGCGAAGGCATATGAACCAAGTGACCTGCACTAGGAACTAATTTACCGAGCCTGTCCGCTGCAGATACAGCTCGACCTGGATCGCTAGAGGCTTCTACAGCATGAATGTATAGATGAATTGCTAAAGGATGATTTTTATCTAGCTCCAAAACTTTTTCTAAGGTGGATATTACTTTCACAGTGTCAGGTTTTGGATTTCCATCTTCTGCCCAATAATTCCATGGCATGGTAATCATAAGAGCTTCAGCATATAAAGAAGCTGCATCAGTATCATTAGGGTACTTCCTATATAGGAGCTCCATTGATTGGGCGTAATTTAAATCTAAATCTACTCTCGAGGTCTCTGGATTTCCGTTATATCGTGTTTTCAAAGCTTCTATAAAATCCTTTTCTTTTGATGATGCGCCCTCTTTCAAACTCTCAGCAATCTTAAAAGCTTTAAGTGCGTCTCGCCTATTTTCAGGAGACATAACTGCCTTTCCGTCACTTGTAACATTAATATTTGGACCTAAAGCTAAGGCTTCACCCCAAAAACAAATTGCGCAATTTGGATCTAATCTCTGTGCCGCTCTGAAACTTCTTACTGATTCCGCATGATTAAAAGCAAATGTCATAATTAAACCTTGATCAAAATACTCTTGGGTGCCTTCAATGTTTGAAGAAATTTTGAATGAATGGTTTCCTAATCCTTTAAGCAAGGGTGCATTAGCTTTTTTCACTATTTCATCTAGATTTATTTGAGGTTGATTATCTGAACAGGATAAGAAAATTAATGTTAATAAAAAAAATAGTACTTGTTTCATGAGCGCTCTTCTCAATTGAGGTATTTAATATATCAAAAAATATTGTTTGTAAGTCATTCTTTAGATTGCTTTCCGAAAGCCTTTCGATCAATTGCTCTTGGTCTTTCTTGATCGTTAAGTCTTTCTCGATCTAAAGGATCTTTGCCATCTAACAACAGCTCTATATGGTCCATCTGATCGTTACCCCAAAATAAATTATCATCTACAATTATTGTTGGAACTCCAAAAACTCCCTTCTCAATAGCTTTAGTGGTTTCATTAATTAATAATTCCTTAATATCTAAATCCAAAACTTTGTTACTAAGACTTTCTCCGTCTATCGATTGTTTTGTCAACAAAGCAATTAGTGTGGATGGATCTCCTAGATCTTCTCCGTGACTCCAACCCCCTTCAAATATTGAATCTATAACTCTAAGTTGATCAACGCCGCTTACTTCCTTTAAGGACATTCTTAAAGCAGTCAAAGGATTGAAGGGATGTTTTTTTGGTGGATTGTATTTAAATCCGTTAAGAGCTGCATATCTTAAACAGTATTGATTGAGCCAACTCCGTTTCGGTGGAATCTCAGCTGGCCCAAGCTGTCCCCATTTATCTAATAATTTTCCAAAAACAATTGGATGTGCTTCGATTTCACGGTTGTATTTCTCAGCTATTGCGGGAAGTTTTCGCCACGCAAAATACGCATAAGGAGATATAAAATCAAAATAAAAATGTATTTTAAGAGTCATCTATTTTTTTATTCCCACTCAATAGTAGAAGGAGGTTTACTCGAGACATCGTAAACCACTCGAGAAACCTTATCTATTTCATTCATTATTCTAGTGGAAACATGGTTAAGAAATTCCTGCTTGAATGGATAAACATTTGCTGTCATAAAATCGAGCGTTACCACAGCTCTTAAAGCAATGACGTATTCATATCTTCTTGCATCACCAACCACACCAACTGATTTAACTGGCAGAAAGGCAGCGTAGGCTTGACTAATTTTCTTGTAAAGATTTTGTTTGATTAATTCTTCCATAAAAATTGCATCGGCCTCTCTTAATATTTCTAATTTACTTTTATCGATTCCGCCCAACAAACGAACTCCTAATCCTGGGCCCGGGAAGGGATGCCTATCGACTAAATAGGCTGGCAATCCTAATTTTCTTCCAATCTTTCTAACCTCATCTTTGAAGAGAAATTTCAACGGTTCAATAAGAGGAAATTTTAATTTTTCAGGTAATCCTCCAACGTTATGGTGCGATTTTATAACGTGCGCTTTGCCGCCCTTTTTGCCTGCTGACTCTATGAAATCTGGATAAATAGTTCCTTGAGCTAAAAAATCTATGTTTTTTATTTTTTTTGCCTCTTTCGAAAATACATCTATGAAAGTTCTTCCTATTATTTTTCTTTTTTCCTCAGGATCTATCTTTCCTTTGAGTTTTTTCAAAAATATATCTTCAGCGTTTATTGTCGTGATCTTCAAGCCGAGGCCTTTTTTTAAATCACGATTAACTTGAATAGATTCATCTTTTCTTAAGAGCCCATTATCTACAAAAATACAATGTAATTTTTTCCCAATAGCTTTTGAAATGAGAGCGGCTAAGACACTAGAATCCACACCGCCCGAAATTCCCAAGAGTACATGTTTATTTCCAACCTGATCTTTAATACTCTGAACTAGATCATCGATAATATTTTTTGAAGTCCAATTTTTCTCACATCTGCAAATTTCCAGAGCAAAGTTGCTTAATATTTTTTGTCCTTGGTTGGTGTGAGAAACCTCAGGATGAAATTGCACGCCGAAGCGTAGTCCATCATTCGAAGCGAACGCTGCGATTTTAGAATTTGTAGATGAGGCAATTTTTTTGAATTGTTTCGGAAGCCTGACAACTTTATCGCCGTGACTCATCCATACATTAATCTTCTTTTTTTCCTCAGTTACCCCTTTGAAAAGAATATTTTTATTGAATACTAATTCTGAGTGACCGAATTCTCTTTTTGCAGACAAATCTACTTTTCCTTTACATTGTTTCGCTAGTAATTGCATGCCGTAACAAATGCCTAAAATGGGTTGATTTATTTCAAGAATCTTAGAGTTGAATCTGGGTTTGAATTTAGAATTGACCGATTCCGGCCCACCGGAAAAAATGATCCCTTTTGGATTCAAATTAAGAAGTTCTTTAGGAGCTATTTCGCACGATACAATTTCTGATAAAACTCCTATTTCTCTTATTCTTCTGGCTATCAGCTGAGTGTATTGCGAACCGAAATCAAGGATAACTATCTTATCTTGATCTATTTTCTGCATAAATATTAAGTAATTCTGTAATTTGGAGCTTCTTTGGTAACGCTGACGTCATGAACGTGACTCTCACTCATTCCAGACGTGGTGATCTGAATAAACTTCGGCTTAGTCTTCATCGTATCAATATCTTTGCATCCGGTATAACCCATGCTTTGTCTTAATCCGCCGAGCATTTGATGAATTGTATTTTCTACCCAGCCTTTGTAGGGAACTCTGCCTTCTATACCTTCGGGCACCAATTTATCTGTTTGCTGATTATCTTGAAAGTATCTATCGCCTGAAGAAGATTCACCTGACATCGCTCCTACAGATCCCATACCCCTATATGCTTTATAACTTCTACCTTGAAAGAGCTCAACCTGACCGGGAGCCTCTTCAGTTCCAGCGAGGATACTGCCTAACATAACGCTATCTGCTCCTGCAGCAATTGCTTTAGCAACATCGCCTGAAAATCGGATTCCGCCATCTGCAATTACAGGTATCCCTTTTTTCTTCATGCTTGAAACTACATCTGCAATAGCTGTTATTTGTGGTACGCCAACGCCTGTCACAATTCTTGTAGTGCAGATAGAACCTGGACCAATGCCAACCTTCACAGCATCTGCTCCGGCTTTCATTAAAGCAGTAGCTCCATCGGCAGTTGCAACGTTTCCACCGATAACATCAATATTTGGATAATCTTTTTTTATTTTTTCAACTCTTTCTAGGATACCTTGAGAATGTCCGTGAGCACTATCTACAACCAAAACATCGACGCCGGCTTGTACAAGTTTTTCAGTTCTCTCTTCGGTATCAGTTCCGTTGCCTATTGCCGCTGCTACGAGGAGTCGCCCTTCAGAATCTTTTGTTGCAGAGGGATAGTCCTTAGATTTATTTATATCCTTTAAGGTAATTAAACCCTTCAAACCAAAACTATCGTCTACGAGAAGAATTTTTTCTATTCTATTTTTATAAAGTAAGGATTTAATATTTTCTATGCTTTCATTTTCCTCAGCTGTAATTAGTTTTTCTTTAGGCGTCATAATAGAACTTACTAAAGCACTCATATTAGATACATTACGAAAATCTCTTGATGTGACAATTCCCACTAAATTCTCATCGTCAACTACAGGCATCCCAGAAATATTTAATTCTTTCGTAAGCTGAATGAGATCGCCAACAGAACTTCTTGATGAGATTGTGGTTGGATCTCTAACAATTCCGCTTTCAAATTTCTTCACTGATCTAACCTCGTTAGCTTGATCCATAATACTCAAATTCCTATGGATAACCCCGATGCCTCCAAGCTCAGCCAAAGCAATAGCCATTCTAGACTCAGTGACGGTATCCATAGCCGAAGAGATTATTGGAATGTTTATGCTTAGGTTTTTTGTTAGACGTGTGGTTAAATCAACATTACTAGGGAGGACTTCTGAATAGTCTGGAAGTAATAATACGTCGTCAAAGGTCAGAGCTGTTTCTTTAAGCCGCAACATTTATAGATTATACAGGATTGCTACAATTTTAATAAATTTCTAGAAACACAGAAAAATGAAGTTTTTTGGTTGGAGAATGGTTTTTACGGGTCTTACTGTTGAGTTCACCGTCATAGGTTTTCTCTTTTATAGCTTTCCAGTAATTTGGCCTTATCTTATCTCTGAACTGGGAATGACCGAAAGTCAGCTTGGAATGGTTTCAGCTTTCTATTTTATGCCTGTAGCAATTTTAGCGATTATTATTGGGCGTGCTCTTGATAAGTATTCCGTCAAAAAATTCATGATGTTCGGGGCAATTATTTATGCCGTAGGACTTTTTTCTTTAAGTTTTATAAATTCATACTGGTCCCTTTTAACTATTTATCTAACAGTATTGGCCTTGGGTTCCATTATGATGGGAAATTTAGCCGTAGCTAAATTAATCTCAAATTGGTTTGATAAAAATGCAGGCAGAGCTCTAGGGATTGCTGCCGTAGGAATTTCTTTTTCAGGAGTCGTTCTTCCATTGGTTGTAGATCCTCTTCTAGACTTAGTGGGCTGGAGAAATGTTTATATAATTTTTGCTTCAATAATTCTTTTTATCATTTTGCCTCTTATCTTTTTCACTGTGATCGATGATCCAAAAAGTGTTAATCAAATGAAAGATGGAATAAAAAAAGAAGATGAAGAAGAATTGATACCTCAAGAAATAACCGCCAAAGATCTTTTGTCAAAGAAAGTATTTTGGATAATATCTTTGGCTTTTGCTTTTCAATTTCTCTCTATGATGGGTGTTCTTTCCTTTCTACCTATACATGCTAGTAAAATGGGACTAGACGAAACTTGGAATCTTCTCGGTCTACCGGTAAAACAATTCGTATTTGCGTATGCTTTATCAGCTTTTGGAGGAGTGCTAGGAAAAATAATTTTTGGTTATTTTATGGATATCATGAAAGCTGCATATCCCTCAATGATGGCAATGCTCCTTCAAGCCATTGGAATTTTTGGGATCACATATTTCAGTGAACCTAGTATTTTCCTTATGAGTGCTTTTATTTTTGGTTTAGGTTTTGGTGCAGCAATGCCACTTATGACAGCTTGTTACTTGAGGACTTTTGGAGCGCATAATCTTGGCAAAGCCAGAGGCATCTCATCACCAATCGTATCTCCGCTTCAACCTGTTGGAATCTTAATAACAAGCATTTTAATAGGTTTTCAAGACACCTACTTTATAGCTTTCAATATTATGGGGTGTGTCGCACTAGTTGCGGTAGTGTTAGCAAGCCAAATTCAAGAACCTGAAAATATCTGATCAGTCTTTGCGGCAGCTATGAAGTCATTTTTGTGAAGACCTTTAATTTTATGAGACCACCAGGTTACTGTAACTTTGCCCCACTCAATTAATAATTCAGGATGATGATCTTCCTTTTCTGCTAGATCGGCAATTTTATTAGCAAAACTCACGCTTTCTTCGTAGCTTGAAAAAGCAAAAGAACATATTAATTTTTTTAACTTATTGATTTCAATAATTTCCCAGGCAGGTATTAAAGGCTTCAGTTCTTTTAATTCCTCTTCAGTGACTTTTGGAGCATCCACCCTACAAGCTTCACAATTTGAATCTAAAAGGTTTTCAATTTTCACTGAATTCCACCTTTTGCTAATTTAGCTGGATCTAACAGCTTTCTTAATCTTGATATAGATATGTCTGTTTCTTCAGCTGCTACATCAATAATAGGTCGATTATCTCTGTATGCTTTTTTAGCAATTTCAGCAGCTTTTTTGTAACCAATAATAGGATTAAGAGCTGTAACGAGTATAGGATTTTTGGCTAAAGAAGCCTCCATACTCTTTCTATTAACTTTAAAGGATTTAATCGCCTTGTTAGATAAAACATCACAAGCACCTGAGAGTAGATTAATGCTTTTGAGTAAGTTATAGGCTATCACAGGAAGCATGACGTTTAACTGATAGTTTCCAGCTTGAGCAGCGACAGTAATACTTACATCATTTCCTATTACATCAGCTGCGACCATAGTTACTGCTTCTGGAATAACTGGATTGACTTTTCCTGGCATGATGCTGCTTCCAGGTTGTAAGGCCTGAAGTTCTATTTCTGACAAGCCTGCTAAAGGTCCGCTATTCATCCATCTTAAATCATTTGAAATTTTCATCAGTGCTACGGCCAGATTTTTAAGCTCTCCAGATAATTGCACTGCTGTATCTTGCGAGCTTAACTCATGAAAGAAGTTATCACTTGGATTACTTTTATATTTATTCCCTGATAAATTATTGATTTCTTGAGCAAAAACTTTAGCAAATCTGGTATGAGCATTAATTCCTGTTCCTACTGCAGTCCCACCTTGTGGAAGCTCCAAAAGCCTTCTCTCAATAAATTTAAGAGATTTTAAAGAGGTATTTAATTGACTAGACCAAGCTGATAATTCATCAGCAAGATCTACAGGCATTGCATCCATGAGGTGCGTTCTTCCTGTTTTTGTTACTCCTTTTACAGATATTGCTTTTTTATCAATTGAATTGATGAGTTTTTTTAAATTGGGATATAATTTTTTTGTTAAGTCCATGTGAGCACTAATTTTTATAGCAGTTGGTATCACATCATTGCTGCTTTGAGACATATTAACGTCATCATTTGGGCTAACATCTTCTCCAGAAAACTTTGATGCTAGAGTGGCTATTACCTCGTTAGCATTCATATTTGAACTGGTGCCAGATCCTGTTTGAAATACATCAATAGGAAACTCTTTGTGATGTTTTTCTTGCCATACCTCCTTGGAAGCCTTGGATATTGCTCTTGCCTTCTTGTTGGTAAGTAGCTTCAATTTATTATTAGCTCTAGCTGCAGCATCTTTAATTATTCCGAGAGAACTAACAAAGGATTTGGTAAAAGGAAAATCCATTTTAATTCCACTTATTGGAAAGTTATCTATGGCTCTTTGAGTTTGTGCTCCGTATAAAGCTTTTCTGGGAACATAAACTATTCCAATGCTATCTGATTCTTCTCTGTAACCTTTTTTTGCCATTAGACTTATATATTTTTAGTTGATTAGTTTAAACTAGTAAAATTGTAATACGGAATTTAAATAGGTAGGAGAATTAAATGACTAATAACCTTAATATTGATGTCTCAAAAGGAAAATTGGATCAAAAAGAAAAAGGTTCATTACTTCCGATAGAGTGTAAAACTATTGAAGAAACTAGAAGATATAACTTAGAAAGGTTGGCTTCAGGATTCAGAATGTTTGCTCATTTTGGTTTTGATGAGGGTCTTGCTGGTCACATAACATACAGGGATCCTGAACATGATGATCATTTTTGGGTAAATCCTTTTGGAATGCATTTCAATCAAATATGTGTTTCTGATTTGATATTAGTTAATAAAGACGGTGAAGTAGTTTTTGGAGATAGACCAGTTAATACGGCTGCATTTGCAATTCACTCTTCTCTTCATGATGCTAGGCCAGATGTAAACGCTGCAGCCCACTCTCATTCAATGTATGGTAAAACTTTCTCAACTTTTGGTAGATTGCTTGAACCAATAACTCAGGATTCCTGTGCTTTTTTTGATAATCATGTTTTATTTGATGATTTCACAGGAGTTGTTCTTGAGGGTGATGAAGGCAAGAGAATTGCGAAGGCCCTAGGAGAAAAAAAAGCTGCCATTTTAAAAAATCATGGCCTTTTGACAACCGGTGTTAGTGTTGACGAAGCACTTTGGGCTTTTCTTTCTATGGATAGATGCTGTCAATCTCAAATTTTGGCTGAGTCAGTTGGTCAAATGGAAAGAATTCCTGACGATATAGCTGCCTTAACTAAATCTCAAGTAGGCTCAGACATGGCTATGTGGGCAAGTTATCAGCCGCTTTATGATCTAATGCTTGAAAAGGATCCAAGCTTTCTAAATTAAAAAATGTTTCTAATCTATCTGCTTGGGATAGTTCTCTTCTTTTCCTTTGTTGCAAATTTCGCGTTTAGGAAAATTTTTAAATCCTTAAGTTGGGTAGATAAGCCAGATGGAGTGAAAAAACTTCATAAGAACGATATACCTCTCTCTGGAGGAGTATCATTCATTGCTTCACTAATTTTTGCTGTCTTGATCTTTGACTTCTTTGCAGGAGTTAACTTCAACTTATCTTGGAATGGTTTCTTTGTGAGTGACTCAAATAAGGAAGATAATTTCTCTCATATTAGCTCTGGGAACAAGATTGATCTCATAGGGAATGACTCTTTTGATATTCAAATTGTTAATATCAATAAAAACTCTCAAGTTGTTGTAGTGATTAATAAAAAAACTTTTGAAACAGAGCTGATGAAAATTTACAAGGATGAATCTGGATCTTTTCAGATAAAAGGTGATGGGTATGAGGCTAATTCAAATTATTTTCAGGAAACATTATTACCTCCAAAAGTTACTGTGAATATCAATGGTAATAAATCAACCTATTATCAAAAAATTAATGTTGATGTTCCACCTTTCTTCATTTGGATGCTACTCACTGGAATTTTCCTTGCATTTGTAACTTTATATGACGATTTATGGGGATTAAGTGTTTCTACAAGATTTCTTTCACAAGCTATAGCTTGTTTAATCCTTATAACTCAATCTGGCTTATACATAGATGATTTAGGAAATTTGATCGGTTTAGGTTCAATTGGACTTAATCCAGCTTTCGGTGTCTTATTTACAATTTTTTGCGTCATAGGAATAATTAATGCTTTTAATTGGATTGATGGCTTCAATGGCGGCCTAACAAGTCAATTTCTAGTAGGCATCACAGCACCTTTGATTCTTCTTTCGGTAAATGATTCTCTTTTCATTGAACAAATCTATTTATTTCTTGTAATTTGTTTTCTTCCGTATGCGCTTATGAATCTAAAAGTAATGGGTAAAAGGTTTGTAATTTTCATGGGAGACCATGGATCCATGTTTTGCGGCTACATTGTCGCTTGGTGTTTAATATTTTTTGCCATGGAAAGAGCAGATTACATGAATCCAATAACAGCAGTTTGGATAGTAGGATTTGTTTTATTTAATGCAATATCAACAATTATTATTAGACTCGTGAACAAAAGATCTCCCCTTGTTTCAGATAGGAGTCACATTCATCATGCTCTTGATAGATTGGGCTTAAAGGGGCTAAGAGTTTCCTTTGTGGTGCTGATCATCTCTTCAATGCTTGCACTTACAGGAGTATTCCTTGAAATAATAGGAATATCAGAGCTTGTTTCTATGCTTCTTTTAATTTTTGTTAGCGTAGTATTTCTAAGATATAGATTTAATTTAGAGAATTCCTAGAAAAAATTTTAAAATATACATAACCCCCAAAAGCTCCCAAAAGAGCTCCATATGAAGCCCCAGCAATTACTTGATAAGGAAAGTGTTTTCCAAGATAGACTCTAGATAAAGCCACAGAACAAGAAATTAGTAGAAAAATTAAGCTATATCTATTAATTTTGAATACGGTCAACAGAAAAGATGATCCTGCAAAAAAATTGGCTGAGTGATTAGAAGGCATCCCTGTCAGGGTGGAGGAACATTGATTCAAAAGTTGACCTTCACTGTCTAAAAGATATGAATAATCTGAAAAACATGGCCTAAAATCCAAAAAGTAACTTTTTAAAAGATTTGCACTAAAGTCTGTTATCCCAATAATCAAGATCCAGGTTATAAAAATCCAAACCAATTTCTCTTGAGATTTATAAAAAAAATATGGGGTAACAAAGAAAGCTAAAAATAGTCCAAATAAATTGTTGCTTAGGATTTGCATTAAACCCTCTAAAATATAGGTTTGACCTCTCAAAGAGTTTATTAATTCTAAGAGATCAAAATCCACAAGATTTACTTTAAGATTTCTTCCTCAACTTGTCCTAACCTATCTTTTCCAAAAAACATTTCCTCACCAACAAAAAAAGTTGGAATGCCGAAGACTCCTCTTTCCACTGCTTCGGAAGTTTTGTCCATCAATGAGGATTTTATATCTGGATCGTTCATACCATCCATCAATATAGAAGAATCAAAACCCCAATGATCGTATTCTGACCTGATAACCTCAGGATCATCCATTTTCATTTCTCTTTCCCACATAGATCTTGTAATTTTTTGGACGTAGTCCATAAGAAAGCCTTCTTTTTCTGCAACAACAGCTGCTCTCATAATTTGAAGAGTAATTACAGGAAAATTTGGATTCATTTTAAAGTCTGAGAGATTATGCTTCTTAATAAACCTCTGCATTTCTAAACCATCATAATCAAGTTTATTTTTGATCCCTGCAAAAGCTACCATGGGAGGTTGATTATTGGTCAATTTGAATATACCGCCAAGCAAAGCTAATTTAATGTTGAATTTAAAACCTAACTTATCCTCAAGCTCCTTACCAGCTATTAACGAAAGATAAGCATTTGGACTTGCAAAATCAAAATAAAAATCTACTTCCTTCATAAAATCTCCTTTTTAGTTATTATTCTTTCAATTCTTGCAGCTTGCAAGAGCAATGATAGAATCTTTGCAAGGAGAAAAACATGGATATAAAACCAATACCAACACTTTCAGAAGAAGTTAATGACATAAGAACTAGAACAGCAAATATTGTTGCTGAACATATTATCCCCAACGAAAAGGATATCTATTCAGGTGGAGATAAATCAAAATCCCTTAGAAAGGATATCAGACAAGAAGTTAAAAAGGAGAAACTATGGGCCCCACATCTACCAGAAGAGTACGGTGGAATGGGGATAGGCTTCATAGCTCATGCCTATATGAATGAAATTTTAGCTTGGTCTCCTCTTTCTAACAGACTTTTTGGAGTAATAGCTCCTAATTCGGGCAATCAAAAAGTTCTCCTTAAATACGGTTCAGAGGAACAAAAGAAAAAATGGCTACTTCCATTAATAGAGGGTGAAATGGAATCATGTTTTTCTATGACTGAGCCAGATAATGCTGGTTCTGATCCTAGATCAATAAAAACAACGGCAAAAAAAGATGGTGATCACTGGGTTATAAACGGACATAAGGTGATGACGTCGAATGGTATCAGAGCTGATTTTGCGATTGTGATGTGCAGAACGGAGGAAGAAGATGGATCTGGAGGACTGAATTCAAGAATGTCTCAAATTATTGTCCCCACAGACTCGGAAGGTTTCAATATTGTTAGATCAGTTCCTATATGGGGACATACTGGTGGAGATCACGTAGAAATTAAATACGAGAATGTCAGGGTACCCATAGAAAATACTCTTGGAGCAAGAGGATCAGGTCACCAAGCTGCTCAAGATAGATTGGGAGCAGGAAGGGTTTTTCATTGCATGAATTCTATAGGACAAATGTGGCGAGCTTTTGATCTAATGCTCAAAAGAACTATTGAGAGGGAGGTTCATGGTGGAAAATTAGAAACCAAACAACTTATTCAGGGGTTTATTGCGGACTCTTATATAGATATTCAAACAGCTAGACTAATGACTATTCATTGCGCAGAAGTAATGGAAGCTGAAGGCAACCCAAGAGTTGATATTTCTGCACTAAAAGTATATGTGCCAAATGCTATGCACAAAGTTGTAGACAGAGCAATTCAAGTTTATGGTTGGAAAGGAGTTTCATCTGACCTTCCTCTTGCGGGCATGTATCAGGGAGCGAGAACGTTGAGACTTGCTGATGGACCTGATGAAGTTCACAGAGTATTAATAGCAAAGGAAATTTTGAAAAAATATCACGAAGGCCTTTCTTGGGACTTTGGTTTTTAAATTATTTTCTTACAGTTTCTTTCATCTGCTTTAGGAATTTTTTATTAATATCTGCCATTTTTGCAGTACATGTAGCTGAAGCAATCAATTTATCGTCTTGAAATAATTCAGAAGAGAGAAATCCAATTGATTTTCCAATCTTAGTAACTTTTGCTCTAGCCAAATATTTGCCAGGAGACCCCGACGATAAATAGTTGATATTCATATCAATAGTCATAGGAGATTTTTCATAATCCGTTAGCTCAAATGCTAGAAAAGCCATTGAACAATCCAGCATAGTAGCAACAAAACCACCTTGAAGGATTCTTCCGCCTGTGTGACAAAAGTCTGATGAAGCTTCAAAGCTCATTAATATAGTTTCCTCAGTTTTATCTATTTCCTCAACTTTGGCATTGAATATATCTAGATAGACAGGTCTTTGATCTGAGTTATTTGATTGATTTGAATGCATCTATCGCCCTAAGTCTTGAAGATTTTAAGTCTACAATCATTTCTGGATAGTTTAAAGATAATCTAGTTTCTGTGGATGGATTGTGAATTTCATTGGATGGACATTCAATTAATTCAGGCACAAAGTCTTTGATAAATTTTCCATCAGGATCAAATTTCTCAGACTGTGTTAAAGGATTAAAAATTCTAAAATATGGTGATGCATCAACTCCAGTAGATGCACTCCATTGCCAGCCACCATTATTCGAACAAAAATCACCATCTATTAAGTTTTCCATGAAGTACCTTTCGCCTTTTCTCCAGTCGACTAATAAGTTTTTACTAAGAAACATGGCAGTTATCATTCTTAAACGGTTGTGCATCCATTTCCTCTCGTTTAACTGCCTCATAGCTGCATCAATAATTGGTACTCCAGTTTTTCCTTCACACCATTTTATGAAAGACTCTTCATCATCTCTCCACAAAATATGATCATATTTAGGATTAAAACATTTTCCCTTTGACACATGCGAGAAGTGATAGGTAATGTACTTATAAAATTCTCTCCATATTATTTCAGTTATCCATGCAAATTGACCGGTCCCATTTTCATCTGGAAGACTTTCGAGTACATGGTTAATAGCTTGTTTAGAGGAAATCAAACCTATTGCAAATGAAGAGGATAGGTTGCTTGTTGCAGATAAACTTGGAATATCCCTCAATTCTTTGTAATTTTGAATTGAAGCATCTATGAAATCATCTAGCTTTTGACTTGCAGAACTTTCTGTTAATGGGAAATCATCGAATGAAAAGTTAAGTTCCTGATCGTAAGCCTCTTGGAATTGTGGAATCTCATCTTTATCAAGTATTCTATTTTTTTGCTTTAGGGGAACAGGAGACTCGCTGAGAATATCTTGTGTTATCAAAGATCTTATTTTTTTTGAATAGGGAGTAAAGACTTTAAAAGGTAGCCCTGAATTATTTTTAACTTCGTCAGGGTCAATTAATTGAGAATTAAATTCTCTATAACCTATTTGGTTTTGATGACAGATTTCCTTTAAATTAATATTTCTTTGTTTTTCGTTGAATGGATATTCTGAATTTAAAAAAATTTTTTTGATCCCATGCGACTTACAGAAATCTAAAATATTTCCAGGCTCATCTAAAATTTTTTGAGAATATAAAATTTTCAGTGAGATGTTTAAAGAACTCAAAGGTTTAGAGATTTTTTCTAGCCCTAAAAGTTTTAGTTTCAACTTAGCTAAGCTATCTCCATGATTTTTATTTTTTGTTTTATCAATAATGAATAAAGCAACCAGACCATTTTGATCTAGAGAAGCTTCATAAAGCGCTTTGTTATCCTTTATTCTGAGATCGTCTGAAAAAATGAAAAGATTCATATAAATGAAATTGGTGGTAGATCAGCGTGAATATTTCGCCCAACCTATTAAAATTAATACCCGCTAACCTACCATAATTTGGCGGGTTTTTTAAACCCGCCATGTTCAGGTAATAGGAGAGATTATGGGGAGAAAGATTTCCTGAACAAAACAATTGTATATAAAAAAAAGGTTGGATGAAGTTATAAAGTGCTAATCTTTAGTTATAGATGACTTCTTCAAATTTTATACCAGAATTGATTAACCTTTCTAACAATGGATTGCCAAGCCCATAAGCTGAAGTTAAAACTCCTCCAAGATCGAGTTCCTCAGAGATTGCTAGCGTCATAGCGGACTCACAGACCATTTGTGCAGTTGCCTTATAACCTGGATCTCCTTCTCCGTAAATTTGAAAATATTTAATTTCACCATCTTCAGCTTCAACTTTAAAAAATCCTTTGAACCAACCATTCTCTCTTGTTTTCTTATCTGGACCTTCGCCAGGCTTAGGTAAAAATCTCCTGACAATGTGCCTTAAGGGTGTTGAAATTATTAAAAAAGCAACTATCAGTCCAAAACTGACTAACCTTGCTGATCTTTTTGAAGAATAACTTCCAAGCTCTTTAAAGATAAAATTAGAACCATAACTTCTTTGATCAGCTTCATATAAAGCTGAACTTCGCCTTACGACTCTTGTATTAGCAAAAGACATTAACCCGATTCCTGAATATGAATCTGTATTTTCTATTTGTTTAATTTCAAAACCATCTTTACTAAATTTCCTTTGTTTTTCAGAAACACTGTTTTCTGGATTCAAAAGAAAAGGATCTCTTTTTTCTTTTGGAAGGGGGCCAATAGTAAACATTGTTTCAGTTGTACCGCCACTAACTCCTCCTTGACCTGAATGATAAACAGTGACCTTTTTGACAGGCTTCCCCATTTGTTGAACAGAGTAAAAGACACCCATATCGGATGGAATAGAATCGTAACCACATGAAGGTATTATTCTTGTTCCATCTTCTGAGGCTTTTTCATGATATTCATCAATTAAATCTTTAACCCAATGATTTTCTCCTGTTATATCTGTGTAATGTGTTTGATTTTCAACGCATGATTTAACAATCAAATTGCTATATCTAGCAAAAGGACCTGCTGTGGACAATACTACTTTTGTTTTGCTTACAAAATGATCAATTGAAACTCTATCTTTTCCATCAGCAATAAATATTTCGCAATTAAGATTTAAGGAACTTTTAAGGTCTTCCAATTTTTGTTGATTACGACCAGCAATTGCCCATTCTATTTCGGGGTAATTATCTCTGAGGTATTCAGCACAGAGCCTTCCAGTAAAGCCAGTGGCTCCATACAAAATTATTTGAAATTCCTTATCCATATAATTTGGTCGGGACGGCTGGATTTGAACCAGCGACCACTTGACCCCCAGTCAAGTGCGCTACCAGACTGCGCCACGCCCCGAATTTTAATTCAAAGCGATCTTCAAGAGCCGTCAACTGTCAAAGGCTTACAGACTTCGACTATCTCTCCATGATCAACACATACTTCACCGGAATTTAGTAATAACGAATCTTCCGGTACGGCTCCTATGAATGCTGAATCATAAATTTCTGGTTGAACTCCATCTAAGCCAGTTACCGCAGTAGAGTAAGTATTTTGGCCAACTGCACTTGCAAGAGGTTTTAGATAATACTCCCCTCTCAAAAACTTAGATTTCAATTCTGTTGTACCGTCTTCACTCATAACTATTGTGCCATCTGGTATTACATAAGTAGGAAAACCTCTAGTATTTTGTCTGTCAGTTTCAGATAAGGAGTCCCAATCAAGATACTCACCAAGTTCTGTCCACGTTGCTATGTTGAAGTTGGTCCATTCAAAACCATGCAAACGTCCAAATCCTGCATACTCAAGAGTCTTTTTCCTTCCGGCATCAGAACCGTAGCTTGAATCATTAGGGAGAGTTAAGGTAACTGCCTCAGGTCTTGAAATTTCCACAAGTGCGCCGTTGGAATCGTAAACTTGATAATTTACCCATGGGTCCCAGAATACTTCATAATATTCATTCATTTTCCAAAGTTTACTTGCGCAGTATCTAAAATTCTCAGAAGACTGCACAGTAGAATCAGAGTGATATTCGTAAGCATTTTTAGTTCCATCGTTGTTGGTATCACGAGTTTTCTCGCATTCAACTTCTGAAGCTTTTGTCATATCAAAAAGAGTCATATGGTTTTTCATTCCCCAACAATCTTTATCTACCCCATTGGGTTCAACTATGCATATGTTACCTTCAAATTTTCCCCATGGATTATTGAGTTCATACATACCAGCAGGCAAAGTCAAAGCGGTGTTTGTTGTGGTATCAACCAAAGTATCTCCTGAGGCTTGATATTGCATAACCTCAGTTGAAAGAACTCCTTCTTGAGTCCAATTACCTTTCTCTGATCCTGATCTTACGTAAGGTCCTGTTGGTAAAGCAGATGTATCACCTCCAGCCAGAGCTGGTCCTGTATAAGGACTGGTGATATCTCCTTGAGCAGGACTTTGCTCCGTTCCTGTTGCAATCAAGGCAAGGGCCTCATTGAAATAAGTAGTAAAACTTGTTCCAGACATGCACCTTTCTATACATCCTAAGGTAAGGCCTGTAATTTCAGATGGAGCAATATCTTTTTCTGTTCTTCTCCTTACAAGATCATCACCTGGAGCGGCTAAGGCATCTCCTTTGATTTCATAACCTTGGCCTCGACCGTGTGCCCATAGGTTCCTCCAAACTTCATAGCCGTTAGTACTATCCCTATCGTCATCCCACATTTCTAGGTATTCTGCGGGAGTGAAAGTAAATGGTGTAATATCGACTTCAGCAACCCATCTGTTATCGACTTCTTTAACTGCTTTATCAAACACAAAAGCACCTACAGCAGAAGTTCCGCCCGTTGAATAAGCAGCATCCCAATAGCCTAAGAAAATATTATATGGATTACCGTTATCATCTACAGATTCTGTAGGAACCCCTAATTCACGCCATCTTTCTAACGGACATCTATCGTCTTCGCCATTTGAATTATTATCCATATCGTCATCTATCAATCCAGTTCCTGAAAAGACTTTGCGATCGTTCCACCAGCAGTTAGAACCGGCCTCAGTTCTGTCCCACTCAATATGAATATCTAGCTCAACTCCAGACAAGCTATTGAGGGAAACATTATCAATAGACATTTTACGTAAGGAAATTTTTCTTTGTTTTAAATTATAAGTAGAAGTATCGTCTGAATTTACTTTTTTAAATACAGTTGTGTCAGTCACATTAGATCTCATTTCCTCCCAAATATGGGTTCCCCAATAATCTGCCCAAGCATAAATTGATTCAGTTCTAGTATCGTCGTAGGGAGAAGTAAATTCTTCCTCTGTTTTTAATTCGAAACCAGGATTTTTCATATCATAACGAAGATCATCTGAAGTGGTATAAAGACCATATTCCCACACAGCTAATTTTGCATCTGCAGCATTTGTGGATTCACATTTTTCTTGAACACCTCTGGCTGGACCGTTTTGAGCCAACCAAGGAAACTCATCCGTTCTGAAATCATAAGCTTTATAATTTTCTAAATCAGGAGTAATGACAAATTCAGATTGATCATCAGCTCTAGTTCTCCTATTTGCTCCAACTAATTTTAAGCAAGAAGCTTTGGTATTTTCATCATAGGAAAATGCGAGAACCAACTCACCATCCCAAAAGTTAGGGTTAAGATCACTTTGTTCGCCACAAATTGAGGGATCAGCCTGTCTTTCTTGCCATTCAACGAGTTTTCCATCAATAAAACACTCAGAAGTATAAGATTTCCAAATTCCATCTCGCCCATTTGCATTATCGCTCATCAAAATGCTTTCTCCTCTTGGACCAAGAAAAAGTGTTTGAGCATCGGTAGTATCTAATCTACCTGCTCCCATCTGCGATCCTGCAGGTTGACACTTATAGTAATGTTCCATGTAGTCTCTCCAAAAAGCATCAGAACCTTCTTGGACGCCGGCGTTAATGGCTGCGGTTCTTGCCTCCTCTTCACTTTGATATGGGGCATTTTGGCAATTCGACTCAGCCACAAAATCTAATTCTATATCTCCATTGGGATCCTCATCTGTGGCACCAGAAAGAATCTTAGCTAAAAAGTAAATAAGCATATCAGGATCGGCATCCCACATGCCTTCGTAATCTGTTTGTGCTTCTGAGTAGTCTCCTTGTTGGAAAAACCAACCTCTGACTTCTAAGTAATCCTTATCTCTAACTTCACTAAAGGCTGACTTTACATCTAAAACAAAAGTACTAGGTATTTCAACTTCTGCTGCACCTTGTTGTTGTTGCTGATTTCCTTGCTGGGCTTGATTTTGTGCATCTTGTCGAGCAGCACTCACATCACACCTTGAATCATATACTTGTGCTCTGTAGGGGCCTTTGTCAATGAATTGTTCAACTTTAAGTTTTGAGATTGTGCATAAGATGTTATTCGCCTCACCTAAAGTATTCTCAACTTCATTATTAGCAGTATAAATCTCTTTTTTATCTTCGTTGTATGATTGAGAGTGGATAAATTGACTCAAAATCATAAGTAGGAATATAAGTTTTTTCATAGTTCTCCCCAAATTATTTTATTTATTATTCGACAGCAATTGCTTCTACCTTAGTCGGCAGAATGTAATCTGCAGGATTGATAGTTGAAGAGGAATTTCCTCCCGTTGAATCTGTACTTGATCCTGAGTCGGTTCCTGTTCCAGTTCCTGTTCCTGTTCCCGATCCAGAACCTGACTCAGAACCTGAAGCTGAACCAGAAGAGCCAACAGATGAGGTCGAACTTCCCCCTCCGCCTCCTCCGCACGAAGCAAGAATTAAAAAAATTGTTATAAAAAATAAAGACCCAAATCTCTTCATAATATCTCCTAATCTACTAAAGATAATACTACTTAATCCGTAGTTTGCTAGCTTTTTTAATGATATCTTTAATTTTAACCAATTCTTTTTTTATTTCTATTTGGTGAGATCTTGGATTTTTTTTGGTTTTCAAATAGGTGGCAATTTTCCCAGGTTTTATTCCTTGATCTTTAATGAGTCTTTTCATTTCAAGAAGGAGCTTTATTCTCTTTAAGTCATAATTTCTATTGAGACTATTAGATCTCAACTTGGGTTCAAATTTTTCCCAGTATCTTATTTCTGTTTGTTTGATTCCAAGTAAAGTGGAGACTTCTGAGATGGAATAATACTTTTTATTGGGTAATGAAGAAAAATCAATATCAGACAATTTTATCCCTTAATTTTCGACCGGGCTTAAAGGAAATAGAAGTTCTTGCAGAAACTATAAATTCTTTACCAGTTTTAGGATTTCTTCCTGGGCGCGCTTTCTTTTTTAACAGAGAAAAATTACCAAAGCCACTCAGTCTTACTTCTTCTCCTCTTTCTAAACTGTTAGAAATTTCTGTAAAAAAAGAATTAACAAAACCTAGGCAGTCTTTTTTTGGTAGACCCATTTTTTTATGTAGGTAATCCGCTAGTTCTAGTTTAGTTATCGCCATTGTTATGATCTTAATTTTGCCTTAAATATTTTAGCTGCATGATTAATTTGATTAGCAACAAATAGGTCTACTTCTTTGTCTTCCAATGTGGTCCCACTCGCCTGCCAAAAAAGTCGAAACGTCATGCTTTTTTGAGATTCATCTATTCCTTTACCTTGATAAACATCGATCACTGAGACAGACCTTAAGTTTGTACCTCCAGCTTTTTTAAGCTCTTTTATAAAATCACTTGCAGGTATTTCTACAGAGACAAGAAAGGACAAATCTCTTTCGCTTCCAGGAAATTTTGGCGGTTGAGCTATCGAATTAATTTTTGGTAATTTAATGGAGTCTAAATTGATCTCAAACAAAACTATATTGGGTAACTTTAATTTTTTTTGAATCGCTGGATGCAAGACACCGATATTTCCAATAGATTTAGTTTTTAATTTTATTTCTGCAGACAGTCCGGGATGCAAATGATTTATGGAAGCTTTCTTATAAGCGGGTTCAATATTTAATCTTGAAAAAAACATATCTAGGCTTTTTCTGAGATCGAAAAAGCTGCTTTGGTGAGACCCGGACCAATCAGATGAAGATTTATCAAAAAAGAGCAGTCCAGCTAGGCTCTTCCAACTCTCTTCTTTAGAAAAGACATTCCCTGCCTCAAAGATTTTGAATCTTTGAGTACCTCTATTGAAATTATATTCAAAGTTATTTAATAAGCCCGGAAGAAGAGAGGGTCGCATTATGTCCTGATTACTGGACATGGGATTGGTAAGCTCAATTGGATCATTATTTAATCCAAGCATTTGAATAAAAGATGAATCAACAAAAGCGTAATTGATTACTTCATTAAAGCCAGCATTAACAAAAATATCTTTACTCAGCATCTCTTTTTCAATAGATGCATTTTCAGGGCAGGAAGCTAGTAATTTCAATCTTTTATTAGGTAAATTATCATATCCAATTATTCTCGCTATCTCTTCGATGACGTCTTCTTTGATTTCAATATCGTATCGATGGGAAGGATAGGTTAACTCCATTAAATTTCTTTTTGATTCAACTTTAAATTCTAGAGCCTTTAAAAGTTTAATGATCTTGGTGGCAGGAATTTCTGTCCCAAGTCTTGAATCAATGAATTCCTTACTTATCATTATTTTCTTTGCTTTATGCTGCCTAGATTGCTTAAAAATCGTTGAAAATTCTCCACCAAAGATTTCAGCATAAAGTTGTCCCGCAAAATTAATTGCATACTCTTGAATTTCTCTATCAACTCCCCTTTCAAATCTTAAAGATGCTTCAGATTGAAAACCTAACTTTCGTGCATTTCCTCTGATGCTTGCAGGTTCAAAACAAGCTGACTCCAAGAAAATTTCTTGAGTTGTTTCATCTACTTCGGAATTTGCACAACCCATAATTCCAGCCAGAGCTATAATTTTTTTTTCATCGGATATTGTTAGGTAATCTTTACTTATTTCATGGGAAGCACCATCCAGAAGTTTTAACTTTGTTCTTTTGGAAGGAAATTTGACATAAATTTTTTTGCCAATCTTTTTATTATCAAAAGCATGCAATGGTTGTCCAGTATGGAGCATTATGTAGTTTGTAATGTCAACTATTGGATTAACTTGGCCAATATCAGCAGCCTTCAAAGTTTTTTTGATGTAAGCAGGAATTATGCCTTTACTCTTTAGTTTGATGATTTGACCTTGATAGCTCGAACAGGCTCTCTTATCTATGGCAACAGTTTTTTTAGAATCTAGATTTTGTTTTTGCTTCTTAAACTTTGGAAGTTTTAATTTTGAATTATTCATCGCACAAACATCTCTAGCTATACCTATCAGGCTAAAGCAGTCTCCTCTATTGGGAGTTAAATCTAGTTTGATTAGTAAATCATTTTTTTCTTTTTTTGATTGTTCAACTTCTAGCCCCAATTCTGTAAGCTTCTCTATAAGGTCAGCATCAGAAATCGATCCTGATATGTATTTAAGTAGGTCGGATTTATAGAATTGCATTACCCTTTTGTGATGAACCTTAAGTCATTCTCAAATAACATTCTGATATCAGATATCTGATATCTAAGCATAGTCATTCTCTCTATCCCCATACCAAAAGCAAAACCTGAGTATTCTTCTGGGTCTAGACCAACGTTTTTCAACACAATAGGATGGACCATGCCGCATCCCATTATTTCTAACCAACCATTTTTTCCTTGTATATCTACTTCCACTGAAGGTTCTGTGAATGGAAAGTATGAAGGTCTGAACCTAACTTTTGGATTGTCTTTAAAGAAAGATTCGACAAACTCCAAGATTTCATTTTTCAGATGTGCAAAATTTATATCCTTATCGACAACAAGACCTTCCACCTGATGAAACATGGGTGTATGAGTTTGATCTGAATCGCATCTAAATACTTTTCCAGGACATAATATTTTTAAAGGCGGAGATTCTAATTCCATGGACCTAATTTGAACTGGTGAGGTATGAGTTCTTAAAAGGTTACCATCATCAAAGTAAAACGTGTCATGCATATCTCTAGCAGGATGGTTATCAGGAATATTCAGTGCAGAAAAATTGAAGTACTCCGATTCAATCTCAGGCCCTTCTCGAAGAACGTAACCTTTGTTTTTGAAATATTTTGATATTTCTTGGGCTATCAAAGTTACCGGATGGTAACTTCCTACGTCTGACTTTAAAGGCAAAGAAACATCAATTGCTTCTCTAGATAATTGTTCTTCCAGAGCAGTTTGTTCAATTTTTTCCAAAGACAAACTTATTGATTCTTCAATTAAAGATTTTAGTTCATTGATCGATTTACCAAGCTTAGGTTTCTTTCCATCAGGGGCATTTGATAACTGAGACATTAAAGATGAAAATACACCTTTTTTACCGAGGTATTCGATTTTTAAAGAATTAAGAGACTCTTGAGAATTTGCTTCTTTAAATTTATTAAAGAAAGTTTTTTTCTCTTGGGCTAAATCCATAGCCCATTATGCAGCAATATCTTTGACCTTTGAAACTAGAGATGCAAAGCCTTCTTTGTCTTCGACAGCCATGTTGGCTAAAACCCTTCTATCCAGATCAATGTTAGCTTTTTTAAGACCGTTCATGAAGACACTATAGCTAAGATCGTGCTCTCTCACTGCGGCATTGATTCTTATAATCCAAAGCGATCTAAAAGTTCTTTTCTTAACTTTTCTATCTCTATAAGCGTACTGGCCAGCTTTAAGTACAGCTTGATTTGCTACCTTGAAAGTCCTGCTACGTGCTCCTCTATAACCTTTAGCTAATTTGAGAATTTTCTTATGTCTTTTTTTGGCTTGAACACCACGTTTTACTCTACTCATGATTTTTCTCTAAACATTCTTTTAACCAATTTTTCGTCGCCAGATGCTAATTGCGTGGTTCCCCTGAGCTGTCTCTTAGACTTGGTGGACATTTTTGTGAGGATATGGCTTTTATTAGCCTTTTTTCTTTTAAGTCCTGAACCCGTCTTTTTAAAACGCTTAACAGCTCCTTTATGTACTTTGATTTTTGGCATTTTTAATTTTTCTTTTTAGCAGGTGACATTACCATTACTAATTGTCTTCCCTCTGACTGCGGTTCTTGTTCTACAACTGCCTGATCAGATAGGTCCGATTCAATTCTTTTTAGAAGCTCAAAACCTAAATTTTGATGCGCCATTTCTCTGCCTCTAAATCTCATTGTAATCTTTGCTTTGTCTCCATCTTGAATAAATCTCATGATACTTTTTAATTTTATTTTATAATCGTTTTCTTCTGTCCCTGGTCTAAATTTGATTTCTTTTACCTGTGTTCTTTTTTGTTTTTTCTTTGAGGCTGATTTCTGTTTTTTCTTATCAAAAAGATGTTTACCATAATCCATTAATTTACAAACTGGATGATCGGAATCATTAGCTAGCTGAACTAAATCTAGGCTAGCAGCGGAAGCTTTTTTCATGGCTTCTTCAATGGCAACTATTCCCAGTTGTTCTCCTGATTCAGATATAAGTCTTACTTTTGAGGCAGAAATTTGTCGATTTACTGGTTGTCTCTTTTTAAAAGACGACTGTCTAGGTCTTGGAGAAGCTATTTTAAACCTCTAAAGAAAAATTTTAACAATCAGACCTCCTTGGATCTTATTTTTCTCAAAACCATTTTTGAGAAGTCACTCTCAGACATTGAAGATTGTTCTTGAGATTGTCTATCTCTAACACTGATAGATCCCTCTTCAACCTCCTTATCACCTACTACAATTTGATAAGGTATCTTTTGCATAGAGTGGTCGCGGATTTTATAAGTGATTTTCTCATTCCTCAAGTCCGAAATGACTTTTATTTCATTTTTTTTTAAAAAATCTGTAACTTCATTAACTCTGTTAGTATGTTTTTCCGACACATTCATGACTACTGCATGAACAGGAGATAACCATAAAGGAAAGGATCCATCATACTGTTCGATTAAAATACCTATAAATCTTTCAAAAGATCCAAGAATTGCTCTGTGCATCATCACGGGTCTGTGTTTTTTACCGTCCTCTCCTACATAAGAAGCTTCAAGCCTTTCAGGTAAGTTAAAATCTGCTTGAAAAGTTCCACATTGCCATTCCCTTTTTAGAGCATCTGTTAAAACAAAGTCTATTTTAGGACCATAAAATGCCCCATCGCCCTCAGAAATCTCATATTCAATATCCAGCGCTTCAATTGCATTCTTTAGTGCTTTTTCAGCCCTGTCCCAAATCTTATCAGAACCAACTCTTACTTCTGGCCTAGTTGAAAGTTTTATATCAATTTTGTTAAAACCAAAATCTTTATAAACATCGTAGAGGAGAGATATGAATGAGGCAGTCTCTTCTTGGATTTGATCTTCGGTGCAAAATATATGCCCGTCATCTTGAGTAAAACCTCTCACCCGCATTAGTCCATGCATGGTTCCAGAGGGTTCGTATCTATGACAACTACCAAACTCTGCAAATCTTATTGGTAGATCCCTGTAAGATTTTAAAGATTGATTATAGATTTGAACATGACCTGGACAATTCATAGGCTTTAAAGCATTGGTCCTTTTCTCATTAGCATGCTCTTCATCAATTTCAGTGATGAACATATTTTCTCTATATTTCTCCCAGTGGCCTGATTTCTCCCATAATTTTCTATCAATTACTTGTGGAGTTTTTATTTCAGCATAATTTGCATTAACTTGTTTTTCTCTCATATATTTTTCAACTGCAGTATAAATGCTCCATCCTTTGGGATGCCAAAAAACCATGCCTGGAGCTTCTTCTTGCAGGTGAAATAAATCATATTTTTTTCCAAGTAGCCTGTGGTCTCTTTTAGCTGCTTCCTCTTTGATATGCAAATGATCATCAAGTTCTTTTTTAGAATTCCATGAAGTTCCATAGACCCTTTGGAGCATTTTATTGTCCGATTTGCCTCTCCAATAAGCTCCTGCAACATGAGTCAATTTAAAGGCTTTAACAAAACCCATATTAGGAATGTGCGGACCCCGGCACATATCTATGTATTCGTCATGATGATAAAGAGCAACATTCTCTGATTTATCAATATCATTAAGTATTTCAAGTTTGTAATCTTCTTTTCTACTTTTAAAGACTTTAACTGCCTCTTTGTGTGGGACTAATTTTTTTTCAACTATGTAAGATGAACTAGCTAAGTCTTTCATACGTTTTTCAATTTTTTCAAGGTCTTGTTGAGTCAGTTTATGATCTAAATCAATGTCATAATAAAACCCATCTTCAATGATTGGCCCAATTGCCATTTTAGTTTCAGGAAATATCTGTTTAATGGCATGTCCAAATAGGTGAGCACAACTATGTCGAATAATGTCTATTCCCTTTTTATCTTTGCTCGTTAAAATGGAGACTTCAGAGTTTTTATCTATCAGGTCACAAGCATCATGCTCTTCTCCATTGATTACGCCTGCCAATGTTGCTTTTGCCAAACCAGGTCCAATATCTTGAGCTAACTCTAATATGCTTAGAGGCTCTTCAAATTTTCTCTTGGATTTATCAGGAAGTGTAATTTCTATCATTTTTTGACCTATACGAGGGGCCTAAGATGTTCATTTTACTTTATTATCAGTATTTTTTAAGGTGAAAGGAATGATTTAATCCATTTTTTTCCTTCTATTTTAAATTGTGTTCTTTCGTGTCTACGATATTCTCCCTCCTTCCAAATTTCAATCTGCAGAGGCTTGATTTTATACATACCGCAATGCTCAGGTAATTTAATATCTTCGTCTCCTAAAGTATTAATGGCTGTTTCAACTTTTTCTTGAAAGCTTTCAAAAGATTCTATTTCTTCGCTCTGTTTGGAAATAATAGCCGAAATTCTTGAACCTTTTGGTCTCGAATTAAAATATTCTTCCGATTCTTTTCTGGAGGCTTCTGAAATAGATCCGCTGATCCTAATTTGAACTTGTAACTCTCTCCACCAAAAATTTATTGAAACATTTTTATTTATTGAAATATCTTGACCCTTCTTGCTTAAGTAATTGGTATAAAAGAATAAACCATCATCAGTAAATTTTTTAAGTAATACAACCCTTGAAGAAGGTCTTTGCTCTTTATCTACAGTTGATAAGGTCATACCATTCCAGTCTATCAACTTTTGATCTCTAGCCTGCTCAAGAAAATATTTGACTTCAAGAAGAGGTTCTTGAGAAATGGAATCAAAATTCATCTATCTTCTTTGAACCCAAAAATCCAGAGATAAATATTTGCCTGGACCAAATAGTAAAATGATTGCTGTCATTAATAGATAAGTCACTGACAACTCATAGCCGCCTGCATCTGCATTCCAGCCATTTGGAGAATGATAATAAGTAGCTACCACCATGCAAACTAGAATGGGAACGGTTGCCCATCTTGAGAAAAGGCCTATCAATAAAAAAACTGCTCCTGCTGCTTCGGCAATCACTGTCAGCCAAGCAAATAGGTCAGGTAGAATTAAATTAAGATTGTCTTCCCCTCCGGGACCCAAAAACTCTGAAAACCTATCGACGTTAGGTCTACCATCTTCCCACGCTATTTTTCTAACACCAGCGTTCCAAAATATAAAAAATAAGTAGGCTCTCAAAAAGAATAGCCCAATGAAATCAAAGGCTTTAAAGTTCCCCAAAAAGTTATCTATTTTTAAAATTAATTTAATCATCTTTTTTCTTTCTCTATTATCTCAAATGCTGCTTGTATTTCTATAAATTTTTCTTTTGCTTTTTCAATTAATTCCTCGGGCAGTCCTTTTGAGATAAGTGCATCTGGATGAAATTCTTTTCTTTTTACTCTGTAAACTTTTTTTATTTCTTCTAAAGTCATACCTTTAGTAACACCCAAAATTTCATAAGCATTTGAAATTTTTCCAACGTATTTGTTATATAAATCTTCATAAACACTTTCATCAAATCTAAAGATATTAGGAATCTTCTTTAACAACTTTTCTTCATTTTTATGCAGCTCTCCATCAGCCATGGCTAATTCAAATAAAAGCTCATAAAAAACCAAAAGTGAATTTGGACTGGAGCCTAAAAGCTGATAAAGCTGTTCTGCATAAGCGTCAAAGGAACTGCTATCTGATTTAGCTTTTTGAAAAATATTTATGGCAAAATTTCTTTCATCTTCACTAAAATTAAATTTGTTAGAAATAAAACTTTCTATTTTGGAAACTTCCTCCTCACTTACTCTTCCATCTGCTTTTGCTATTTTTGCTAGGCATGCAAATAAAGCTGTAAAAAAAGCTACTTGATGATCTAAATTATTTGGATTTCTCCTGGATTTTGCTTGCCTTGTCATTCTTGAACCCACAACACTTCCAACAAGAGCACCGATAGGTCCAAGCAAAGTGAAGCCAATCATGCCGCCGACAATTCCTCCAATTAAACTCATTTTTTCTTAATTTTTATGCATTGCTATGGTTTAATGATTGTACATGGTTAAGTTTTATTGGGGGAAACATGTCTGAATCAAAACCTTTGCCTGTAGTAGATTTCCTAAAAATTCCAGAGGATGGAGATCCTTATCTTGAAGGATATAGATGCAAAAAATGCGGTTCTATATATTTAGGAGAGAGAAATGTTTGTTCAAAGTGTTTTGCTAGAAACGAAATGGAAGTTATTAAACTTTCCGAAACAGGTATTTTGCATAGTTATGCAATAGTTTTTAGATCTTTTCCTGGAATCGATGTCCCTTATATTTCTGCAATAGTAGATCTTGATGGAGGGGGAACAATCAAAGGGAATTTGATTAACATTGACCCTGATCCTGATAAAATAGAATTTAATATGCCAGTGAAAATAACTTATGGCGATGCTTTGGGTAGAAAAGATAAAGAGGGAAATTCATATCTTAGCTATTTCTTTGAACCAGTTTAATTGAGGTGAAATTATGAGTGATGTTTATGTAATGGGTGTAGATATGATTAAGTTTGGAAGATTTCCAGACAGAAGTGTTCCTAATATTGGAGCAGAAGCAGCCTTGATGGCTTTGGATGATGCTGGCTTAGGCATTCAAGACATGCAAGCTCTGTATTGCGGAAATTTAGGGCAGGCTAATGCTATGGTTGGTCAAAGAATTCTTCAAGAAATAGGTCAGACAGGAATGCCTGTAGTAAACGTTGCTAACGCTTGCGCAACAGGGGCCACTGCTTTTAGAGAAGCATGGATGTCTATTAAAGCTGGCATGTATGATGTTGTTTTAGCTGTTGGTGTAGAGCAAATGGGTAAGGGGCTTCTCGGAGGGGCTGGTGGTGGAGACGGTATTCCTAAAGAGGGTCTTTTAGGCTCTGGGACAATGCCATGTGTTTTTGCGGAAGCTGGGATGGAGCATTCTAAGGAGTATGGAACTACTTTTGAGCAATTTGCTAAAATTTCTGTAAAGAATCATCATCATTCAACAATGAATCCAAAAGCAATGTATCAAATTGAAACTCCTCTTGATGAGGTTATGAATGCTGAAATGATTTCTTATCCAAATACAAAATTGATGTGTTCAGTAAATGTAGATGGATCTGCTGCTGCAGTTTTAGTCTCAGAGAAAAAAGCTAAAGAACTTGGCATGTCTAGAGCTGTAAAAGTTTTGGCTTCTGCTATGGCTAGCGATCCATACACTGATAGAGATCTAGTAATGCCAGATGTAAATGCATGTACTAGACTAGCTGCTAAAGATGCTTATGAGCAGGCAGGAATAGGTCCTGAAGATGTCAATCTTGTTGAGCTTCATGATTGTTTCGCTACTGCAGAAATGCTGCATTATGAAAATCTTGGCCTATGTAAAGATGGAGAAGCTGGAAGAATGATTGATGAAGGTCATGTTGAACTTGGTGGAAAAGTTCCAGTAAATGTTTCTGGTGGTTTGCTCTCTAAGGGTCATCCGCTTGGAGCGACAGGCATAGCAAATATTTATGAGGTTTGCACTCACCTAAGAGGAGAAGGTGGAGCAAGACAAGTTG
>CACKZK010000009.1:0-28198 GCA_902604535.1 uncultured SAR86 cluster bacterium
TTTAATATTAGGAAAGAGAGACGAGGATCTTATGGGGGCAGAGTATATGATTGCTTCCGAAAGCGCAGCAATTGATGCACTTGATTTTAAGGTCATTGATGACCTAGCAGCTGGTGAGGCAATCTTTATTTCAAAAGAAGGAAAAATGAGTAGATCTAATTATCAACAGTCAGTAAAGCATAGCCCTTGTATTTTTGAATACGTTTATTTAGCCAGGCCAGACTCAGTTATTGATAAAGTATCTGTCCATAAAGCAAGACAAAGAATGGGCACTTACCTTGGTGAAAAAATACTCAGCTTGTATCCGGAACACGAAATTGATGTGGTGATACCTATCCCTGAAAGTAGCACAACATCAGCAAACGAAGTAGCAAAGAAACTTGGTTTACCTTACAGAGAAGGTTTTGTGAAGAATAGATACATTGGAAGAACCTTCATCATGCCAAAACAAGAAATGCGAAGAAAATCAGTAAAGAGAAAGCTAAATCCAATTACTATGGAATTTGAAGGAAAAAATGTTCTTCTAGTAGACGATTCAATTGTTAGAGGAACTACGAGTAAGCAAATAGTAGAAATGGCCAGAGATGCAGGAGCAAAAAAAGTTTTTTTTGCTTCAGCAGCACCGCCAATTAGATTTCAAAATGTTTATGGAATTGATATGGCTGCAACTTCTGAGCTGATTGCTCATCAAAAAGATGAAAATCAGATTGCCGATTACATTGGAGCCGATTGGTTGGTTTATCAAGATTTAGAAGATTTAATAAGAAGCGCTAAAGAAGGAAATAAAGATATTGAGAATTTTGAAACTTCTATTTTTGATGGACAATATTTAGATGACCAAGTTTCTTCTGAATACTTAGAAAATCTTGAAGTCATGAGATCTGATTTAAATAAAATCTAGCTTGACTCAATAGTAACAGCCGGAAGCTTTGCATTATCGGCAGCATCCTTGTAACTTTTAATCTCGTTAAAATTCATGTATCGGAAAATATCAGCAGACATAGTATTAATCTCAGACATGAAACTTTGATATTCATCGTTGTTAGGAAGTTTTCCTAATATAGATGAAATTGCAGCAAGTTCTGCCGATGCAAGATATACATCAGCCCCATCTCCTAGTCTGTTCGGAAAGTTCCTTGTTGAAGTTGAGACAACGGTTGAATTTGGTTCAACTCTTGCTTGATTACCCATGCATAGAGAACAACCTGGAACTTCAGTTCTTACACCTGCTTTTTTAAAAATATCGTAGAAGCCTTCTTGCTCAAGTTGAAACTTATCCATTCTAGTAGGAGGAGAAATCCATAATCTTGTTGGCAGCGAAGATGAATCTTTTAAGAGTTTTCCAGCAGCTCTAAAATGGCCAATGTTTGTCATACAAGAACCAATAAATACCTCATCAATTTTATCTTCTCCAATTTCAGAAAGTGTTTTGATATCATCTGGATCGTTTGGACAGGCTAAAAGAGGTTCTTTTATTTCGTTTAGATCAATTTCAATCGTGGCCGCATATTTAGCATCATCATCCGGTTTAAGTAAGATAGGATTTTTAATCCATTTCTCCATTTTTTGAGCTCTTCTTTCTAAGGTCCTAGCATCTCCGTATCCTTCAGAGATAAGCCACCTTAGAAGAACTATATTTGATTTTAGATATTCCAAAATTGGTTCTTCATCCAAAAGAACAGTACATCCAGATGCAGACCTCTCTGCCGAAGCGTCCGATAACTCAAAAGCCTGTTCAATTTTTAAATTTGGTAAGCCTTCAATTTCGAGACATCTACCAGAAAAAATATTTTTCTTCCCTTCTTTCTCTACCGTAAGTAATCCCTTTTGAATAGCTGCATAGGGGATTGCATTAACAAGGTCTCTAAGAGTTATTCCAGGCTGCATATCTCCAGAAAACCTTACCAAGACGGATTCAGGCATATCCAGAGGAATCACTCCAAGAGCTGCTCCGAAGGCTACAAGCCCAGATCCGGCTGGAAAACTTATTCCTATGGGGAATCTAGTATGAGAATCTCCCCCGGTGCCAACAGTATCGGGGAGTAACATTCTATTTAGCCAAGAGTGAATTATCCCATCTCCAGGTTGCAAAGCTACTCCTCCACGTGTTTTGATAAATTCTGGCAAAGTGTGCTGTGTTTCTATATCGACGGGTTTTGGATAAGCTGCGGTGTGACAAAAAGATTGCATTACCAAATCAGAAGTGAAGCCTAAACAAGCTAGTTCCTTAAGTTCATCTCTAGTCATAGGACCAGTAGTATCTTGAGAGCCAACAGTAGACATAACTGGCTCACAGTAGGTTCCGGGTCTAATGCCTTCAACTCCACAAGCTTTTCCAACAATTTTTTGGGCGAGGGTGTAACCATCGTTTGATTCATCAGCTTTCCCTGGCCTTACAAATACTTCTGAAGACGATAGGTTTAAAAAGTCCCTGGCCTTGTCAGTTAAGCTTCTTCCGATTATCAGAGGTATCCTTCCTCCAGCCCTTACTTCATCAAGAAAGGTCTCTGACTTAAGTTGAAAAGAGGATATATTTTCAGAGCTCTCATTTTCAATTCTTCCTTGATGAGGGAATATTGTAATCACATCACCAGTTTCCATTTTTTCAACATCTGCTTCGAAAACAAGAGTTCCGGCATCTTCCATCGTATTAAAGAAAATTGGAGCTATTTTGGTTCCTATGCATATGCCACCTGTTCTTTTATTTGGAATGAAAGGAATATCATCTCCCATGTGCCATAAGACTGAATTTGTGGCTGATTTTCTGGATGACCCTGTGCCGACAACATCGCCAACCAGACATACTGGGTGACCTTTTTCTTTTAATTTCTTTATTTCCCCGAGAGGATCATTTGATAAACCTTGTCTTGGCATTTTGTACATTGCTAAGGCATGTAAAGGAATATCAGGTCTAGACCAAGCATCTGGTGCAGGCGATAGATCATCAGTATTTGTCTCGCCAGGAACTTTAAAAACAGTTGTAGTTATTGATTGAGGTACTTCAGGTTTAGATGTGAACCATTCAGCCTCCGCCCATGAATTTAAAACTTTTGCAGCATTTGAAGAATCCTTCGACTTTTCTGCCACATCATTAAATGCATCGAAAACTAATAAAGTTTGAGAAAGTGCTTTTACAGCTTCATCACCACATTCTTCATCATCGAGAAGATTAATCAAAGGTTCAACATTGTAACCGCCAAGCATCGTTCCAAGGTAAAAGGTAGCTTTTATAGGATCAATTAATTCACATTTGATTTTTTTTGTGGCTATATCGTTAAGAAAAGCTGCTTTTACGTAGGCAGCATCGTCGACTCCAGCTGGAACTCTATTGATTAATAGATCTATTAAAAATTCCCCTTCTTCGGAGTTTTCTTTTATTAGCTCAACAAGATCAGCGGCTTGTTCAGCATCAATTGGTTCTGGTGGAATACCAAGCTCGGCTCTTTCTTTTTCAATTTTTTTATATGCTTCTAACATAAACCCCTAAAAAAGTTGCTAGTATACCCTTTATGCAGAAGAAGACTAGAACTCCATGCGTTGGAATATGTTCTACAACATATGGAGACGAAGTTTGTAGGGGCTGCAAAAGGTTTTACTTCGAGGTAATCAACTGGAATAAATATGACGAAGATGAAAAAGTTGCAATTTGGACGAGATTGGAATCTTTAAAAACTCAAATTATTTATTCAAAAATTAAAAAAATAAATTCAAAAAAATTATCTAAAAAGATCGCTGAATTAGATTTAAAAATAAAAACAGATCTCAATGAATACTGTCAAGTTTTCGACTTAATTAAACTTGTCAGTGAAAGTTTTGAAGACTTGAGTGAATTTGGGATAAGTTTGAATCACGAATGTAAAAATCTGGAAAAACTTAAAAAAGAATTGGAAGAAGAACTTTTAGCTTTATCGGAAGCACATTATTCAAAATACTTCAAAGATCCGCTTGAGCAGAAAAAAGCTTAAAAAGTTTCTAGAGAAATTTCTCCATTAATTACTGTTGCATAGTTAACTTCATTTTCCCAATCACTTAACACTACTCTTAAGAGATTTTCATCTTGATGAATGAAAGGCCTGTGAGTATGACCATGGATCATTTTTTCTATATTAAATTCATTACTAATTTTTCTAACGGATTCAAGATTAACATCCATAATTTCATTTTTTTTATTTTCAGTTTCTTCATTGCTCATTTCTCTTAACCCAGATGCAATGTCTATTCTTTCTTTTAAAGACTTAGATAAAAAGTCGCCTTTCCAACTCTCAGTTCTCACAAGTTTTCTAAATTCCTGATATCTGATGTCATCTGTGCAAAGGGTGTCTCCATGTAGAAGAAGTATTTTAGAATCTCCATCCTCATAAATATGGTAATCAGAAAGAAGTTCCGCGTTTATAGTGGAGCAAAAACTTTCTCCGATAAGAAAGTCTCTATTGCCGTGCATTAGAAAAACTTTCATTCCGTCAGCAGATACTTTTTTCAGGATTTCAATTACTTTTTTATTGAACTTGGATTCATCATCATCCCCGATCCAGGTCTCAAATAAATCACCTAAGATATATAAATTATTAAATCCATAAATTTTTGAGGATAAAAACATCTCAAATTTACTAAATAAAGTAGGATCTGACTCATGTAAATGCAAATCAGATATTAAAACTGCACTCATGAATGAGTTATTTTTTAAGAGAAGCGCTCAGAATTTTTATATCTTCTCTCGGCACGTCCTGATAAGGTCCAAAGCTTCCTGTTTGAACTGTTGCCATTTCATCGACAACTTCTTGGCCTTTTACAACTTTTCCAAAGACAGCGTATCCCCATCCCATTGGAGTTTCAGAAGAAAAATCTAGGCTAATATTATCTTGAAGATTAATAAAAAACTGTGAAGTTGCTGAGTTAGGATCACTGGTTCGAGCCATTGATAACGTGTATCTATCATTTTTTAAACCATTATTGGCTTCATTCTGTATAGGTTCTTGTGTTTCCTTTTGCTCCATTCCAGAAATATGTCCGCCTCCCTGAACAACAAAACCCGGAATTATTCTATGAAAAATAGTTTCTTCAAAAAAACCGCTTTCAACGTAAGACACAAAGTTCTTGACCGTTATTGGAGCATCATCTTCGTAAAGTTCAATCTCTAAAGTACCCATTGTTGTGACAAGAACTACAATAATATTATTCATAATTTCCTCTTTAGATATCATTCTAATCTATAATTGATCTTCTCTGAAATGAAGATATTTGATTCAAAAAGCTCTAAAAAGATAAGTTTTAATCCGTTGAAAAAGGGAAAAGTATCACTTTATGTTTGTGGAATGACAGTATATGACTCTTGCCATATTGGACATCTAAGAACTTTTTTATCTTTTGACTTTATAGTTAAGTCTTTTAGAGCTCTGGACTACGATGTCCATTATGTTAGAAACATAACTGACGTAGATGACAAAATAATTGCGAAAGCAAAATCTGAAAAAACTTCTCCATCAGTTATTTCAGAAAAGTATATTCAAGAAATGCATGATGATTTCTCCTCTATGTCTATGCTATCACCAGACGTTGAGCCAAAAGTTACTGAACATATGGATTCCATAATTTCTTTCATCGATAATTTGCTCTCTAAGAATTTCGCTTATACGACTGAACATGGAGATGTTTTTTTTAACGTAGAGTCCTTTAACGATTATGGTGAGCTTTCTAATAGAAGACTCGAAGACATGGTTTCTGGATCAAGAATTGAAATAGATGATACTAAAAAAAATCCTGCTGACTTTGCTCTTTGGAAAAACTCTTCCGATGAAGTTTCTTGGAATTCACCTTGGGGAAAAGGACGACCTGGTTGGCATATTGAGTGCTCAGCTATGAGTAGAGATTATTTAGGAAAAAATTTTGATATTCATGGAGGAGGTTTAGACCTCAAATTTCCTCATCATGAAAACGAAAATGCCCAATCTAAATGTAACCATGATGGATTATTTGCTAACTTTTGGATGCACACTGGACCTTTAACGATAGATGAAGAAAAGATGTCAAAGTCTCTTGGAAATTTCATCACTATCAAAGATATCCTGAAAAGATATCATCCAGAGGTAATTAGATTTTTTCTTTTTTCTACTCACTACAGGAATCCTTTGAATTTTTCCTTCAATGGACTTGATGAAAGTAAAAAAACACTCGATAAATTTTATGATGCTTTGAGAAAAGTAGATTTATCTGATACTAAAAATGTTCCTTTCGATGAAGGAGTCATTGAAAGTTTAAAAGATGATTTCAACTCTCCTAAATTAATCTCTTTTTTGCACAAGATATTAGATAATTTAAATAAGTCATTTCTCAAAAATAAAAAGGAATCTAAATCCATAGCTAAACTTCTTATTTCATCGGGCAGTGTAATGGGATTATTTCAATCTAAGCCAGATGAGTATTTTAAATATATTTCATCTGAAGTATTTATTACAGAGGAAGAAATAGAAGATCTAATAACTGAAAGAAATCTTGCAAGAAATCAAAAAGATTTTGAGAAGTCAGACAAAATTAGAGATCATCTAAAAGCCAAGGGAATTACTCTTGAAGACGTCGGAGAAAAAACTTCTTGGAAAAGGGCAACTTTAGATGAATAAATTAATCAAATAAATTAAATACCCTGCGATAAATATTATTCCAAAGGCGTAAAAAAGAATTCTGGAAAGACCATCTTTTTGCCTGCCAATTATGAGAGCGAGAATAAAAAAAGCGCTAAAAATACTCATGATCAAAAAATCTCTTGTGAAAATCACACCATCAAATACTTCATTGCTTCCAAATGCAATGATTGGAAAAACCACCACTATATTTAAAAAATTTGATCCGAGCACATTTCCAATTACTATTAGAGACTTATCTTGTCTTATTGCAGCAACGGTTGCCGCAAGTTCAGGGAGACTTGTGCCAACGGCTATGATGCTTAGTCCAATTATTACCTCTGACAACCCAAAATAGATTGCTATCGATTCAGCTCCAGTGACAGTAAGTTCCGAACCAACTATCAGTACTAAAAGGCTCAAAATAGTAAAAAAAATTACTTTCATTAACCCTGAATCTTCATTATTTATCTCAATATCAGCTTCTTTGGATCTTAATAAATTCAGTACAAATAAAATTATTAGACAAATACATAAAATTCCATCTCCTATGCTTAGTCTTAAATCAAAAAGACAATAACCAGCTATAAGGGTGCATAAAATGAATAGAAAAATATTCCTTAAATCAAGTGGCATGGCTTTAGAAGCCAAGGCAAAACAACTCAATCCAAAAATAAGACCTATATTACTGATATTCGATCCAATTGAATTTCCCAATGCAATTTCAGGAGTATCATTGAGTACAGACGAAATGCTTACAAATATTTCAGGAGCTGACGTTCCAAGAGCAATTAAAGTTAAACCAATGATTAAATCATTTATGCCAATTTTTCTGGCCAATATAGATGAATTTGATATGAACTTGTCAGCTCCCCATATAAGACCAACTAGACCAATTGAAAGCAGGATAAATGAAAATAAAATTGACATCAGCTAAATAATTTAATTTTTCTATTGTAAGCGCAGTAGTCACATCTATCTGACTCTTTTGGAATTTCATCGCTATCCAAGCAATTTTTTATTTCCTCCAAAGCAGGAGTTACCCAAGAATCATTGGCTTTGTAAGGTAAAATCTTAACTTCAAAATTTAAGCAGTTATCAAAAATCTTAGAATCTTTTATACCATTGCAGTAGACAAAATATGACATGTCATCTACATCAAAGCCATTTTGTCTGAATAGCCACTGATAAATTTCAATTTGTCTTTTATATGAAATTTGCCACGGAGCGTCTATTGTTACGTCCCCTTTTTTGGATGTAGCTTTATAGTCTGCAATAATCAATTTATCATTTTTGGTATTAATCCATACGTCATCAACAAGCCCAAAAATATAGAGGTTTAGTTCTTTTAATTCGATCCCAATCCCTTGGTTTCTTGTTCTCCAAATTTCAATATCAGGGTGATCGTAAGGTTTGGCATCAATAGAAGATTCGATAAGATAAGGATGATTTTTTTCTGTTCCTCTGAAAGAATCAAATTCATCTTTTAACAGTTGATCAACAGCATTATTTAAATTGAACGGAAAAGAATCTGGTTTTTTTACTCCTAATTTTTCTTCTAAGTAAAAACACCTTTTACATTTTGAAAAATTTTCTATTCTGCTTCGACTTAATTTATAAGGTTTTTCAGATCTAGGATCGTATAATGGCATAAAATTCTGGCTCCGCGAGCAGGGCTCGAACCTGCGACCCAGTGATTAACAGTCACTTGCTCTACCAACTGAGCTATCGCGGAAAAGAAGGTATTATAAGCAATAATATCTATTATGAGTAAACCATTTGAAATAGTTTCAGCATTTAAGCCTTCTGGGGATCAGCCAGGAGCTATTCAAAAAGTAGTAGAAGGAATTAATTCAGGACTATTAAATCAAACTCTCAAAGGAGTAACAGGTTCAGGAAAAACTTTCGCTATGGCGAACGTAATTCAAAATCTTCAAAGACCAGCCATTGTCATGGCTCATAATAAAACTTTAGCTGCGCAGCTTTACGGAGAGTTTAGAGAATTCTTTCCAAACAACGCAGTTGAATATTTTGTTTCATATTATGATTATTATCAGCCAGAAGCATACGTCCCTGTATCAGATACGTTCATAGAAAAAGATGCATCGATAAACGAACATATTGAACAAATGCGACTATCAGCAACTAAAGCTGTTATGGAGAGAAGGGACGTCGTCATCGTCGCTACAGTCTCGGCTATATACGGATTGGGCGATCCAAAATCATATTTACAAATGGTCCTTCATTTGGATGTAGGAGACGAAATTGACCAAAGAATCATTCTTAGAAGACTTGCTGAGCTTCAATATTCTAGAAATGAAGTAGATTTTAAAAGAGCAACTTTTAGAGTCAGAGGCGACGTAATTGATATTTTTCCAGCAGATTCAGAAAAGGAAGCTGTAAGGATTGAACTTTTTGATAGTGAAATTGAAGCTATAAAGTTTTTTGATCCCCTCACGGGAGAAATCTTTAGGGAAGTACCAAGAGTAACAATTTTTCCAAAAACTCATTATGTAACATCAAAAGAAGTCATAGCGAATGCTATTAATAAGATAAAAAGTGAAATGAAAGAAAGGGTCAGCTATCTTGAAGCTAATAATAAACTTGTAGAAGCCCAAAGAATTGAGCAAAGAACAAAATATGACTTGGAGATGATGCGGGAATTAGGTTTTTGCAGCGGAATAGAAAATTACTCCAGATATCTTTCTGGTAGAGAGGAAGGTGAAGCTCCTCCTACGCTTTACGAATATTTGCCAGAGGATGCACTGGTATTTGTTGATGAATCTCACGTTACATTGCCCCAACTAACCGGAATGTACAGAGGAGATAGATCGAGAAAAGAAACATTAGTTGAGTATGGCTTCAGACTACCAAGCGCTCTAGATAACCGTCCGCTAAGATTTGATGAGTGGGAGACTTTATCTGGCCAAAGAATATTTGTTTCAGCTACGCCGGGAAATTATGAAAACGATAATTCAGGACAAACAGTTGATCTTATTGTAAGGCCAACAGGATTACTTGATCCTACAATAGAAATTAAACCTGCGGAAAATCAGGTAGATGATTTACTTGATCAAATCCACAAGAGAATAAAGAAAAAGGAAAGAGTTTTAGTAACTGTTTTAACCAAGAGAATGGCTGAGGACTTGAGCAGCTATCTATATGAACAAGATATAGATGTTAGATATCTGCACTCTGACATTGATACAGTCGAAAGAGTCGAGATATTACGAGACCTCAGACTTGGAAAGTTTGATGTTCTCGTTGGTATAAACTTGTTGAGAGAGGGTCTTGATCTTCCCGAGGTATCTTTAGTAGCTGTTTTAGATGCTGATAAAGAAGGCTTTTTAAGATCTGAAACTTCATTAATCCAAACTATTGGAAGAGCTGCGAGACATAAAAGTGGACATGCAATTTTATATGCAGATCAAATAACCGGCTCAATAGAAAGGACAATAAAAGAAACAGAAAACAGACGAAGTCTTCAACAAAAATATAATAAAGAAAACAACATCAAGCCAGAAAGTATTCTTAAAAGTGTCAGTGACATTATGGAGGGAGCAAGAAATATTCCAGGTAAAAAATTCATTGAGGAAGCGCAAGAATTAATTGAAGAAGACTATTCTTCTCCCAAAGAGTTGGCTAGAAGAATCGATGAACTAGAATCTTTAATGTTAGAACATGCAAATAAGCTAGAGTTTGAAGAAGCAGCAAATATAAGAGATCAAATATCTGTATTGAAAGAAAAATTAATTGCCGCTTAATAATTGTTTTTAAAAAAAGTTATAATGAGCTTTGCAAACTTCAATGCCTTCAAAAGAAAATACTAAGCATCAAGTATTATTATTAGGAAAAAGCACTTTTTCTTCTTTCAAAACAAAGAAAATAATAAAGTTTCAGAAAACTAATTATTCTCTCAACATAAAATCTATTTCTGATCTTTATGTCCTAGAAATCACACAAAAATCCTATCAATCCAACAAGACAGAAATTTTGAAATTATTGGATGCTAAGGAAGTTAAGGGCATTGATCAGAATTCAATAATTATATGCCCTAGAAGAGGTACAGAATCTCCATGGGCATCCAAATCAAAAGATATTTTCATAAGTTGCGGAGTAAAAGATTTATTTAATATTGAAAGATTAAGACTTTACAAAACTGAAGACGCTAATGAACTTTATCATCTAGAATTATTTGACCCGTTAACAGAAGAACACATCAAAAAAGAAAACTTGAGTAATTTATTTTATAAAAATAAAAAAAAGCTTCTTAAAGAAATAGATCTTAAACAAAATATCAATGAAATTAATTCCAAACTTGGTCTGGCACTTAATGATTTTGAGATTGAATATTTAAAAGAAAATTATGAGGATCTTGGAAGAAGACCTACTGATTGTGAGTTAATGATGTTTTCGCAAATTAACTCGGAACATTGCAGACATAAAATTTTTAATTCAAAGTGGGTAATTGACGGCGAATCAGAAAATTCTTCCTTGTTTAGCTTTATTAAGGATACTTTTTCTAATTTTTCAGACGGAGTAATTTCAGCATACAAAGATAATGCTGCAGTTATTGAGGGAATAGGCAAGAAAAGGTTTTTTGCAGATCAGAAATCTAAAAAATACTCATTTATTGATGAGCAAGTAAATTTTTGCATAAAAGTAGAAACACACAATCATCCTACAGGCATATCTCCTTTTCCAGGTGCAGCAACTGGATCAGGTGGGGAAATTAGAGATGAGGGAGCAACAGGCAGAGGCGCCAAACCCAAGGCAGGTTTAACTGGGTATTCTGTTTCTTACCTCAGGCTTGATGAAGCTGAGCCTTGGGAATTTAAAGGTAAGTCTCCTAAAAGGATCGCTTCTCCAAAACAGATAATGATAGAAGCCCCAATTGGCGCTGCTTCTTATAATAATGAGTTTGGAAGACCCAATATCGTTGGTTACTTTAGGTCATTCGAGAGAAAAACTAAGAATACTCACTATGGATTTCATAAGCCTATAATGATTGCTGGCGGTCTAGGCAACATAAGACCTATGCATTCATTTAAAAAAAATGTTTCGGTTAACTCAAAAGTTATCGTCCTTGGAGGTCCAAGTTATTTAATTGGTTTAGGAGGTGGGTCCGCATCTTCTCTTGCATCTGGACAATCTGACGATGACCTTGATTTTGCATCTGTACAGAGAGGCAATCCTGAAATACAAAGACGATGCCAAGAAGTTATTGATGCTTGTTGGGCAATGGCTGAGAAAAATCCTATATCTTTCATTCACGATGTTGGAGCGGGCGGTCTATCAAATGCAATACCAGAAATAGCAAACGATGCTGGTTATGGAGCAAAAATTGACCTATCTCAGATTCCAGTGGCTGATGATTCTCTATCTCCATTAGAGATTTGGTGTAATGAATCGCAAGAAAGATATGTAATTCTCATTGAAGAAAGTGATCTTCAAGTCATTAAAGATATATGCTTCAGAGAAAAATGTCCTTTTGCAGTAGTTGGTGAACTGACTGAAGAAAAAAAATTAACTCTTAACTCTCCTGATGAAGGTATTCAGCCAATTGATTTGCCGATGAAACTCTTATTTGGAGCAAATGAAAATTTAAAAAGGAAATTTTCTACAGTTCCTCATAATCAGACACAAGATTATCTCCCAAAGTTTCATATCAAAAATACTTTGTTAAGTATTCTGAGTCATCCAACTGTAGGCTCTAAAAATTTTTTAATTTCCATTGCTGACAGGAACGTAGGTGGACTCACTCACAGAGATCAATTTGTTGGAAAATATCAAATGCCAGTCGCAGATAATGCTGTAACACTTTCTTCCTTTGAAGGCTTAGGCGGAGAGGCAATGGCAGTAGGAGAGAAATCCCCAATCGCAGTAAAAAATGCAGAAGCTTCTGTAAGAATGGCTTTAGCTGAATCAATTTTAAATATCTTATCAAGCGGAGTTAACAAATTATCTGATGTGAAAATCTCAGCAAATTGGATGGCTAACCCAAAAAAAAATCAATCTAATAGTGATTTATTTAATTCAGTTAAATCTTTATCTGAGGATATTTGTAAAATTTGGAAAATAACAATTCCTGTAGGAAAGGATTCAATGTCTATGGAGACAAGATGGAATAATGAAAAAGATATTGTAGTATCGCCCCTTAGCTTAGTAGCTTCTTCCTTCTGCAAAATTAAGGATGTTTCAAAAGCTATTACTCCAGAAATTAAAAGTATAAATGATACAGAGTTACTTCTTTTAGATTTGAGCAATAAGGAGTCTCGATTAGGAGGATCAATTCTTGAAGAAGTATTGCAAGAGGATCTAGGAAGAACTCCAGATGTTGAGCAGATTAAAACTTTACCTCTATTTTTCAATTACATAACTTCTCTAGTTCAGAAAGGTCAAATTTTAGCCTTACACGACAGATCCGATGGTGGTTTAGCAGCCTGTCTTTCAGAAATGGTTTTGTCCAGTGAAATGGGAGCAGATATAGATATTGGATTCTTAAATGATGAGAAGGTTGCTAGTTTTTTATTTAATGAAGAATTAGGCCTAGTGATACAAGTTGAAAAAAGTACTGCTAAAGAAATTAAGAAAACTCTAAAAGATTCTTCTTATGGTGCTAGTGTCATTGAACTAGGCAATCCTATTAAAGAAAATGATTTAATTATTTCGACTGAAACAGAGAGATTAGAGTTCTCTTATAAAGAAATGATGAAAAATTGGTGGAAGGTATCCCACAGAATACAAAAAGAAAGAGATAATCCTAAAGTTGCAGAAGAAGAACTTCGATCAGTTCTAAACCCAAAAAAGAGAAAACTAAGTCAAGACATCAAATTTCGACAACCCTCAGACTCATATTCATCCAGACCGAAAATTGCAATTTTAAGAGAGCAAGGCATAAATGGGCAAACTGAGATGGCTGCAGCATTCCATCAAGCTTATTTTGATCCCTACGATATTCACATGTCTGATTTAATGTCTAAAGAAAAAAACTTGAAAGATTTTTCAGGGATAGTTTTTCCAGGAGGATTTTCCTACGGAGATGTCCTGGGAGCAGGTAAAGGTTGGGCAAACTCAATTCTATTTAATTCTTTTTTACATGATGAATTTTCTGAATTCTTTTCTGATAAAAATAAGATAGTTTTGGGAGTCTGTAATGGATGCCAAATACTATCAAGCCTAAAAAAAATAATTCCCGGAGCAGAAAACTGGCCAAATTTTATAAAAAACTATTCTGATCAATTTGAAGCAAGATTAACTCAGGTAAATGTTGAAAAATCATCATCTATTTTTTTTGATGGCATGACTGGCTCAAGACTGATCGTGCCTGTTGCTCATGGAGAAGGAAGAGCACAGTTTGAATCCAAAAAATCATTCGATAAATTCTCTGAAGATAAGCTTGCAGTTATAAAATATTGCGATGATGAAAGTATCCCTACTCAAAATTATCCGCTTAATCCAAATGGTTCAAAGGATGCAATAGCTGGCTGCTCTACAAAAGATGGAAGGATAACTGCAATGATGCCTCATCCTGAAAGAGCATTTCTAAATAGACAGATCTCTTGGACAGATTCTGAAGATGAATTTAGTCCTTGGAGAATGATTTTTTTAAATGCAAGGATGGCTATTAATTAACGTCTAATAATATCTTCTGTTCTTAAAATAAAATTACCGCTCTTAAGGTCAGAAAAAAAATTTTTTAAACATGAATTTACCCAAGGGAATGCAAGAGTATCCCAAGGAATTTCTTCCTCATCAAATAATCCAATCTCTGAGCTTTCTGAAGTTACGCTGAAATCATTTGGTCCTACTTTAGCGAGATATATCATATAAACTTGATTAATCTGAGGAATGTTAAAAATACCATATAGTTCGCCAGCTTCTACATCAGCATTAGTTTCTTCTTTTGTCTCTCTTAAAGCTCCCTGAATTAAAGTTTCACCATTTTCGTAAAAACCGCCTGGCAGAGTCCATAAGCCCAATCTGGGTTGAATTGCTCTTTTGCATAAGAGTACTTTATTTTCAAAAAAGGGAAGAGTGCCAACAACTACTTTAGGATTTTCATAATGGATAGCCCCACAGGAATCACAACAAAACCTTTCCCTGTTATCATCTTCTGGGATTTTTAAAACGACGTTTCCACCGCAGACGCTACAATATTTCAATTTAAGTTTATTTAGTTTTGAAGGTATTTTTTATGAGATACTCAACATGTATGATACCTAAAATTAAGGAAAACTTAAGCTCATATAAGCCCTCAGGTCCAATAGCAGGATTGCCACAAGCAGCAGTATTAATTCTTCTTCATCAGACAAGCGAAGATCTAAATGTAATTTACTGTCTGAGATCTAATAATCTTCCAACCCATGCTGGTGAGGTTGCTTTTCCTGGAGGGAAAAGAGAAGAAAAAGATGCTACGTTGAGAGATACAGCTTTGAGAGAAGCGCAAGAAGAGGTAAATCTAGGATTAAAAGACGTGGAAGTATTAGGGGAAATAAGTTCTGTACAATCAAGGTTTGGATTAAGCGTAACTCCTTACATTGGCATACTCAAAAGTAACTCATTAATAGCTGATGGCAAAGAAATTGCGGAAGTTTTTAGTGTGCCCTTAAATTTCATTAAAGATAATATGCAAAAAGAACAAAAATCTGAAAATTGGGATAATAAAAAAGTTTTTTTTCCTTTTTTTGAATTTGAAAATAAAATGGTGTGGGGACTAACAGCTTATATGACTGTTGAGTTTTTAAAGCTTCTTGATATTGAAATAGATTTAACTAGAAAATAATGATTTATAAATTAGATGATCATAAAGTCACTACAGATGGCGACGATTTTTATGTTGCAGAGACTGCAACAGTAGTTGGAAGAGTAACCTTAAAAAAAGATGCATCAGTTTGGTTTGGTGCAGTTGTTAGAGGTGATGTTGAAGATATAGTCATAGGGAAGGGCTCAAATGTTCAAGATCTTTCCGTAATACATGCAGATCCTGGCAGCCCAACTATTATTGGCGATAATGTTACTGTAGGACATAAAGTCATGTTGCATGGTTGCCAAATTGGAAATAATTCACTAATAGGTATAAATGCAGTGGTCTTAAACGGTGCGAAGATTGGAGAAAATTGCCTAATAGGAGCTAACTCGTTAGTGACCGAAAATACTGTGATTCCAGATAATTCTATGTTCTTAGGTTCTCCTGGAAAGGTTGTAAAAACTTTAGGCCCTGAAATGAAAGATTTTTTACTTGCTTCAGCTGTTCACTACGTCGAGAATTACAAAAGATTTAAAAAAGGGATGTCAAAAGATGAAAACTGAAATTATTAATTACGATATAGATGGAAAAGATTTTCTGGGATATGCAGCTTTTCCTGATGGAGATAATTTCCCCGCCGTAATCATTGCTCATACTTGGTCTGGAAGAGATCAATTTGTGGATGAAAAGGCAGAAAAACTTGCAGAGAATGGCTACCTTGGATTTGCACTCGATATGTATGGTGATGGTATTGTTGGAGAAACTAATGAAGAAAATGCTGCTCGCATGCAACCACTTATGGATGATAGGAAAGAGCTTACAAAAAGAGTTAAGGCAGCCTACGATAAAGTTTCTTCCTTGCCTGGCGTAAATAAGTCAAAGATCGCAGTTTTTGGTTATTGTTTTGGTGGATTAGTTTCACTTGATTTAGCCAGAACTGGTGTTGATTTGAGAGGAAGTGCAAGTTTTCATGGATTCTTAGCTGGACCTGATGAACCGACTAATGAACAAATTAAAGCTAAAATTTTAGCTATGCATGGCATGAAGGATCCAATGGTTGGAGAAGATCAAATGCAATCTTTTTATAAGGAGATGAGTGAAAAAGATGTTGACTGGCAACTGCATATATATGGCGATTCTATGCATTCATTTACTAATCCAGAAGCAAATAATCCAGATTTTGGGACAGTTTATTCAAAAGAGGCTGATAGACGGTCTTGGATGTTGCTGATGGATTTTCTTGAAGAGGTCTTCTCATAAATGCATTCTTCAGAAGTTAGAAAAAAATTCATTGATTTTTTTTCTTCTAAGGGACACCAAATAGTCGAAAGCTCTAGCGTTTTACCGTTAGATGATCAGACCCTTTTATTCACTAACTCTGGCATGAACCAGTTTAAAGATGTCTTTCTCGGCGCAGAAAAAAGAGACTACTTAACAGCAACTTCAGCTCAAAGATGCATTAGGGCTGGTGGTAAACATAACGATCTAGAAAATGTTGGGTATACCTTAAGACACCATACTTTTTTTGAAATGTTAGGAAACTTTAGTTTTGGAGACTATTTCAAAAAAGAAGCGATTAAATATGCTTGGGAACTTTTAACTGAAGTTTATAAAATTTCTCCTGAAAAATTATGGATAACTGTTCATATAAATGATCAAGAATCAGAAAAGATTTGGCTAAATGAAATTGGAATCCAACCGGATCGAATTTCTAAGCTAGATGAAGATAATTTCTGGTCAATGGGGGATACAGGACCCTGCGGACCTTGCAGTGAAATATTTTATGATCATGGTGAGGCATTTTCAGGAGAGTCGCCGGCAGAAGGCGTAGATACTGGAGATAGATTTGTTGAAATATACAATCTGGTCTTTATGCAGTTCAATAGGAGTCCTGACGGGGAACTTTCTTCCTTACCCAAACCATCCGTTGATACCGGAATGGGCCTTGAAAGAATCACGGCGGTGTTGCAGGGTATTAACGACAACTATGAAACTGATCTGTTCAAAGATTTGATAAAAAAAATAGCATCTAGCCTCGGCACACAAAATCTTGAAAATCCTTCCCTGAGAGTTATCGCAGATCATCTGAGATCTAGTTCTTATTTGATAGCCGATGGCCTTTCCATTTCTAATGAAGGCAGGGGTTACGTCCTTAGAAGAATCATAAGAAGAGCTTTGAGGCATGCATATAAATTGAATCCTGATTATGAAAAACCTCTTTCAGGTTTTGTAAAGGAGTTAGTATCCCAAATGGGAACAGAGCATCCTTATTTAAGTAAAAATAAAAAAACCATAGAAAAAACTATAAAAAAAGAAGAACAACAGTTCTCTCTAACTTTAAGAAATGGTATGCGAATTTTTGAGGAGGAAACACCCAAGGATGTGAATGAAGTATCTGGCGAACTCGCTTTCAAACTTTATGATACTTTTGGATTTCCACTAGATATGACCATAGATCTTGCAAGGGAAAAAAATATTGCAGTAAATATAAAGGAGTATGAGAAACTAATGAAACAGCAGAGAGATCTTGCAAAAGCTTCATCTAATTTCGACTCCCTGATGCCGTCATCAATTTCCCTAGATAAGCCAACTAACTTTATCGGATATAATAAAAGCAAATGCAAATCTAAAGTGCTAAAGGTTTTTGTAAATCAAAAGGAGCAAGAAGCACTAGAGAGCGATATAGATGCAATATTAATCTTAGACAAAACACCCTTTTATGCTGAGTCAGGAGGTCAAGTTGGCGATCAAGGTTCTATTCTAGGTGAAGATTTCATTTTTGAAGTAAAAGATACTCAGAAGGTAGGAGATCAATTTATTCATATTGGTAATTTAGAAAAAGGAAATCTTAAAGTTGGTAGTCAATGCGAGAGTTCTATAAATGTAAATAGAAGGAATAAAATAATTAGAAATCATTCAGCTACTCATCTTCTTCATTCTGCGCTCAGAAATGTATTGGGAGAACATGTAGAGCAAAAAGGCTCCTTAGTTTCAGATACATATTTTAGATTTGATTTTACTCACGACTCCGCCTTAACAATTGAAGAAGTTCAACAAATTGAAAATTTAGTTAATGAAACAATAAGAAATAATATCTCTACTAAAATAGAAACTATGAGCTTTAAGAAGGCACAAGATAAAGGAGCGCTGGCTTTTTTCGGAGATAAATATGGCAATGAAGTACGCGTACTTTCTATAGGCGGAGACTTTTCTATTGAATTATGCGGTGGAACTCATGTTGATTCAGCAGGGGATATTGGTTTTGTAAAAGTAACCAGTGAATCAAGTATTTCATCGGGCGTCAGAAGAATTGAGGCTTGCAGCGGAAAAGATGCGGAAGATTTCTCAAATAAGTTTCAAAATTCTGGGCAAGAAGCAATGAGACTTTTGAACGTGAATGAAGAGGGTCTTATTTCAAAAATTAAAGAGTTGATGGAAAAGAACAGCAAGTTAGAAAAATCAATTAAATCATCACAACAAAAAGAATTAGGCGAAGTAATAAAGAGTCTTGAACAGGATATAATTCAAATTAATTCTTACAAAGTTATTCTAAAGGAATTAGAAGGAATTAACTTAGGTTCAGCAAGATCTTTAATAGACGAACTAAAAAATAAAAATGAAAACTTAATTTGTGTTCTTGCTTCGAAAGATGGCGATAAATCTAGCCTATTGGTTTCATCCTCAAAATCAATTCCAAAAGATGTTTTCAGTTCAAATGATTTGTTACAATCCCTCGCTTCATTGATAGGCGGTAAAGGAGGAGGTAAACCAGATCATGCACAAGCAGGTGGGAGTCAAGTTAAAAACTTTGAAAAAGTTTTTTCTGAAGCTACTAAATATATTCAAAATCTTTAAAAGGCATGAGTAACATTATTGTCCAAAAGTTTGGAGGGACATCCGTTGCTAGCCCTAAAAGAATTGAAGCAGTCGCCAAGATTGTTGGTCAGGAAATTGACTCAGGTAATCATGTGGCTGTTGTGGTTTCAGCCATGGCAGGTGAAACAAATAGACTTATCGATCTGGCTAAGAAAATCCAAAAGAAACCTGATCCTCGAGAATTTGATGCTGTTATTTCTTCTGGCGAGCAAGTTTCTGCTGCGTTGCTTGCCATGTCACTTAAAAAGAAGGGATACAACTCAAAATCTTACAATGCTTTTCAGATGGGATTTAAAACGGATTCCTCCTTTGGAAGAGCAAGAATTAGAAAAGTCTCAGAGGAAATTCTTCAAGATGCACTAGAAAAAAATATTGTTCCTGTAATCACTGGGTTTCAAGGATTTGATGATGAACATAATATTACTACCTTAGGAAGAGGCGGTTCGGATACCTCTGCAGTAGCAATTGCAGTTTCTTTGAATGCTCAGGAGTGTCAGATTTATACTGATGTGGATGGGGTATTTACAACTGATCCAAATATTTACGATAAAGCCAGGAAACTTGATCATTTAACATACGAAGAAATGTTGGAACTTTCTTCTTTAGGAGCTAAAGTTTTACAAATAAGATCTGTGGAATTTGCAAGTAAGTACAAATTACCTTTGAGAGTCTTATCAAGCTTTGGGTCAAATGGAGGAACTTTGATAAATAGTAACGATAATTTAGAGGAGGCTGTTGTATCAGGAATTGCGTTTACTTCAAATGAAGCAAAAATAACCATCAGAAAAGTTCCTGATATTCCGGGAATTGCAGCAAAAATACTTTCTCCCATAAGCGATGCAGGAATAGAAGTTGACGTGATCGTGCAAAACGTTGCATCTGATAACACAACAGATTTTACTTTTACGGTTAACAAAGATTATGCAGATGAAACCTCAAAAATTTTAGAAAAATTGCGTAAGGAGTTAGGTAGCGGTCAGATAGAAGTTGACTTAGATATTTGTAAAGTATCTGTTGTTGGAAACGGAATGAAGTCTCACGCGGGTGTAGCAAGTAAGATGTTTGGTGCCTTAGCAGATGAGGCAATAAATATTGAAATGATTTCAACTTCAGAGATTAAAATCTCAGTTGTTCTTGAAGAAAAGTACAAGGAACTTGCCGTAAGAACCCTTCACGATGCATTTGAATTAGATAAGAATTAATTTATTGCACAATAGATATCATATTGATAATCTCACTTAAGAGGAGATTTACTATGGAAAATACTTTTGACTATGTTGTTGTAGGAGCTGGAAGCTCCGGCTGTGTAATGGCAAATAGGTTGAGTGAAGACGGAACTAAAACCGTTCTTATTCTTGAGGCAGGAGGCAAAGATACAAATATGTTCATTCACATGCCTTCTGGATATTCGCAAATTGTTCCTACCAAGAATGATAATAATTATGGTTTTGAAACTGAACCAGAAGCTACAACTAATAGCAGGCCTTTATACTGGCCAAGAGGAAAAGGTTGGGGAGGCTCATCTTCAATAAATGCAATGATTTATATCCGAGGCCATTCTTATGATTATGACTTATGGCGACAACAAGGTAATGAAGGGTGGTCATATGAAGATGTACTTCCTTATTTTAAAAAGGCAGAAAATTTTCATGGCGATGGTGATGAAGAGTTTCATGGATACGAAGGCCCTCTTCATGTCAAAAAATCTGATAGAGAAGACGATTTATTACTTGAAAAATTCATAGAGGCTGGTCAACAGGCTGGATTTCCCTACACAAGAGACTTCAATGGAAAGGAACAGGAGGGTGTTTCAAGATACGAACATACCATTAATGATACTTCAAGAGGGCCGAGGAGATGGAGCTCAGCTCAAGCTTACCTGCATCCTGCATTAGAAAGAGAGAATTTAAGCAACGAAATCAATGTAACAGTCGATAAATTGATAATGGATGGAAAAAAAGTAAAAGGCATTGAGTACTTAAACAAGAAAGGCGAAAGAAAATCATGTTTTGCTAACAAAGAGATTATTTTATCTGCAGGTGCACTTGGTTCTCCTCTAATTTTGATGAGAAGTGGGATTGGAGATCCAAACGATATAACAAAACATGGCATAGACTTAGTACACGAGTTGAAAGGTGTTGGAAAAAATATGCAAGATCACTACGGTGTGACCAGCTCATTTTATGCAACTAAACCAGTTACCCTTCACAGATCAGTGTCATGGATTAAAACTCAGATAGCAGGAATTAAATACTTGTTATTTGGAACAGGTGATGCTGCTTACCCTCCTTGTAGCGGGGGAGGCTTCATAAAATCTAGTCCAGAAAAAGATTTACCAGACACTCAGCTTCATTATGTTTCCATTCAAGGCGAAGATCAGCATTTCAGAACGGGAGTTACTAAAGAGCACGGTTTTTCATGCATAGCTTATATATGTAGACCACAAAGCAGAGGTCATCTGACCCTAAAAAGCGCTAATCCTGAAGATGAGCCTCTTCTATATCCAAATTACCTTTCTGAAGAGGAAGACGTAATCGATCTTAGAAATGCTCTGAGAGAAACAAGAAGGATATTGATGCAACCAGCGTTTGACGAATTCAGAGGAGATCCTGTGAAGCCAGGACCTGAAATCAATATTGATGATGATGATGAATTAGATAACTGGATTAGAGAAAACGGAGAGACACTTTATCATCCCGTCAGTACATGCAAGATGGGTAATGATGAAATGAGTGTTGTTGATGATGATCTTAAAGTTCATGGTATCGATGGATTGAGAGTCATAGATGCATCTATAATGCCTACGCTAATAGCTGGAAATACCAATGCTCCGGCAATTATGATTGCTGAAAAAGCTGCTGACTTAATTAGACAAGCATCTTAAAAATCTAGGAGAGGTGGCTGAGTGGTTGAAAGCGCTCCCCTGCTAAGGGAGTATGTGGTAATCCCGCATCGAGGGTTCGAATCCCTCCCTCTCCGCCATAGATTAGAAAATTACTTCCAAAACAAAAATCCTTTACAATAAATTTATGCACAATCCAAAGGATAAAGACTTTTTAAATCAATCTGAGTCAGATCTACTCCTTAACAGGGCAAAAGAAGTAATTCCAGGAGGAATATTTGGGCATTATAAATATGCTGTCAGAAAAGACGGGCCCAAATTTTTCTCTAAAGCGGATGGAGCATATTTTTGGGATGTTGATGGAAATGAATACGTAGATTTGGTTTGCGCTTGGGGGCCTATGATCCTTGGATATAATAACCCTATAGTAGATGAAGCAGCTAGAAAACAATTAAATCTTGGCAATACGGTAAGCATTGCCTCTCCTGTGATGATTGAACTAGCGGAAACCTTAGTTGATTTGGTATCAATTGCCGATTGGAGTTTGTTTGGTAAAAATGGAGCTGATAGTACTTCTCTTGCAGTAATGGTATCCAGACAAGAAACCGGCAAGCAAAAAATATTAAAAATAAACGATGGGTATCATGGCTCAAATAGCTGGATGCAAAGACACAATAGTCCTGGCATTATTAATTCAGATTCCGCAGAAGTAATCTCCATCGATTGGAACGACTTAGATAGATTTAATCAAGTAATCTCAGATCATGGGGAAGACATAGCATGTTTTATTTCGAGCCCTTATCATCATCCAACTTTCAAAAACAATGTTTATCCGAATGAAGGATACTGGAAACACATCGAGAAGGTTTGTCATAAAAATAATATTATTTTAATTGTCGATGATGTTAGGACTGGATTTAGAATTGATCTAAAAGGATCAAATAATTTTTTTGGTTTTTCTCCAGATTTAATTTGTTTAGGGAAAGCTATAGCGAATGGATATCCAATATCTGCCTTGGTAGGAAAAGACTCATTAAAAGAATCAGCAGAGAAGGTTTATTTTACTGGCACTCAGTTTTTAAACTCAGCCCCAATGGCTGCAGCAAAAGCAACAATAGATGAACTAGTTAAGCAGGATGCTGTTGCGAAGATGAATAACTTCGGTAACTTGTTAAATGAGAGACTAGTCAAGATTGCAAAAGATTTTGATATCAAGATGGTTGTGTCTGGAGTCCCAGCCATGCCTTACTTTCGAATTGAGGATGAAGATAAAACATTACATTCGAGATGGGTTGATGTTTGCCTGAGCAAAGGTCTTTATCTCACAGATTATCACAATCATTTCATTTCAGTGGCTCATGAAGATGAGCATCTAAAAAAAGTTGAGGATATTGCTAGGGCAGCTTTTGAAGCTATTAAGTCGTAGTTTCTTCCCCTTTAAACTCTCTCCAATTATTAATTAGCCCTTTGTAGTTTATGAAAACCCAAAGAGGCATTGCTGCAAGCAACCACCAAAGCTCAGTTTCAATGAGCAAATAAATACCAGGCACAAAACCAATAGTTCCAACTACAAAGCCATAAAACCTCACCTTTGCGCTTAAACTTGTTAGCAAATAAACACAAATAAAGGCAAAAATTTGATCAAATATCTGTGCTGAATTAAAAAGATTAATCTCAAACATAACAATCCTCTAAAAAAAATTCTGCATAGGATAATATATTTCAATAACAATTAGCGAATAATGGATCAATATTCAAAAATTCTTTTTATTTCTTATAGAGGGTCTATGCATAGATATTTCCAAGACATTAAAAGAAATATCATGTTTGACTCCACCATAATGAGTTTTTTTCCTTTTATCTTTTTCAAACTTGGCCGCACTGATTTAACCCAAGCTGAAATTCAAAAAGGAATAAGTTTTGAGTTAACAAGAAAAAAAAGAAAATACTTTTACTTAAAGTATTTTTGGCCATTCTATGAAGCCTTTTTGTACATACTTTTTATTTTTTATTACAGAAGATTTATTTATGTAATTTCAAAGAGGATGCCTGATTTGATTTGTATATGGAATGGGCACAGGTTACCAGAGTATGCAATAAAACTAATCGCCAAAAAAAATAATATTAAATTAGCTTTTTTTGAAAATGGTTTGCTTCCTAATTCAACAACTGTGGACCCTAAAGGCGTGAATGATTTAAACAGCGTTCCGCGTGAAAAAGAGTTTTATGAAAATTATGTTCCCAGTGGAAAGAATTTAAATTTTGAGATTCAACAACGAGCATCAATCAAAAGTAAGGAAAGGTACAGTAAATCTCTAGAACTATATGAAGACTTACCTGAAAAGTTTATCTATGTTCCTTTTCAAGTTAATCATGACAGTCAAGTTTTGCTAAATTCTCCAAGAGTAAATTCCATGGATGAATTATTTCAATGGTTAGATTATTCGATTAGAAAAATTGAAGATAAAGATTTATTTTTTGTAATAAAAGAACATCCAAGTGACTCAACGAAATTTAAACATCTTCATAAAGTAAATGAGAGAATACTCTTTAGAAATTTTGATTCAAAAGATCTTATAGAAAAATCTTTATCCACATTAACTCTGAACTCTACTGTAGGGCTTGAATCACTTATTCTAGGGAAAAAATTAATTCTTCTTGGAGAGAGTTGTTTTAAGATCGATGGTATAACAAAATTTCCTGAATCAAGAGATCAATTAGTGGATTGCATAAATTCATTAGATAGCTGGGAGTTAGACTTAGGTCAGGTTGAGAAATATCTTGATTATTTAAATGAAATTTACTGCGTCCAACAATCTTGGAGAAATCCTTCCGAGCAGCACTTTGAATCTCTAGAAAAGCGATTTAAAGAAATAATATATTCTTAAGAGATTGCAGGAGCATCGCTTCCGACAACTTCTTCCCTTAAATTTCTTTTAAGAACCTTCCCAGTAGCATTCCTTGGTAAAGCAGCTATGAAATCAACTGATGCAGGAATTTTGAACTTAGCAAGATTTTTTAGGCAGTGGTTGATGATATCTTGCTCTGATAAACCACAATCAGGTTTTAAGACAATGAATGCCTTACCTGTTTCTCCCCATTTTTTGTCAGGCACACCAATGATTGCCGCTTCTGCAATTTCTGGAAGTTGATAGATAACGTTTTCAATTTCAGCAGGATATACATTTTCTCCTCCGGAAATATACATATCCTTTTGTCTATCGACTATATAAATAAATCCTTCATCATCCATTTGAGCAGCATCTCCAGTTTTGAGCCAGCCATCAACAAATGATTTTTCTGTAGCTTCTACATTGTTCCAATACCCTGGAGTGACGTTTGGACCTTTTATCAAAATTTCTCCAACTTCACCTTGATCTACTTCATTGCCATTTTCATTTACGATTTTTACTTCTGTGTGTAATAAAGGCTTGCCTGCAGAACCAACTTTTCTCTCAGCGTCTTCACCGGCAAGACCGATACCTCCTGGACTTGTCTCAGTCATACCCCAGCCTTGCCAAAGTTCGACACCTTTACCTTGCCAAGACTTCAAAATGATCTCTGCACACGGAGCACCGCCAACACCCGCACCTTCAATTCTAGAAAAATCAGTTGTATCAAAATTTGGATGCTGCATCATAAATTGAAAGGGAGCTGGCACTGCAAAAAAATGTGTGATGCCATAGTCAGGATCATCAATGATTTCTAATGCCTTACCGGGATCAAATTCTTTCATCAAAACTATTTGACCACCGTAATGGAGAATCGGATTTGCGTAACAATTCATGCCTCCCGTATGGAACAAAGGAAGAACAATAAGTTGGACTGTTTTGTCGGTTACTCTGGAAGATCCCGCAAGATTAACTATATTATAAAACTGCATTTCATGAGTGATCATTGCACCTTTTGGATGACCTGTTGTACCCGATGTGTACATCAGCATAATCAGATCATCATGCGTAGTTTCAACAACATCAAAATCAATATTTTTTTTTAATGCTTGTTCGTACTCATTACTTTGATCCTCATCATCAATTTCCAGTGAATTCTTGATGGAGCAATCTTTTAGGAGCGATTCAGCTATATCTACAAAATTAGAACCATAAATTAATACTTCAGGGGAACTGTCATTAAGAATGTACTCAAGTTCTGGTTTAGTAAGACGCCAATTAAGAGGTAATTCAATAGCACCTATTTTTGCGCAAGCAAACTCCAGCTCAAAAACTTCAGTGCAGTTATGAATTAAGATGGCAACTCTATCACCTTTCTTAACCCCTTTATTTTGTAACCAAGAAGCAAGTCGACAAGATCTTTCCTCAAGTTGCCCGTAAGTAGTTTCTCTTCCAGAAGAAACTTCTTTTACAGCAACTTTGTTTGGCCTAGTTCTAGCTTGATGAAAAGACCAATCGTAGTATTTGACTGTGCTCATTAAGCTTTAAGCAGCTCCAGCACCTAAAACAGATTTAATCTCTAAGAATTCCTCAAAGCCAAATTCTCCCCATTCTCTTCCATTCCCGGATTGCTTAAAACCACCGAACGGAGAAGTTAAGCCAGAAGGAGCATTGTTTATATGAACATTTCCACTTCTAATTTTTCTAGCTACTTCTACTGCGTGATCTATGTTCTCTGAGGAAACATAACCCGCTAATCCATAAGGAGTATCGTTTGCAATTTCAATGGCTTCATCCTCATTTTTGTAAGGAATGATGCAAAGAACAGGTCCAAAAATTTCTTCCTTAGCTATAGTCATGTCATTGTTAACGTTAGCAAATACAGTTGGTTTAACGTAGAAACCTTGATTTAGACCATCAGGTTTTCCTGGACCACCGCAGACTAATTCTGCACCTTCTTCGATACCTTTTTCGATGAGACCTTGAATTTTATTAAACTGAACCTCGCTCACCACTGGACCAATTACAGTATCTTCAGCATTAGGATCACCCACCTTAGTCTCTTCTGCAGCTTTTTTAGCAGCAGCCTTTGCTTCATCTTGTCTTGACTCAGGAACCAACATTCTAGATGGAGCATTACAGGACTGTCCGCTATTATTAAACATATGTCTTGTTCCTCTTATAACAGCATTCTCAAAATCAGCATCATCCAAAATAATGTTTGGTGATTTTCCACCTAATTCTTGATGAACTCTTTTAACTGAATCCGCAGAACCTTTTGCAACTTGGATGCCAGCTCTAGTTGATCCTGTGAAAGACATCATGTCTATGTCAGGATGAGAGGACATAGCTTCTCCAACAGTTGGTCCATCACCGTTAACAAGATTAAAAACTCCTTCAGGGATTCCTGCTTCATGAATTATTTCTGCCATGAGCATTGCATTAAAAGGAGCAATTTCACTGGGTTTTAGAACCATCGTGCAGCCAGCTGCTAAAGCAGGTGCAACCTTGCAAGCTATTTGATTTATTGGCCAATTCCAGGGAGTAATCATCCCAACAACTCCAACTGCCTCTTTTCTGATGAACAGACCATCTTTTTGTTGCTCAAAGTCATAATTCTTTAGAGTCTCAAGAGCTGTCATAAAGTGGCCTAAACCTGAGGGAGAGTGAGCTTTCGAAGCTAAGGACATTGGAGCACCCATTTCAGAAGAAATAGCTTCAGCCATTTCTGGACTTCTTTTCATGTAAATCTCAATGATTTTCTCTAAATAACTAACTCTTTCTTCTTTTTTAGTTGTGCTAAAGCCAGCAAAAGCATTTTTGGCAGCTTCTACTGCAGCATTTACATCTTCAGAAGATCCTAAAGCAATAGAGCCGATGGATTCTTCAGTAGCTGGATTTAAAACATCAAGCTTATTGAGTCCATTTTCAGGATCAACCCATGACCCATTTATGTAAAACTGATGATATTCTTTCATTTTTTCCTCTCTTAAGTTTTCACTTTAAATAGTTTCTAGTTAAAAGTTGGGTCTGAATTCTTTCAGCCCAAAGAGAAAGATACTTTCTTGTTTCTCTGGGGTCAATAACTTCGTGCACTGAAAACGACTCTCCTCTTGCAAAAGGATCGCGTGCTTTTCTCAAAGAATCCTCAATTTCTTTTCTTTTAGCTTCAGGATCCTCTGCAGCAGCAATTTCTTTGGCAAACGCGACTGCAACCCCTCCCTCT
>CACKZK010000010.1:0-26535 GCA_902604535.1 uncultured SAR86 cluster bacterium
ATCGTGCTGGTACCAGCTTATATTTTCTTATTTGAATTTTTAAACTTTCCAAAAGAAATTATCCCATTTTTAGCGACAGGAACTTCCATGACAACCATGGCTTTAGTTATTCCTAATGCCGCCAGAACACACTATAAAAACGGTAATGTGGACACAGAAATTTTAAGAATTGTTTTCTTAGTGGGATTGCTATTTGCATTCTTGGGAAGATATATTTCGTTTTTTTTCGAAAGTACAACCTTGCAAATTATAATTGCTGTTTCACTAACTTTGGCTGCCTTACAATTAATTTTTGATATTTCTCCTAAGCAAAGTTCAAAGCAAATAAATAAAGTAGAACTAATACTTGTCATTTCCACGATAGCCTCTTTAACCTCTATTGTAGGAATTGGAGGAGGAATTTTGATGATTCCCTACTTTAAATACAGAGGATTATCTATGCACAAAGCTATTGGTACATCTTCAGTGATGGGATTTTCTTTTGCCTTATCAAGCTCAGTGGCAGTTTTTTTATTCATTCCAGAAGCTGCAAAAGAAGTAGATTATCTTATCGGGGCAGCTTTCTATCCCGCTATTTTAGTTGTTGGACTGAGTAGTATTTATTTCGCTCGTGTTGGGGCAAATTTATCTACGAATACGCAAGGCGATATTCTCAAAAAAGCTTTTGCAATATTAGTAATCATTGCTGCATTTAGGGTCTTCTACTCTACTTTTTTATGATCATTAATATTGACCCGGTTGCTTTTTATATCCCGATCCCAATAGTCGGATGGTGGCCTGTTTATTGGTATGGCATCTCTTGGTTAGTTGCAATTTTAGGAGTAAATTTTGCTGCGAAAAAAATCAGCGGAGTAAGTAAACGGTTAACCCCAATCCAGGCCGAAGACTATTTAACATATGGAATATTAGGAGCAATTTTAGGAGGCAGATTTGGCTATATGATCTTTTATGCTCCTGAGCAGTTAATTTATGATCCGCTATCAATCATAAGAATTTGGGAAGGTGGTCTATCTTTTCACGGAGGTTTAATAGGAGTGCTATTTTCTTTCTACTTATTCGGAAGAAAGTTCAAGCTAAAGTTCTCTGATGTTATGGAGCATTATGCGATCTGCTTTCCTATCGGCCTAGGATCAGTCAGGATAGGAAATTTTATGGGCGGGGAATTATTGGGAAGGCCAACAGAAGCTTCTTGGGGATTGATTTTTTCAAATGATCCAGAAGGACTTTTTAGACATCCTTCTCAGTTATATCAGGCATTTAGTGAAGGGGTTATCTTATTTATATTGCTTTATTTATTTGCACAGACTAATCCTCCTAGATGGTCTATAGCTGGTTTATTTTTAAGCGGCTATGCGATTATGAGAATTTTTACAGAAAATTTTAGAACACCAGATGCACACATAGGATTCGATTTATTTAATATGTTTACGAGAGGTCAGCTTTTAAGTTTACCTATGTTGATTATAGGTATATTTTTAATTATCTTTGCTTATAGGAAAAAAACTTCATGAGAAATTATTTAAATTTAGTAGAAAAAATTATCAGCGAGGGATTTGATAGAGAAGATCGAACTGGCACAGGAACAAGAAGTATCTTTGGAGAACAATTAAGGTTTGATTTAGAAAATAGTTTCCCTTTATTAACAACTAAAAAGGTGCATCTGAAATCTATCATTTACGAGTTGCTCTGGTTTGTTAAAGGAGATACTAATATAAAGTTTTTAAAAGATAATAAGGTAACAATTTGGGATGAGTGGGCAGATGAAGAAGGAGAACTTGGTCCAGTTTATGGATCGCAATGGAGATCTTGGCCAACACATGACGGCAAAAAAATTGATCAATTAAGAAAAGTTGTAGAAAGCATAAAAAATAATCCAAATTCCAGGCGTCATATAGTTAGTGCATGGAATGTATCTCTTATCGATGAAATGGCGTTACCGCCCTGTCATATATTGTTTCAATTTTATGTAGCTGATGGAAAAATATCATGTCAACTTTATCAAAGAAGTGCGGATGTTTTTCTTGGAGTACCTTTCAATATAGCTTCTTACGCTCTTTTGACAATGATGATTGCTCAAGTTTGTAACTTAAAGCCTAAGGAATTTATTTTGACGCTTGGTGATGCGCATCTTTATCATAATCATATTGATCAAGCTAAATTGCAACTTGAGAGAGAACCAAAAAAACTTCCGATCCTTGAAATAAATAAAGATGTTAAAGATCTTTTTGATTTTTCTTATGGCGATTTTAAAATAAAAGAATACGATCCACATCCTGCAATTTCAGCTCCTATAGCCGTCTGATGAAATTATGTCTAATTGTCGCCGTTTCAAAAAATGGTTACATCGGCAAGGATGGATCTCTTCCTTGGCAAATATCTGAAGACTTAAAAAGATTTAGAAAAATTACAAGTAATTCTGTTGTGATAATGGGTAGAAATACCTTTTTATCGATTGGAAAGGCCCTTCCAAATAGAGAAAACATTATCGTATCAGCCACTTTGAAATCGATAGAGAAATGCCTGATTGCTAACACATTGGATGAGGCTATAAAAATATCAAAGGAAAAATTTCCAGAAAAGGATATTTTTTTGATTGGTGGTTACGCGATATATAAAGCTGGAGAAACGTTTGCGGATACACTTTACCTGACTAAAGTTGATGTTGAGGTAGAGGGAGATGTGAGTTTGCCTGATTTTAATTGGGAAACCTGGAAGGAAGTTGAAAGAGAAGACTTTTTTGACGAAGGCTCTGAAATAAACTGTGCCTTGATTAAGTACGTGAAAAGCTCTTAGGCGTTTTCTTCTAAATCTTTTCTTCTTAAGTTAAGAATCCTAACTCTCTCTCTTTCGTTCTCAGTATAGGTGAGCCACTTTAAGGCTTGATTTCTGAGCTTATCCTGTTTTTTAAAAGTATCTTCCTCGTTTTTACCTTTCACATCACTGACTTTATCAAGAGATTTTCTAAAGAATGTTGTTGCCTCATCGAATTTTTGCTGTTCATAGGCAACTTGGCCTAGCAGGATGTTTACAGATACGGGATCTTTCAGTTTTCCTTTTTCAAGACCTTTTTTTAAACTTTCAGAAGCTAGGTCCAGTCTATCAGTCGCAAGATATATCTGACCTAAAAAGACAAACAATTCTCCATCTTTTGCTTTTTCAGCAGCCTTCTTATATACAGGTTCTGCCTTGTCTAGCTCCTGTGATAAATGCCATGCTTGAGCTAGGTATTTAAGATGCTTTTCATTTTCTTCAACGAATTCCTCTCTAATTCCATAATCAATAACTTTTGCTGCTTTGTAAGGTGCTTCGGCTCTCATTAAAAGCTGATATAAAACAACGTACTCGTTTTCTTTATCAAGAAGCCTTTGATCGTGAGCTGCCTCTAAAGCTCCCAATTGCTTGGATTCTTCTTTCAATTCACCGTAAATTCCCGAAAGCTGAACCCAATATCTTTTTTTGGGGTAAAACCCTACTAACTCTTCGTATAGAGATAACATTGATAATGTATCTTCAACTTCATTGTATAAGGCTACTAGAAGGTTATATGTTCCCTCTCTCGGAATTTTTTGATTAGCTTTGGAAATACACATAGCAGTCTCTGCATTTTTTAAAGCTAGTTTCTTTTCCTTAAGTTGCCAATGAGCTGCAGCCATGATGTCAAAACCAGTTGAGCTAGGTGCTTCCTCCAACGCTAACCATTCTTTTAAACGTTTGATCGTCTCTCTATAGTCCTCGCTTGAATAAGCAATTTGCGCAAGACTGAAGATTACTCCAGCCTTCAATCTCGGATCAGTATCAGGAATTGCTAGAAATTGTTGATAGTCATATTTAGCAAGTCTTAAGTTATCTTGAGAAAAATGAACATAGGCATAGTAATACCACATTTGCGCCAAATCAGTGTCGGTTGCTTTATCTAGACCTTTGATTTGATCCAAAAGTAAAAGAGCTTCATCCCATTGATCCTCCTCTAGAAGAGGAAAAACATCTGCCATTATTCTTTGAACAGACCTGCTTAAAGTTTTGGCAGATCTTCTCTTGCTGGTTTTCTTAATATCAAGACTCTTTAGACAATCTTCAAGTTTGTATTCAGGAAAAAGTATCTGTTTCTCTCTTGGTTGTTCTTCTTGAACAAATGCATAAAAAGAGACAAAACATAATACAGTTGCTAAAAAAAACTTAAACATATCAATACATTTCTAAACAATTTTGCGGGACATAATCAGGTCCTTTACCTTCTCCCTCTAAAATAAAAGTTATTCTTTGTTTTACTCCAGGAACCTCCACTGCGACACCATCTCTTATCATTGGTTTATATTTGTATTTTAACGCAGCTCTTTTTGCCGAACTATTGAATATTCCCGAAGGTTTGGCTGCTATAACTTCAGGATCTCTGACAGTCCCCATCGTTGTAACAGTGTATTCAACGACAACGCAACCCTCGATGCCTCTTTCAGCTGCTCTTCTTGGATACTGAGGAGGAATTTGAAAGATCGGAACATACGCTCCATCAGCGAAAACCCCTTGTCTTCTGGCTTTAAAATTAAACTTAGGTGCTATGTTTCCAGATAAATCTTCCATAGTATCCATTTCAACATCAGGGGGCAGCATGTCTGGAGGAGGTTCCTGCTCTTCAGGTCTTTCCATAGAATCATCCATTAACTCAAGCTCCCTTTCTGGCATAAGAAAATCAGCTATCTTTCTAGTATTGATATCGTCGAGCGAAACATCACCGGTTGCTATTAAAGCTGCCATAAATAGTAGAGAAAAAATTGCAAAAGCAGTCCCGCCGGCAGCAATGAGACCGTATTTCTGATAATCGCCTTTGTTTAAACCGATCGCCATAATTAAAATTGAGGTTCCGATGCAAGCGAGATGTTATAGACTCCGGCTTCCCTCGCGCCATCCATTACAGCCATAATTGTGTCAGCCGTTGCTTTTTCGTCAGCTTGGATAACCACAGATCCTTGAGGATTTTCCGCTAACAGTCTTACAACATTTGCTTTTACCTGACGTTTATCAATCCTCCGACCATCCATGTATATTTCGCCAGCGTTCCCAACAGCAATTAAAATTGCTGCATTTTCCGTTGGCTCAGCTGTTTCTGAATCCGGCCTGTTTACTTCTAGACCAGGTTCCTTAATAAAGTTTGCTGTAACGATAAAGAAAATTAGCAGAATAAATACTACATCTAACATCGGTGTGATATTAATTTCTTCTTCTTCTGCTACGGCTTGGCTTATAGGTGCTCTTCTCATAAGTTATCCTCTTTAAATTACATCAAATTTTTTATCGTAAGTTAACCTTTCTGTAAGAATCTCAATATTCTTTTTAGCTGCTTGGTCAATTGATCTCAAAGCCAATAAAGCAGGAATAGAAGCGAATAAACCTGCCATCGCGGGTATTGTAGATCTTGCAACACCTCCTGCCATAGCTTTAGCATCACCGCCTCCTGTAACAGCAAGGATATGGAATACTTCCATCATTCCAGTTATTGTTCCAAATAGTCCAAATAAAGGAGCAACAGCGGTGCATACTTTTATCAAATCTATATTTGAATTTATTGACGAGCTTGCTTGTGAAATAAGCATACTTCTTATCATATGACCTTCCCAAGATTTTCTTCCGGGACCACCATTTTCTGACCTTACTTGATCCCACTGCTCACGGGCATCTTGAATAAGATGTGGTTTTGAAAATCTAAAAAACCATAATCTTTCAAAAATAAGAATCCACATAACCATGATCAGGACTCCTATAAGAAGAACTACGGGACCTCCTTTTTCTAAAAACTCGAAAAGAAGGTCTTGAAGATCGTAAAACCAACTCATATCTTATCGCTAAGCTTTACCTTCTGATCTTGCAGCAACCATTCCAGTGCTTTGTTCCTCAATGATAGACAAGATACCTTTAGAGTAATTAGCAAGGATTGCTGCCATGAATACCGATGGTATAGCACACATCAAACCTAACCAAGTTGTGACAAGAGCTTCTGAAATGCCGCTTGCCATAGTTTTTGGATCACCCGTTCCAAACAAAGTAATTGCTTGGAAGGTGTTAATCATTCCGATGATCGTTCCAAATAATCCTAGAAGCGGAGCTACTGCAGCAATTAATTTAACTACCCAAATGTAAGCTTCTATCGCGGGTCTTTCTGCAAGAATTTGTTCAGCCATCTTAAGTTCGAGAGTCTCTGTATCTGCATCTTTTGCTTCTTCAGCTACTTTCATAACTCTTGATAAGGCATTATTTCCTGAACCCTTACCTGCTGCTTCTGCATTTACTCCTCTTCTAACTGCATAAAGGATATAAAAACGCCAAATGAATACTGCTGCAGATATTGCCAATAAGATAAGGATCAAATATCCGACAAATCGTCCTTGAGCAATTTTTTCGCTGAAAGTTGGAAGAGTTATTAAGTTAGAAAGTAAAGTACCTCCTTGAGGTCCAGTCGGGTCGACCCCAAATTGCACAAATCCTGCACTTTCATCAAATAAGTCATAAGTTCCTCCGGTATATCTGGCAGGTTGCCTAGGAAGAACCTCATAAGCTCCTCTTGTTTTCAAATAACTTAAATAACTTCCTTCGGCTACTGCATTAAAAGTTCCAACTCTGACCACGTCCTCTTCGGATGCGTTACCATTATTATCAACAACAGTTGCATTGAATTTTTCTACTGATCCAGATGCTTCAAGCTCTCTTAATAGCTCAAACCAAAGTCTTTCCAATTCTGGAATTGATGCCAAAGATACACCCTCACTCATTTTTTTAGCTAAATCAGATAGGAATAGTTCTCTATCCTTACCGAATTGGGCAGCTGTTATAGATTCTTCAAATCTAGCAAGTGAATCACTAGCAGTACTTTGAAGATGACCAAACATTTCGTAAAGAGAACCAAGTCTTTCTTTAAGTTGCTCCTCAAGAACAACTAGTTTTGCATCGTTAGCTTCAAACTGTGCCTCAAGTTCTTCAGCTATTCTCTCCAAACGAGCTCTTTCAGCTTTAGCATCAGTTAAGAGTTTCTGCTGTCTATTACGCTCAGTCCTGAATCTATCTTCTCTTTCAGATGCTTCTTCTGATTCAGCAAACTTTCCTTGTTTTACAAGTTCTAATAGCTCGTCAAGAGAAGAAGCCATTGATTCTGGCTTCTCTTCTTCTTGAGAAAAGATAGGGTTTAAAAATAACCCGACAAAAAATATCAATAATAATTTTTTCATTGGACCACCCCAGCTGCAGGTATTGGCATCTCTAAGATGTTAACTGTTTGAAGTTTTTGAGCTATTCGAATACCGTTTTTTACAGGATTTCTGTATCTAGATGGAAGTTCTTCCCAAGTGTTTGTTTCTTTGTTCCATACTCCGGTCTGATCAAGATCAGAAGTTTGGTAAGCTAAAACTAACCTACCGACTCTAAGAATATTTACCTCACGATCTTGGCCATCAATAGTGATTGTGTCTTTGTAGGTATCCATTTTCATTCCATACTCAGACTCGACTGTATAACCTTCAAGAACTTGTCTTAATTGTTCCGCAGGTGAAACGGTTGGATTATCTAAGGCTTTTTGAATGAATGACAGTCTTTCTTCTCTTTCCCCAAGCCTAAATGGTAAGTCTAGAGAAATGAAACTTTTTAAACCTTCATACATTCTTCTTGATAATGGTGGAATTTGTCTTTGCAGAACGGATGCATCCTTCATAGTTGTCTCAATTTCTTCCATCCTTTCTATTTGTCTCTTTATTTGTTTCCTTTTTTGAGCGTTATACACCTTAAGCCCTTCAATTTGCTTGCTTACTATTTTGTATTCAGCTGATAATTTGTCTGTGTTATCTTGAAAACCATCAATAGCAGTTTGAGAAGTGGAAGCTCTGTCGGTTCTTTCATCATTAACTTGAAGTACCGGTTGAAGCTGAGCAAAAATTGCCCCTGAAAAAAAACAAGCAATAATAAAGACAGTGATATTTAGCTTTTTAACTGTTTTATTAAACATTTAATCTCCCTATAACAAAGCCAACAAAAATTAATACTCAAATTTCTGCTGGGCGGATTTTTTTGTCTAACTACTTTAGTAAGAATAACTTATCAAAGCAACAAACTTATTAGTTTTTCTTTTATTGGAATTCAAATAAAAAATCAACATCTATCTATGAAATTATTTGCAACTCTAATGTAAAATTCATCATGGCTTCTGTTAGTACAAATGGGTTCAAAAATGGACTTAAACTTATCGTTGAAGGTGATCCTTGCGAAATCCTTGATCATGAATTTCACAAACCTGGCAAGGGGCAAGCGGTTATGCGAGTGAAATTTAAAAATTTAAAATCCAATAGAGTCTGGGAAAAAACTTATAAAACTGGAGAATCTCTAGAAAGAGCCGATCTTGAGAACATACCCATGCAGTTTTTATACGAGAGCGGCGAAGAAATTGTAATGATGAATAATAACAGCTTCGATCAAGAGAGTTTTTCAAAAAGAGACCTTGGTGACTCAATTCAGTGGATGGAAGAAGGTGAATCTTATGAAGTCTTATTATTCGAAGGCTCACCTCTTTCTGTTGAGCTAGATACATTCGTTGAAATGGAAGTGACTGAAACTGAGCCTGGATTCAAAGGAGACACTGCTACAGGTGCAACAAAACCAGCAATACTCAAAAATGGGATAGAAGTGAAAGTCCCATTGTTTATTGAAATTGGAGATTTACTAAAAATTGATACTAGAACTTGTGAATACCAAAGCAGAGTAAAAGATTGAAAGAAGATATCCAAAAGCTTCTTTTTCAAGAAATTAAAGCTTCCAATCTTAACGGTGTCACGAGGGCATCTCAAATTGAAGTTTTTGAGCCCAAATCCCTTGAGTTTGGAGATTGGACTTCAAATATTTGCATGAAACTTGCCGCAAAATCTGATGGTAATCCTAGAGAAATTGCTGAACGATTAATTGAAAACCTTGCTAAAGAGGACTGGATAACAAAAATCGAGATCGCAGGAGCAGGCTTCTTAAACTTTTATCTTTCCTCTGAACAAAAATTTAGTTTCATTGAACAATGCTTAGAACAAAAAGAGCCATTGCTCATCCAAGGCAAAGTCAAACAGAGGATATTAATTGAATATGTTTCAAGTAATCCAACCGGACCTATTCATATTGGTCACGGAAGAGGAGCTGCTTTGGGCTCAGCTTTATCAAATCTTTTATCCAGAGCTGGGAGTGAAGTCAAACAAGAGTATTACGTAAATGATCAAGGTTTACAGATAGAGACCCTTGGTCTAAGTCTATTGCTCAATTATCTTTCTCTTGACGGAGAAAGAATTAAATTACCAAAGGAGTGTTATCAAGGAGATTATTTGAAAACTCTTGCAAGTGATTTGAAAAAAAATGAAAAAAATAAATATAAGTTTGCTCTTCCAGAAAAACTCCCAACAAATTTTGATGACTGGCTCGTTTTGGTAAAAAAAGAATTGTCTGATTTCAAAGAATTAGGAAAATTTGCACTCACAAAGATTTTAGATGGCATCATGACTGACTTAAAAGAATTTAATACGTTCCATGATGATTTCTTTTTTGAATCAAGTCTTTTTAAAGACTCTAAAAAGTCAGAATTTCATAAAACTTTAGATTATCTCAGCAAGAAAGGTCTCAGTTACGATAAGGATGGAGCTATTTGGTATAGATCAACAGATTTTGGAGATGAAAAAGATAGGGTTTTAATTAGAGAGAATGAAGCACCTACTTATTTTGCCTCTGATCTTGTTTACCATAAAAATAAATTTGATAGAAAATTTGATGAAATGATAAATCTATGGGGATCTGATCATCATGGTTATCTGCCCAGAATAAATGCATCCTTAAAAGGTTTGGGCTATGAAAGCAAAAAACTTAAAACGATTTTTATACAGTTCGTTTCTTTGATTAGAGGGAAGAATAAAGTTTCTATGTCTACAAGATCAGGAGAGTTTGTGAGTTTAAAGAAACTGATCGATGAAGTAGGTGTAGATGCCGTAAGGTATTTCTTCCTAGAGAGAAGGTCGGATCAAACGCTTGAGTTTGATATAGAGCTTGCTAAAAAGAAAAATAAAGATAATCCCGTTTACTATATTCAATACGCTAATGCTCGAATCTGCAGCTTGATGAAAGAGTTGCAAGAAAGAGGATTTAATTATTCTCATAAAGAAGGCTCTAAAGCTCTATCTTCTTTGTCTTCAGTTAAAGAAAATGAGCTTGTGTCACAGATCAACAGTTACCAACTGACCCTTGAGCGATGTTTTGATAAAAGAGAAATACATTCTTTATGCTTCTACCTAAGAGACTTAGCAGCGATCTTTCATTCATTTTATAACTCTCATCCGATAATAGATAAAGATGATGTATCAAGAAATGCAAGAATAGCAGTGTCATTAGCAACTCAGGCAGTCATAAAAGATGGATTAAGTATTTTAGGTATAGGTGCGCCCGAAAAAATGTAATGGATATTTCAGATAACATTGCAAGAATAAATGACAAAATAAAGTCTGCTGCTACCCAAGCAAGCAGATCTGTAGAAGAGATAAAATTAATTGCAGTTTCAAAGAAGAAAAGCATGGATTTAATCGCAACAGCTCATCATTTTGGATTAACCAACTTTGGCGAAAATTATTTACAAGAATCGATTGAAAAAATTTCATCTATAAATTCAAAGGAAATAGATTGGCATTTCATTGGCAACATTCAATCAAAAAAAAGTTCTCAGATTGCTCAATATTTTTCTTGGGTGCATACAATTGATAGAGCAAAAATAGTGACTGCTCTCGATGCTGCTGAAAAAAATCTAAAAGTTTTAATTCAAGTTAATGTCAGCGGAGAAGTGAGTAAGTCAGGCATTAATGCAAACGACCTCATGCCGCTAGCAGAGATGGTGATTGAATCGAAATGTCTGGATCTTAAAGGATTGATGGCGCTTCCCTCCCCTGCTGCAGATGGAAAGATTAATGAAAAAGAATATGAGAAAATGAATGTGCTTAGCGATCAACTCAAAAATCATTACTCTCCTGCTGATGAGCTTTCTTTGGGAACCTCGCAGGACTTTGAGATGGGCATTAAGCATGGATCGACCATGATTAGAGTTGGTGAATCGATATTTGGTAAACGATGAGTAAACAAAACATAGGCTTCATAGGATGCGGAAACTTAGCTTTGCAGGCAATTAAAACCTTGTCAGATACTTACAATATCTTTTATTCAAACCTTTCAATCAATCAAGCAGCTGAAAACTTATTGGCAGAAAAGTTGGACACAATCGATTTAGCAAAAAAATGTGACGTGATATTTATTACAGTAAAGCCCAACGTAACTGCAGAAGTTCTTTCCTTAATTTCCGCACAATTACAGAACCAATTAGTAATCTCATTTGTCGCTGGCATCTCAAGAAGAAAGCTTGTCGAACTAGCTGGTGGCTACAAAAATATCGTAAGAACTATGCCTTCTCTTGGAATAGGCTTCAAAAACGGACCAATTGCTATTTCTGAAATGGAAGATAAGGCATTGGTTGATCAAACTGAAGTGATTGTTTCTAAACTCGGCAATACTTACGTATTAGAAGAGAAAGACATTGATGCATTCACTGCCATTTACGGCGCTGGGCCAGCTTATTTTGCGCTTGTTGCAGAAACGATGAGCAAACTTGCTGCAGATAATGGTTTGTCTATGCCTGATAAAGACCTGGCATCAGTTATGTTTACTGCTGGGGAATTACTTCAAGAAAATGAGTCAGCTGGGTTTGCTGAAGTTCAAAATAAAGTTGCCTCAAGAAAAGGAGTCACAGAAGAAGCTTTAAATACAATGAAGTCTGCTGGAATAAATGAGATCATTTCACAAGCAATCAATAACGCAATTGAAAGATCAAAAAAACTAAACGACTGAAATGGCAAATAATTTTTTTCTTATAGCTTTAGTGAATTTCTTTTCAGCTATTTTTTTACTGTATGTGCTCTTTAGATTGTTTCAACTGAGTTTTAATAATCCAATCATTTCTAATTCTTTTAAGTATTTAGAACCTTTTCTAAAACCTATGAGGTATGTTTTACCAATTTTGTTTGGGATAGATTTGTCTGCATTGGCTTTAGTAATCTTGGCAAAGTTTGGTCTGTTCAATTTGATTTTTAGTGCCGATCAAATATTTGACACTCTAGATGCTTTATCTTGGGCGGCTATTGGATCCTTGTATATGGCCTCCCAAATAATCAGATATAGTTTGTTTATATCAATATTTGCCAGCTGGCTAGCGCCCATGTCAAATAATTCCTTTTTAAATATATGTCATGGTCTGACGCAGCCTTTGCTGTCACCTTTTCAAAGATTTGCTTCATTCTCAGGAATAGACTTTTCACCGATCATTGTATTTTTTCTCCTTATACAGATTGATAGGGTCTTACTAACTTTAGGAGCAAACTTAGAATTACCTCGGTTCATCTAATGTCAAGCAATTCACTAGGTCAAGTTGAAACAAAAAGGTTTATTCATAAAGATACTTTTGCCTTGAAATCAGGCAAAACCCTCCAAGGATTTGAAATGGTTTATCAAACCTACGGTGAATTAAATGAAGCTAAAGATAACGCCATTCTTATTTGTCATGCCCTCAGTGGCAATCATCACGTAGCAGGGCTGAATGAAGAAGATAAAAAAGGTTGGTGGGATGATATGGTCGGTCCTAATAAGGCTTTTGATACAAATAAATATTTCATCGTTGGCTGTAATAATTTAGGCGGTTGCCACGGAAGCACAGGCCCAAATTCCATTAATCCAGAAAATAATTTAGCTTATGGCTCCTCTTTTCCTATGGTGACGGTTGGCGACTGGGTCAAAAGCCAAGATTTGCTGCGTACTCATCTCGGATTGCCCTATTGGTATGCTGTTATTGGTGGCAGTCTAGGTGGTATGCAGGCTTTACAGTGGTCAATAGACTACCCCGACCTCGTCAAAAAAATTGTTGTAATAGCTGCAGCAGCTAAATTGAGCGCTCAAAATATTGCTTTTAATGAAATCGCCAGACAAGCGATCTTGGCTGATCCTAACTACAACTCTGAGGATAAGCTTCCAAAAACTGGTCTGGGGCTTGCAAGAATGCTTGGTCATATTACTTATCTTTCAGATGATGCTATGCGTGAAAAATTTGGGCGAGACATGAAAAAAGACGAAGTCAATTTCTCTTACGATGTCGAGTTCGAAGTAGAAAGCTATCTAAGATATCAAGGTGAGAGTTTTTCAAATAGATTTGATGCACACACTTACTTGCTCATGACTAAGGTTTTAGATTATTTTGATCCTGCTGAGGCTCATGGGGGTGATTTATCTAAAACTTTAAAAACAGTGACCGCGAAAACTCTTCTCATAGCCTTTTCATCAGACTGGCGATTCTCACCCGAAAGATCGAGAGAGTTAGCCAATGCTTTTATCGAAGCAAAAAAAGACATTTCCTTTTTAGAGATTGATTCCCCGCATGGGCACGATGCTTTCTTAATGCCAAGCGAAACATACGATAACGCAGTACAGACTTTCTTAGAGAAAAATGAATAAATTAATCGGTAATTTTATTCAGCCCGAAGCCAGAGTCCTTGATTTAGGATGCGGTGACGGCTCCTTGTTAGCTTTTTTAAGAAAAAATAATCAAGTGAGAGGTTTAGGTTTAGAAATAGATCATCAGAAAATTCAAGATTGTTTGCAAAAAGACGTAAACGTTATCGATCAAGATATTGATTCAGGCCTAAGTAACTTTCAAGATCAAAGTTTTGATGCTGTTATTATGAGCCAATCGATTCAAGCATTAAGAAAGCCTGAGGTTGCACTGGAAGAAATTACAAGAATAGGTAAAGAGGCTATTATCAGTATTCCCAACTTTGCAAATTGGCGATGTCGCTTACAGCTCATTTTCGGAGGTACGATGCCAGTATCTTCTGCCCTTCCTCACGATTGGTATTCAACACCAAACATACACTTGTGTTCTCTAAAGGATTTTGAAAGATTGTGTGTTGCTCATGGAGCTGAAATTCTTGAGAGACGACTTTTAAGTTTTGATGGGCAAGAGCAAACATTTATGAAAGCCGCTCCTAATCTCTTGACCGAAATTGCTTTGTATAGGGTTAAGGCCAGGAATTGAAAGTTGTTATAGCTACCTCTAATCAAGGAAAACTAAAAGAATTTGAAACCTTATTATCGCCGTTGGATTGGGTGTTTTATTCTCTGCAAGATTTAGGAATTGATAGTCCAATCGAAGACGGATCTACTTTCTATGAGAACGCGTTAATTAAAGCTAAGCATGCGGCAACAATTTCTGGATATCCAGCAATAGCTGATGACTCAGGTCTTTGTGTAGATTCTTTAAATGGTGCTCCAGGAATAAAATCTGCTCGTTACGCCGGTGAAAACGCGAGCGATGCTGAAAATAATTTAAAATTATTGAATTCTTTGAGAAACCAATCTCAAAGGAATGCTGCCTTTGTTGCCTGCCTGGTGTTCTTCGATCCCAATTCGAAAGAAATTCCCTTATCGGCAGAGGGCAGACTTGAAGGTGAGATATCTAAAAATTCACATGGTAAAGATGGTTTTGGTTATGATCCTATCTTTTTCATCTCTGATAAAAATAAAACCCTTGCCGAATTAGGCAACGACTATAAAAACAAAAACAGCCACAGAGCTAAAGCAACAAAGATTCTTTTAGCCAAACTACTTAAAGAGAAAAGTTGAAATAGATCTCCCTGCTCTAATTCCCTTTCTTTGATACTTAGTATGAGTTAGCCGATTAACTAAAGGTGACTTTTCTAACTTTTGAAATTCTACTTTCTGATCGTTGCAAATTTTTTTAACTGAGTCTGCGTATTCTTGCCAGTCAGTACGAAAAAAAATGAACCCTTCTTTTGAAAGATAAGTTCTAAATTTTTTTAAATTACCTGAGCTCAAGAGTCGTCTCTTATTATGTTTTCTCTTATGCCAAGGATCTGGAAAAAGAAACAACAATAAATCAAATTTAGTTTCGATATCTTTATCCAGCATTAAGTCAACAGCATCACCTAAGTATATTTTTAAATTTTTAATACCAGACTCCTCGATTTTTAAACAAGTCCTTGCAACCCCAGTTTCATAAACCTCTATGCCAAAAAAATGGATATCTGGATTATTAACAGCCATCTCGAAAAGAGAATCTCCTTCACCAAAACCTATTTCAAGAACCTTATTTTCTGAGACTTGTAATATTTTTTCAAAAGCCAACTTAGTTTTTTCCGAAAATAGAAAATCGTTTTCTTGGTTTATTATTTTTTTATGGTTTGCAGACAGTCTTGACCTTGCTTTAGAAAAGCTTCTTATGGATCTCAAGAGTGAATGACTCCTTCTAACGGTGAACTAGCTGAGGCTTGATCAGATTTAGGCATACGACCAGCAAGGTATGCAGATCTGCCTGCTTTGACTGCTTGTCGCATTGCAGCGGCCATTATCACAGGATTTTGTGCTCCTGCAATTGCAGTGTTCAATAAAACTCCATCGCAACCCAACTCCATTGCCAAAGTTGCATCAGAAGCAGTTCCAATGCCAGCATCGACAATTACCGGAACTTGGATTGTTTTAACAATTGCTTCAATTGTATGAGGATTCTCAATTCCTCTTCCGGATCCTATGGGAGCAGCTAGAGGCATCACAGCCACACAGCCCACATCTTCTAAAGCAACTGCATAATCAAAGTCGTCTGTACAATAGACCATGACTTCAAAACCTTCTTTTACGAGATCCTTTGCGGCCTTTAATGTTTCAGGCATATCAGGCAATAAGGTATTTTTATCCCCAATCACCTCTAATTTGACTAAACTATGGCCGCCTAGTAATTCTCGGGCTAATTTACAAGTTCGCACGGACTCATCTGCTGTATAACATCCCGCAGTGTTTGGCAGGATGGTAAATTCATTTGGTGAGATTAGTTCTAGAATATTACTTTCGTCTTTATTTTGGCCTAGGTTTACTCTTCGTATAGCCATAGTGACGATGTCAGCTCCGGATTCCCGAATAGCGTCAATTGCTAGTTGATCGTTGGCATATTTTCCAGTCCCAACCATAAGGCGTGACTGAAATTCACGAACTCCAATTCTTAATGAATCAGACATTAACCTCCTCCGATAGCCTTAACTATTTCTAGTTTGTCGCCTTCTCCAACCGTAGTGGTTGCCCAATCAGCACGCATAACCACTTGTTCATTTAATTCAACCACGAGTAATTCATCTTTAAGCTTTAAAAAATCAAGAACCTGAGGAATATTGAGGTTATGAGGTATTTCTTTTGATTCAGCGTTAATGCTAACTTGAATGTTCTTCATGAATAAGATCAGTTTATATGAGTTCTGATCTTTTCCATGGCTTTCTTTTCAATTTGACGAATTCGTTCGGCGCTAATTCCATACTTGTCAGCCAATTCATGCAAAGTAGGCTTATCATCGGTTAACCAACGCTCTTTAAGAATTAATTGGCTTCTCTCATCTAAATCAGATATTGCATTTTGAAGTTGATTGATTTGATCTCTAGCATAATCCTCTTTCTCGACGATCTCCATAGGATCCGAGTCTTCATTGGTTAAATAGTCAGCTGGGCTGTAAGAATTTCCCTCTTCCCCATCATCAGCAGAATAAGGATCAAAAGAAACGTCATGAGATGACATTCTCTGCTCCATTTCCCGCACCGTATCTTCCTTGACGCCGAGTTCGTTGGATATCATTTTGACATCGTCTTCATTTAACCAAGTAATATTCTTCTTTTTGTTTCTTAGATTGAAAAATAATTTTCGTTGAGCCTTTGTGGTAGCAACTTTGACTATTTTCCAATTTTTTAAAACGTATTCGTGTATTTCTGATTTGATCCAATGCACGGCAAAAGAAATCAATCTAACGCCTACCTCTGGATTGAACTTTCTAACGGCTTTCATCAAACCAACGTTACCTTCTTGAATAAGGTCTGCTTGGGGTAATCCGTACCCTGAATATCCTCGAGCGATATGAACTACAAATCTCAAATGCGCCATTACGAGCTGTCTTGCGGCCTCAAGATCTTCTCTGTAATAGAGGTCTTCTGCTAATTTGCGCTCCTCTGCTGGCGAGAGAATGGCTATGTTTTGAATGGAATTAAGATAGGCCTCCAGGTTCTGACCTGGTGCTGAAATATCCATTGGTTGCAGTTCTTTGCTCATATAGGCGGAATTTTAACCCCTCTTTTACGAAAAAGACAAAATATTAGAAATAAGAATAAAGATATAAGATTTATAAGTTATTGAATTCATTGATTATTCCATTCCAATAAGCCAGATCTGAAACGGCAAAAAATCCATTTATTGGCTGATTTGAGTCGTTTTTATAAGAAATTGGCTTTCCTTGTAAATCCACTACTTCTCCTCCTGCTGACCTTAAAATAGAGTGTCCAGCGGCAATATCCCACTGAAAAGTTCTACCAAACCGGGAATAAATATGCGCTGAACCTTGAGCAATTGCATTAAGTTTTAATGAAGATCCAAGACCAATGGTTCTCATTTCATCAAATTTATCCTGAAGAAATAGCGCAAACTTAGTTTCTTCTCCTGAGCTGTGGCGTTTGCTAACCGCAAGCATGCATGATTTGTCAGGTGAGTTAGTGGATAACTTTTCATCATCTCCAGCAATAAAGGCACCACTCTCTTTGCTGCCAAAAGTCGTAATGGAGGTTGGCGGTTGATGAATGACACCCAGGACAGGCTCACCTCTATCTATTAGAGCAATGTTGACGGTAAATTCTTGTGATCCGTTAATAAATTCTTTGGTTCCATCTAACGGATCGACTAACCAAAAAGTATCAGTGTTATCTAAATTTTGAGCTAATCCCTCTTCTGAGATAATTGGTATCGTATCGTCTAAATTAATCAACTCATCAACTATTTGTTTATTGGCTGCCTTATCGGCTATAGTCACTGGAGATTGATCAGCTTTGAATTCAATCTCTTCTTCAGCTAATTCATCAAAAAAGGTCATGATAAGGTTTCCAGCGTTCTCAGCAATGTGCTGTACTTCTGATACTAGGCTGTTGATGGTGTCTTTATCCATTAAAAATTGTTTTCCAATAAACTATTACTTTACAATGGTCTATTGAATTTCACATTATGGAAAATACAAAAGACGTTCTGACAGATTTAAAAGATATTGCATCAGGACTAAAAAGAATAGGGAAAAACAGAAAAGTAGTTCTGCCGCATCACAAAGAGTTTGAATTAATTGAAGAACTGGAAGGCATCGCAGCAGCAGCTATTGCAAAACTTGAAAACGGAGGTTCGTAATGAGTTATGAAAGTTTTACTTTAGAAAAAGAGGGTCACGTCGCAAACATGACGCTCTGTAGGGGAGAATCGTTTAACACTATGACTAAAAAATTCTGGATTGAGTTGCCAGAAATATTGAATGAAATAAATCGTGATCCTGACCTAAGAGCTGTAGTCATGTCTTCAACTGGCAAACACTTTTGCGCAGGCATGGACTTAGCTAACTTCAACAACGGAGTTGATAACATATCGCCAGAAAAGAAGCCTGATCATGCAAGGGTTGGTGAAGTCATGTATCGAGTTGCTAAGGAGCTGCAAGGGTACATCACAAACATTGAAACCATCCGAGCGCCTATTATAGCTGCCATACAAGGCGGTTGTATTGGCGGAGCATTAGACATGATTACGGCTTGTGACATAAGACTGTGTACTAAAGATGCTTTTTTCTGTATTCAAGAAATTAACATTGGCATGGCTGCTGACGTTGGAACTCTGCAAAGGCTGCCTCGCTTGATCCCGGAAGGAAAAGTTCGTGATCTTGCCTACACTGGCAGAAGGATGATGGCTGAGGAAGCGAAAGAATGTGGTTTAGTGAACGAAGTTTACGATTCACACGAGGCTCTACTCGAAGCTGCAAATGCCATGGCCAAAGAGATCGCCAGTAAATCTCCTGTTGCTATTTATGGTCTAAAAGAAGTTCTGAACTATTCTCGTGACCATACGGTTAAAGATGGCCTTGAATACAATGCCCTCTGGAGTGGAGCTATGTTGAGTTCTAAAGATATGGGCGAAGCCATGCAAGCGAAAATGGAAAAAAGAGAAACCTCTTTTGAGAAGATGGTCGCCGTCAAAAAATACGACGAAACAGGAAGTTAAGAAGTTTTTCTTGTAAAAGTAGGCGCGTTGTCTTGGGAAAGCTTCGCGTTGAACTTATAACCACCGTAATTAAAAGTAGCTAATCCATCAGGGTTGGTGACCTTATTATCAATGATATACCTAGCCATCATGCCGCGAGCTTTTTTGGCAAAGAAGCTGATGATCTTATAATCACCATTTTTGAAATCCTTAAAAACAGGACTGACGATATCACCTGAAATGTCCTTTTTATTCAAGGCATTAAAGTATTCATTTGAAGCTAGGTTAATCAACGTCGAATCTTTTTGCTCCGCCAATTGGGCGTTAATATCTGCAGTAAGGGTGTCTTTCCAAAAACCGTATAAATCATCGTGCTTTTTGGTAGATAGTTTGGTGCCCATTTCCAAACGATACGGCGCCATTAAATCCAGAGGTTTTAATACACCATAAAGACCGGAAAGTATTCTTAAATGTTTTTGGGCAAATTTTAGATCTCCCTTTTTCAAAGTTGCGGCTTCTAAGCCTTGATAAACATCCCCTTGGAAGGCAAACACTGCTTGACGAGCATCCGCACTCGGTTTAGTTGGCCTTTTCCAACTCTGATAACGCTCAAAATTCAAAAAAGCTAAGTTGCTACTTAAACCCATTAATTTGGATATATCTTCAGTTTCATAAGACTTTAGAGTCTTGATAAGTTCTGCAGACTTACTTAAATGATTGGCAACGGTATAATCAATACCGTTCATTGGAGTTTCGTAATCCAATGTTTTAGCTGGAGAAAGAACAATAATCACAAAAAAATTTTAATCAAAATTACCTAAATGAGCAAAAAAATTATCCATTTATCTCAATCGGTACTAACCTTTTTACCTAAAGCTATAGGTAAATTTGCTGCCTGGTTTGTGGTTGCGATGATTATTTTGACCGGAATCGTGGTTTTTTGTCGTTACGTTTTAAATATTGGAATCATTTCTTTACAAGAAATGACCATCTATCTGCACGGATCTCTCTTTTTATTATGTGCGGCCTATGCATTGGGTGAAGACGAACACGTGCGGGTGGATATCTTTTATCGTAATTGGAGTAAGCCGCGCAAGGAATTAATCAACTTTTTAGGTCAAATATTGTTTGTGCAACCGATAGCATGGCTGACTCTGCTTATTTCTATCGATTACGTTGGTTTTTCTTGGTCAATCGGAGAAATTTCGCCTGAACCGGGAGGCTTGCCCTTCGTTTACGTTTTGAAATCCATGTTGTTGGTTTTTGCAATACTTTTGATTATGCAAAGTGCTGCCATGATATTGAAATACTTTGAGGATCGATAAGTGTTGCCCTTATTGTTATTTGCCCTCGTTTGCTTAATTCTTTTGGCTGGATTTCCGGTGGCTTTTACTTTGGCTGGTGTTTCTTTAATTTTCGCTGCCATCCTTTCCTTGTTTGGAGGTTTTGATTTATACCTGCTGGAAACCATTCCTAATCGTTTGTACGGAGTCATGACCAATGCTACCTTGATTGCGGTGCCGCTCTTTATCTTCATGGGCGTCATCATGGAGAAATCTAAAGTAGCTGAAGATCTATTGACCTCAATGGCTAAGCTCTTTGGTCGAATGAAAAGTGGGTTGGGTCTTTCGGTGGTCATCGTGGGAGCCCTCCTTGCTGCAAGCACTGGCATCGTCGGCGCTACGGTTATCGCCATGGGGTTGATCTCATTACCTGCCATGTTGAAGCGCGGTTACCCGCAGGAAATATCCACCGGCTTAATTTGTGCGACCGGTACCTTAGGACAAATCATTCCACCGTCCATTGCTTTGGTTATTTTAGGAGACGTGCTGTCGAGCGCCTATCAGCAATCCCAATTAAGTCTGGGGAATTTTGCCGCGAAGACAATTTCGGTAGGTGATCTCTTTATTGCAGCCATTGTGCCTGGCCTCATTCTTGTTGTGGCTTATGCAATTTACTTTGTGCTTTTTGTCAAAGTCAGTTCCAACGGGCAGACACAGGATCAAGAAGACTTTAAAGTTTCCAAACTCGTTAGATCTTTATTGCCGCCTTTTGCACTGATCTTCATTGTTTTGGGATCCATCATTTCCGGTATTGCCTCGCCAACGGAAGCGGCCGGCATTGGAGCATTAGGGGCAATGTTGATTGCTTGGAGCAGCGGCAAGCTCTCTGGTGGCGTGCTCAAAGAAGCAACTCGTCAAACCGCTTTTATTACCACCATGGTTTTTCTCATTCTTATCGGGGCATCTATTTTTTCTCTTGTGTTTAGAGGTTTGGGTGGAGAAGAGATCATCAATGAGATTTTTAATGCCATCCCAGGAGGTCTTTTTGGCGCGATGCTTTTGGTCATGCTGATGGTCTTTCTGCTTGGCTTTATTTTAGACTTCATCGAAATCAGCTTTGTGGTGGTACCGATTGTCGGACCGGTGTTGATGGCAATGGGCGCGGATCCGCTATGGCTAGGCATCATGCTAGCAGTTAATCTGCAAACGTCGTTTTTAACGCCACCGTTTGGATTTGCGCTCTTTTATTTGCGCGGCATTGCGCCTGAGAGCATAGCAACAGAATCGATCTACAAGGGAGTGATACCTTTTATTGCCATCCAGATTGGCTTATTGATCTTAATGGCTATCTTCCCAGACATTGTGACTAAGTTACCCTCTATCATTTATAGTTGAAGGTATGAAAGTAACAAGTTTTTTAGTTTTATCGGGCCTTATCTTATTGGTTGGCTGTGATCGGTCGCTTGAAAGGAAGGCGATCGAAATGAGTCTGGAAAATGCGATTATTGATACGCACATCGATACGCCCTATCGTTTATACAAACAACAAATGGACACTGGCTCATTTGAAGACATCACCAGAAGAACCAGCATACATTTTGATTTACCGAGAGCGCTTGAAGGAGGTTTGAACGTACCCTTCTTTGCCATTTATGTGCCGGCAGTCGATGAAACCAATGGGGTCGCATTCGATACTGCCAACAAGGTGATCGATTTTATGAATGCCATTATCGAAGAGAATGATCGTTTTTTTTATTTTGTCAGATCGCCAGAAGATATTGATAAAAGTACATTTAATAAAAAAGTCGGTATTGCATACGGTATGGAAAACGGTGGTCCGTTGGAAGGAAAACTTGAACGACTTAAGTATTTTGCCGATAAAGGGATCAGTTACATCACGCTGACACATTCTAAAAGTAATCATATTTCTGATTCTTCTTATGATGAAACTCGTCGATGGGATGGGCTGAGTCCTTTTGGGGTTGAAGTCGTCAAAGAAATGAACCGCCTGGGAATGATGATTGACATTTCTCACGTTTCTGACGAAGCATTCTTCCAGGTGCTTGAATTATCGAGTGCGCCAACGGTAGCCACACATTCCTCGTTAAGGCATTTCGTTCCTGACTTTGAGCGCAACGTGTCCGATGAAATGATGATCGCATTGGCTAAAAACGATGGTGTTTTACAACTGAATTTTGGTGACTACTTTATTCGTGACGTTAGAAATAACCCTGACTTAAAAGTGACCATTGCCGATGTGGTTGACCATGTCGATAGAGTCGTCGATTTAGTCGGGATCGATCACATTGGGATAGGTTCTGATTATGACGGCATCCCACGATTGCCGGTTGGCCTTGAAGACGTATCAACTTACCCGCAATTCATTAAAGAGCTCTTGGTGCGCGGCTACTCCGATGAAGACATCAAGAAAATAATGAACGGCAACATTTTGAGGGTCTGGAAAGAAGTCAGACGCTTGGCTGATGACTAATTTTTTAAAAGGTTTTGGGTATTTTTTAATTTGGGGTGATTTTTATCTGTTGTTTTTTGCGCTCCATGCACTCGTTGTGGGGCCTATTAATTTTGAAGAACATCTGCAAGTTCATCTAAACATTTTCTTTCCTATTATCGAATGGTTTAAAAACTTAAACAGTCTTTTTCGAGCTTACATAGAATTCATCTATACCTTGCCAGCACTATTGCTTTATCTTTTGAGGTTTTCGGTTTCTACGTTAATTGGGATTTGGTTGGTCAAAAAATACGCTTAATCTAAATCCCGCATTTCATAAACAGCTTTTTCAGATATCTCGTGATAATTACTGACGTTTTTTTGAAACTCAGTGAAGGAATCACGAATTTCTCGAAATAACGGATCCTCTGCAGCCAATTCATCAACTAACTCATTGGTTATCTCTCTAAATCTTCTTAAAACATCATCCGGCAGTTTACGAAGTTGCACGTCATGGTCGTTAACCAAAGTTTCAAGGGCTTGATTGTTTCTGGCCGTATACTCGTCGAGCATATCTTGATTAACAGCGCGGGCAGCGACTTTCAAAATACTCTGTAAGTCTGCTGGCAGAGTCTCAAATGCATCCTTATTCACAAGGGTTTCCAGCACAGCACCGGGTTCATGCCAACCGGGGTAATAATAGTATTTAGCCGCCTGATGAAGGCCAAAAGTGAAATCGTTGTAAGGTCCTATCCATTCAGCAGCATCGATGACTCCTGTTTGTAGATTGGTAAAGATTTCACTGCCGGGCATCAACACCGATTCACCGCCAGCTCGAGTAAAAACTTTCCCTGCTAATCCAGGGATACGCATGCGAACTCCTTTAATATCTTCCAAAGAATTGATTTCCTTGTTAAACCATCCTGCCATTTGCACGCCGGTGTTACCGCCAGTCAAAGGCAGTAAGTTATATGGAGCGTAGGCTTTTTGCCATAACTTAAGGCCACCGCCGTAATGCAACCACGCGTTCATCTCTTGGGCGTTCATGCCAAAAGGGAGGGCTGTAAAAAATTGAGAAGAAGGCACTTTTCCGACCCAATAATATGAGGCACCGTGTCCTAGTTGTACGCTGCCTCGAGAGACAGCATCGAATACCTCTAAAGCAGGTACCAGTTCACCGTTACCGTAAACTTGAATCTGCAAACGGCCGTTGCTCATCTCCTCCACGTAACGCGATAAATTTTCTGCAGCTAAGCCAACGCCAGGATAATTTTTTGGCCAAGTCGTTACCATGCGCCATTTGTAAACTTTATTATCGGTCACACCGACCGCTTCGCTGCCTGAGTCAGTGCAAGCAAAGAGCATCATCGCAACAATAACGATTAAACTTTTTCCAAATTTGCGTAACTGACTACCAGCCATTTGCTGCCTCCCGCATCAAAATTGACTTCCACTCTAGCATTATCCCCTTGGCCTTCATAATTCAAAATGATGCCTTCGCCGAACATGTTATGAGTCACTCTATCCCCTAAAGCAAAAGGGGTATCGGCTACATCGGTGCCACCGACAATTCTGGGTTTAAAGCCTATGTCTTGGTGTTCTTTTTCCGCTGCCAGACGAATCTCATACTTTAGTTCTTCCGGAATCTCTTTGATAAATCTGGAGACCGGACTAAAAGAATCACTCCCGTACAAACTCCTGACTTCAGCGTGGGTCATATATAAGCGCTGCATTGCACGCGTCATCCCCACGTAGCAAAGGCGACGCTCTTCAGCGAGCTGACCGGCATCGTCCATGGAGCGTTGGTGTGGGAACAAACCTTCCTCACAACCGGCGATAAAGACCAATGGGAATTCTAATCCTTTGGATGAATGTAAGGTCATCAGCTGAATGGCTTTTTCGTTTTCATCGGCTTGGGTTTCGCCGGCATCCAAAGCAGCTTGGTCTAAAAATAACTCTAAGGTAGTTCTTTCGTCGGTATCGTCTTCGCCGATGCCAAAATAGTTTGAGGTTGCCGTGATGAGCTCCTCTAAGTTCTCAACCCTCGATCGACCTTTTTCTCCGGGCTCCTTGCCATGAAATTCTTTTAACTCAGATGCCTCAATTAAATCGCTGAAAAAAGAACCTAATTCCTCGGTGTCTTTATGGGTGGCGATCTTATTGATGAGATCAATGAACGTTTGAAAGGATGAAACTGCTCGACCGGAACTGTTTGCTTTAGCCATCTCTTCAGCCGCTTCCCATAACGACGAGCCCGCTTGTCTCGCTGCCTCACGTAAATTGTCCATCGTTTTAGCACCGATCCCTCTGGTGGGAACGTTGATTACTCGTTCAAAGGCGGCGTCGTTATTTCGATCCACAGCTAAGCGCGCATATGCAAGAGCGTTTTTAATTTCTGCTCTTTCGTAGAATCGCACGCCTCCGTAAATTCGATACGGTAATTCGGCGCGCAAGATGGAATCCTCCAAAGATCTAGATTGAGCGTTTGAGCGATAAATGATGGCGCATTCTGATAAACAGCCGCCTTCTTTAACCCAGTCTTTAATAATATCGACGATGAACTTTGCTTCGTCCCTTTCGTTAAAGGCACGGTAAACCTTCACCATCTCTCCCTCTTCGTTGTTGCTCCATAATTCTTTAGCCATTCTGCTGGGGTTATTTTTAATGACCGAATTAGCGGCAGATAAAATGTTTTTGGTTGACCGATAATTCTGCTCAAGCTTGATAACATCGGCTTTAGGAAAATCTTTGGTGTAGCGTTTGATGTTCCCGCTTTTGGCTCCCCGCCATGAATAAATACTTTGATCGTCATCGCCAACCACCATGATGCAGCCGTCGGGACCGACTATTTGTCTTAATAATAAGTACTGAATTTCGTTGGTATCTTGGAACTCATCGACGAGAACGTACTCAAACCGCCTTTGATAATGATCGCGTAGGCCTTCGTTGTTATTGAGAAGCTCATAGGAACGCAACAAAATCTCGGCAAAATCGACCAAGCCTTCAGCTTCGCAAACGGCTTGGTAACTTTCATAGATCTCCGCCATTTTCTCTTCGAGGTAAGAATTATTCGAACTGATTTTAGCTTTACGATGCCCTTCTTCTTTTTGTTTATTGATAAACCATTGCACTTGACTGGGCGGCCATTGATCCAGATCGATATTCATTTCTTTCATAACGCGTTTGATAACCCGCAATTGATCGTCGCCGTCTAAGATGGCAAAACTTTTAATCAATCCTGCTTCTTGCCAATGCATCTTCAGCATACGATGGAACAAACCGTGAAACGTGCCGCACCACATGGTTTGTAGTTGCTCCCCCAAAATCCCTTCGATTCGGCCGCGCATCTCGCGCGCCGCTTTGTTAGTAAAGGTCACCGTCATGATCGACATGGGATTGATATCGAGGATGCTCGACAGCCATGCGACTTTATGAGTAATGACCCGAGTTTTACCCGAACCGGCGCCCGCTAAAATCAACGACTGCTTGGCATCAGACTTAATCGCCTGTTGTTGAGCTTCGTTTAAACTTTCAAGTATATGATTAGCATCCATTTTTTTTGATGTTGGGCTACACTACCACCATTATGCCGGACTTACCTTCGTACTACGATTCACTAGAGCAGACGTTGCAATCTGCTGAGTCTATTTTAGAAGATGCCATCCGGAAC
>CACKZK010000011.1:0-25871 GCA_902604535.1 uncultured SAR86 cluster bacterium
TTTTGCTTCAGGATTTTCGAATATTGCAGACAAACAAAGAATCACAATTAGCACCTTGAAAGAAAATGGAGAACGATACTATGCAAATTATAAATATGAAGATCTTGAATCGATAAAACTATATGATGGCGATGAAGTTTTTGTGCACAAGCTGTCAAATACTCCTCGCAATATAATTAGGATTATTGGAGAACTAGCATCCTCTGGATCAGTTGCATATGAAGAAGGCTTAACTATCTCTGACGTTATCAAATCTGAGTCATTTTTAGAAACCACTTATACCCCATTTGCGATAATTGAAAGAGAAAATTCTTTTGGCTCAAAGAGTTTACTCAAAGCAAATCTATTATCAATAAATCAAAATGAAATAAGTTTGAGACCCAACGACATTATTTATGTTTTATCAAGAAAAGACATTAATTTCTTAAATTCAATACTTGTAGCCGATGCTTTAAATTTACTTAAAAAGAAAGATTCCAATCTTTTATCTAATTATTTCAATTCTAGAAATCTAGACAGATTTCAATGTAAATCCCTTCAAATTCTAGCTAAACATTCCGCTTCTTCATCTATAAAATTTGTAAGTTCAAAATACTTACCAAACCCCAATTTAAATCCAATAGATCAGCTTGAGTTTGTTGATGAATGCCCGTCTACATTTGAGTTAAAACCTTATTTAATAATCTTTACTTTAGAAAATTCCTCTGTTATCTCAGGAGAAGTCAGAAATCCAGGTATTTATCCAACCTATAAAGTTTTCTCTGCAAAAAACTTATTATCTTTTGCTGGAGGATCTACTGAGAAATCTTCTGGAATGATGGATATTTTTACTGACGAAGGTAAATCAATAAAAATTGATATTACAGACGATCAAGCTTTACAAGCCATAGGTATCAAATCTAGCTTCTATGCAAATCTAGCTGCAAGAACAAATAAAGAAATATTTTCTGTTTCTTTAGAGGGTGCTTTTATTAGCCCAGGTATTTATGGAGTTCAACAAGGCGAGAAGCTTTCAGATGTCATTACAAGGGCAGGAGGTTATAAGGACAACGCTTATACTTATGGAGGAATATTGGCTAGAAAGTCAGTGGCAGAAAAAGAAAAACTTGCTTTCATGAGGTCTGCAGATCAGTTAGAGCAATCTATTGCAACTGCTATTTCGAGCGGAAGAATATCCTCTGTGGGTGGAGATCCAACTCTTGCTCTAACATCTATCTCCAATCTTATTTCTAACTTGCAAGATATTGAGCCTATAGGTAGGGTTGTAACTGAATTTGATTTTGATCTTCTTGAGAGGTCTCCTGAAAAAGACCTCCTCCTTGAGCCAGGAGATAGAATATTTATACCTGAAAGATCTTCAACAATAACTGTATCTGGTCAAGTGTTGTCCCCAACTAGTTTTAGTTTTGATCCGACTTATAAAGTCAAAAATTATATTGATCTTGCAGGAGGGTTTTCTGAAGAAGCAGATAGAAATAGAACTCTTGTAATCTATCCAAATGGAATGGCCTCAAGAGTAAGAACGTGGCCCAACTCCCCGGATCTTGCCCCAGGAACAACACTTGTGGTGCCAAGAGATCCAAATCCCTTTGACTGGTTAGTTTTTTCTCAAGTATTGTTCCCAATTATTTCTAATTTTGCGACAAGCGCTGCAGCTATAGCTGCTTTGGGAAACAACAATTAAAACTAAATATTTAATTTTAGTATTGATATGGTCTAGTTTTCTGGACTCATCTATAGAAGATTACCTTTATTCAGATATTGGGCCTACATCTAACATTCATGGTGAATTAGGTTTAATAAACATTCCTTCTGCAAGAATTTTAGACGAGGGTAACTTGAAACTTCATCTTGTTAATTCTGATCCCATAAACTCTCTATTTATAACAGCAAATCCTTTTAATTGGATGGAAGTTTCTTTGAGATATGCTGATATAAATACAATTAAATACAGCCAATTTAAGTCATTTTCTGGAGAACAAACTTATAAGGATAAAAGCTTTAATTTGAAAATAAACCTCATAAGAGAATCTGAAAGGTTTCCTGCACTAAGTTTAGGCTTTAGAGATTTTATTGGGACTGGTAAATTTTCTGGAGAATACCTTGTGACTTCAAAAAAAGTTGGAGACTTTGACTTCACTGTCGGAGTAGGTTGGGGGTCTCTGTCCAGTGGAGGCGGCCTTGATAATCCATTTATTCAGTTGGATGAATCTTTTGAAATTAGATCTTCAGACTTTGGAAAAGGAGGAGAAATAGAGTTTGATAGGTGGTTCAGAGGAAAGAAAGCCTCCTCTTTTTATGGTTTTGAATATGTCAATAAATACTCAGGCTTGAGATTTAAAATTGACTATGACTCTTCGAATCCTTTTAATTTTGAAAAAAAATCTGATCTCAGCTTTGGGATTTCAATACCTGCATCAAAATTTTTAGATATTAATCTTTTCCGCCACAGAGGCACTTCAATAGGACTTGGCGTTTCCTATAAAGCTAATTACTCCAAGGAAATAATCAAAAAAAATGATCCAATAATACTCAATAGTTTTAATGATCAAGATAAGGCATTACTAAAGAGCAACGATGATGTTTTTTCTGGAACCATAAACGTAATGTTGCAAAATTTTGGCATCTTTACTCAAAACATTTATCTAAAAGAGGATAGTCTTGAGATAGTTGTTGAACAAAACAGATATAGAAACCTTAATTTGGCTACAAAGAGATCAATCCAATCTATCAGAGATATCTTAGAAACAAGAGATATCAATAAAATTCATATCTCTTATCAAGTTTCAGACGTAAACATTGGTTCATTTTCCTTTTCACTTAAGAATTTCTTAAACTTTCTAGATAATTCATCTTCAGTCCCTGAACTGATGAAAAATTTAAATTATGAAAACTACTACTATAAAGGTGACTTTGATGAAATTTTTAAAGGTGAAATTGATTTCCCAATATATTTTGGAGGTATCAGACCCGAGATTAAAAACCACATTGGAGCTCCAGAAGCATTTTACTCGGGGCAGTTAGGACTATTTGCTGGAGGTGGTGTGAAGTTTAATAAAAGGTCTGTTCTGGAAGGTACTTTGTCTTTAAGCCTTTATGAAAATCTTGATCAGCTTAGATTAAGGTCATTTTCTAGGTTGCCAAAGGTTAGATCTGATGTAAGAGAATACCTCAAAGAAGAGTACGCCATAAAAGATTTAACATATTCTTATATTTTTGATCCAACATATTCAAAAAATTCTCTATTCTTTGGTGGATTGAAAGTAGGTCTTTTTGAAGAAATGTTTGGAGGAATAGGAGGAGAAATACTTTATAGAGACATCAGTAAACCTTGGTACTTGACTGCAAATTATTATTGGGTAAAACAAAGAAAATTTAATCAGAGATTATCTTTTAGAAATTTTGAAACATTTACTGGTCATCTTAACTTTATTTGGGATACTCCTATCTCTGGAGTGAAATTAATTCTTTCTGGCGGAAGGTATTTGGCTAAAGATTCTGGTTTCACAATGAACATGTCTAAAACATTCAAGACAGGATTTGTCTTGGGTTTCTATGCTACAAAAACTGATATATCTGTATTTGAGTTTGGAGAGGGAAGTTTTGATAAGGGCATCTATTTTTCTATACCTTTAGATTTAGTATCGAGAAATTATAGGAAGAACAATGCGAGGTTTGTATGGAAAAATTTAACAAGAGATGGCGGTGCTATGTTATCCGGAGGATTAGATCTTCAAGGATTTACTGAGAATACTTCGAGCTATTTTCTTGATTATTTTAGTGAAGGATTTAATAAATGAAAATGCATTTGTTTATATCTTTCATCTTGATAATATTTTTTCAAGGCTGTTCAAGCTCAAGTGTTTATAGGGAGTTGTTCGATAATTTCACAAATTTACTTACTACCCCAGAAGATATCAAAGAAGAGATCATAGATAAAATTCCTTATGATACGATGCAAGTAAGCATTGGTAGATCAGAAAATACCTTGATTGTTTTAGAGGAAGTAATTGGGGAGAACTATAAATGGACATCTTCAAACTTAGTGAAGATTTATACTAAGAATGGATTTATATACAGACTCACTGGCCTTGAAAATGAATTAGAAAATATTGAACTTGATAAAAATCATCCTTTTGCAGAAAACAATTTTAAGCATATTGATCTGTTAAGTACTACATCCTTTTATACTTTTGATAACCCAAAGCTTTTTAGGCTTCCAATTAAATCAAGTATCTATTACTTGAAAGATGAAATTATAGAAATACTTGGTAGAAAAATTAAAACAAAAGTTTACAAAGAAAGTGTGGAACAAAATCTCATTAATTGGAGCTTTGACAATTTATATTGGATTGATGAAAGAGGAAAACTAGTTAAATCCTTGCAACATATATCCCCGAAACATCCTCCTGTGAAAACCTTACATCACACAAAACAAAAAGCCTGAAAACAGGCTTTTTGAAATAAACTACAAATAGAAATTAAGTAGAAGTAGCAGTACTCGTGCTTGTTGATGTACTAGTACTTGTGCTTGTGCTTGTGCTAGTAGATGTACTTGTGCTGGTTGCAGTTGCAGTCGTAGTACCGGTTGAAGTATCTTCTTCCTCAGTAGCTGTTTCTTCTGTTTCTTCTGTTGCAGGAGCAGCTGGAGGAAGAGCTTCTGGTGCAGCTACTTTTTCTCCATCTTGTGCATCAACAATAGCTGCTACGGCTAAAACAGCTGCAGCGATAGCTGCTATTACTCCGCTGGACAATGAGCCTGCAGAACCAGCAGCACTTGATCCGCCTGCACTTTGAGAAAAACTGATTGGGCTTAAAGCTAGAGCTAAAGTTAGTAACAGAATTTTGATAGATTTCATAATTACCTCTAAATTTGTTGTCTGAACTTAGACATATATTGCTAATAATATATATCTATTTAAGGATATGCAAAGCCTTTTAGTACTTTTTTTGATACATTGAGAGTAAAAGAGAGAATGTTACGATCAATTTTAAGGCTTTTCATTTCAATATTACTGTTTATTTATAAAAGACTTCCTCCAGAATTTTCAAAAAAATCTTCCTTAAGGCTTCTAAAATTTTCCTTCGATTATTTTAATTCTTTTTTTTTCACCTATGTAAATAAAGAGAAATTGGTAGATGATAAACTCCAATTAAACGGTCTTTCATTTAAAAACAACATTGGAATAGCTGCCGGGCTTGATAAAGAAGGAAAATATTTTTCTGCTTTGGGCTCATTAGGGTTTGGATTTATTGAGGTAGGTACTTTCACACCTGAGGCTCAAGAAGGTAATAAAAGACCTAGGATAAGAAGATTGAAAAATCAGTCAATCATAAATAGATTAGGATTTAATAATCCGGGGATAATTGAAGGCATAAAAAACATAAAGGAAAATATACATAATTTTGATGGTGTTCTTGGAATTAGTATTGGTAAAAATAGAAATACTGAGCTAATAAATGCTTACGAAGATTATATATTTTGCATGAATCAATCTTATGAAGTGGCAGATTATCTAGCGATTAATATATCATCTCCAAATACCGAAGGATTAAGGGATCTTACAGCAAATAAATTTATCGAAAGATTGATTTATGAAATTAGTTCTGAAAAGAAAAGGCTTGAGGCTAAATTTAATAAAAGTGTACCAATTTTTGTAAAGATATCTCCAGATGAAAACGATAGCTCATTATTAAACTTAATTCGAGTATGTGAAGAACAAGGAATTAATGGATTCATAATTTCAAATACCTATAAAGGAGAAGCACTTGGAATGTCGGGAGGAATAAGTGGAACAATGCTTAAGGAAAAATCTTTAAATATGCTGAAAAAGGTAAATTCTTTAAGAAATAAAAATACAACTTTAATCTCTTCTGGGGGCATTTCATCAAAAAATGACGTTCAAGAAAGAATAAAACATGGGGCAGATCTAATACAAATCTATACAAGTTTTATTTACAAAGGCCCATTAATTCTAGAAGAATTACTAAATTAGATTGACAAAAAATTCTTTTTTAAACAATACTAAAAAAGGATGAAAAATTTAGTAATAGTTGAATCTCAAGCAAAAGCAAAAAAAATCCAAGGTTTTTTAGAAAAAGGATTTCCTGGAGATTCTTGGAAAGTTCATGCTTGTCTTGGACATGTCAGAGATCTTAAAGATGATGAATCTGCTGTTGATCCTAATGATTGGAACAACTTAAAGTGGGAATCTACTTCGAAAGGGAAAAAAACACTTAAAGAAATTAGAGAGCTTTCAAAAGAATCTGGAGGCATATATCTTGCATCTGATCCAGATAGAGAAGGGGAGGCAATTGCATGGCACATTCTAGATCACCTAAAAGATAAAAAATTAATTGAAGGTAGGCAAATTTATCGAATTTCTTTCAACGAGATAACTTCTTCGGCAATAAAACAAGCTGTAGAAAACCCAAGAGATATCGATCAGTTTCTTGTAGAGGCTTACTTAGCAAGAAGGGTTCTAGATCATTTGATTGGATTTAAAGTTAGTCCTTTACTATGGAGGCATGTTCCTAGAGCAAAATCGGCAGGAAGAGTTCAATCTCCTACTTTGAGAATGATTTGCACTCGAGAAGATGAAATTGATGCTTTTTGTCCAGAGGAATTTTGGCCTCTTAAGGTAGATTTCAAAACTGAAAACTGTACTTTCAGCTCGGACCTAATAAGACATAACGGAGAAGATTTAAAAAAAGTACCCATAACTACTGAGGTGGAGGCATTAAATCTTAAGCATGAGATAGAGAATACAAATTTTGCAGTTAAAGAAATAAAAGAAAAGGAAGTTTCATATTCTCCTAAGGCTCCTTTTAGAACATCTACGCTTCAACAGGCAGCATCAAGCAAATTATTTTTTAATCCAGAGAGGACGATGCAAGTTGCTCAATCATTATATGAGTCTGGCTTGATTACATACATGAGGACAGATGGGATTGGGATCAGCGTTGAGATTATTAATGAAATAAGAAGCTTAATATCTGCTGAGTTTGGAGAGGATTATCTTCCAGGCAGTCCAAGGATATATAAGTCAAAGGCTGCTAATGCTCAAGAAGCTCATGAACCAATAAGGCCAACCGACATAAGAAATAAACCAGAAAGTACTGATGGATTAAATCAAGATCAACAGAATTTATACAATTTAATTTGGCAAAGAACAGTAGCCAGTCAATTACAAAACTCAAAATATCTCAGAAAAACAATTTTAATTGAGGACCAAGACAAAAAGTTTCAACTAAGGACGAGTGGCAGAGAAATCATATTTGATGGTTTTGAAAGAGTATTGAAAGATGATGCGGATTCTGAGGAATCACAAAAATTACAAGGAATCCATGATGATTCAGAATTAGACATATCTGAGATTATCACTGAACAAAAATTCTCTTCTCCGCCGAGAAGATTTTCTGAAGCATCATTGATTAAAAACATGGAGGATGAAGGTATTGGGAGACCTTCAACTTATGCAAATACTGTAAAAAATCTTAGAGACAGAAAATATACTTTTGGCGCAAAAAGCATTAATCCCTCTGACTTGGGAAGGATTCTGGTGTCTTATCTATCTAAAGCATATGAGTCATTCTTTATAGAAATAGACTTTACAGCGGAACTCGAAAAAAGCTTGGATCAAGTATCCTCAGGTTCAATGCTCTGGACGGATGTCTTAGATGATTTTTATGCCAAACTATTGGAACACATATCTAGAATTGAAGAATTCAGGACTAGAGAAGTTTTAGATATGCTCAATGAGCAAATTGGGCATAGGGCTTTTCCAAAAAATATTAAGGGCGAGGTTGTAGATAGCTGTCCTAAATGTGCTAATGAAATAAGTATTAAACATGGTAGATGGGGTTTTTTTGTTGGATGTGGAGAATGTCAATGGACAAAGCCTGTATTTGAGAAATCAATTGAATTTGAGACATATGCTCAGCTTCCAAAAGATCTTGGCGCACATCCTGATACTCATGAGCCTGTTTATGCAGATATAAGCATAAATGGTCCTTGCATATGGACATTAAAAGAGGATAAAAAGATTTTTGGCACCCCTGATGATGATGAAGATATTCTTAATATCGGACTTAATAGAGCACTAGAGCTGATTGATAGATCTAATAAAGAAAATATTTTATTTATTGAGCCAAATAGTGGTATTCCAGTGACTTTGAAAAATGGAAGATTTGGAGAGTACACTGAATTCAATGGGTTTAATAAGGCTACTAAACTTAAAGGAAGAGTAACTTACGATCCCGATGCTTTCAACTATAAGGATGAAGGTGATCGAATCAAAGTTTTGAAATCTCTTAGAATCTTGGGTTTTGAACAGGAATCTAAGATACCAATCGGAATAAAAATAAAAAAATTGGGGAAAGCATTTAAATTTAAAAAAGTCTTCAAATTTGGGGAAGATGAATTTGAATGCCCAGATAACTTTTATAAACTTGACGAGGATGAACAAAGAGAGTTAGTAATAGAAGCTATTAAGCCAAAGAAAATATTTTTTCTAGAATAAAGCTAATTATAATTTCTAAGGACTCCAAGACATTTTCCTTCAATATCAAAGTTTTCAACTGAAGGATTAATTTCAATATCTTTGTAATTTTTATTTTCAGGCCTCAAAATAACTTTTCTTTTATCAAAGTGAAAGAGAGTCTTAACTGTTACATCATCATTTATCCTAGCAACAACAATATCGCCAGGTTTAACATCTTTTCTTTTATTTATTGCAATAAGATCACCTTCAACAATGCCTACTTCATTCATGCTATCGCCTTTAACTCTCAAAAAATAGTCAACCGAATCAGAAAAGATATTACCGTTAAAATCAATTCTTTCTTCAACGTTTTCAACTGCTAACAAAGGAGAACCCGCTGCAACAGAACCTACTATGGGAATTCCTAGAAAAGATTTACTAATAGATATCCCTCGGGAAGTGCCGCTGTGAAGATCAATGTACCCCTTTTTATCAAGAGCTTTTAGATGCTCTTCAGCTGAATTGGCCGATTTGAAGCAAAATTTCAAAGCTATTTCTTTTCTTGTTGGAGGCATACCTTTATTAGAAATTACCTCTGAGATAAAGGTCAAAATTTCAAATTGTCTATCTGTTAAATTTTTCATACTGTGTATTTATACAGTATAAATTAGTAAAATCAAAAAACTATATATAATTTTTTAACAAAATTTACTTTTTTTTATAATTTTAGGTTATATAATAAATCTATGAAATTTCAACAATTACTATATGTTCGTGAAGTAGCTAGAAGTAATTTAAATGTTTCTCAGGCTTCAAAAAATCTTTACACCTCACAACCTGGAATAAGCAAGCAAATAAAACTGCTTGAGGAAGAATTAGGAATTGAATTATTTGAGAGATCCGGAAAGCATTTAGTTGCTATAACCCCCATTGGCAAAAGAATACTGGAACAGATTGAAGAAATCCTTGCTCTTGTAGATGGCATAAAACATGCTGCTACAGAGTTTTCTAATGAGGATTATGGTTCTTTGGCTATTGCAACAACGCATACTCAAGCTAAATTTACCCTGCCACTTGTGGTAGATAAATTTGTTAAAAAATATCCCAATGTCTCATTTCAAATGAATCAATGCACTCCAGATGAATCAGTAGAGATGGCAGCCAAAGGTGAAGTAGATTTAGCAATTTGGACAGAAACATCTGAAAAAGGTGAAGCATTAATAAAACTCCCTGCTTACAAATGGTCACGGAGTTTAATAGTTCCTAGAGGGCATCCTCTTGCAGATGTAACTAAACCAAAACTTAAACATCTAGCCGAATTTCCTATAGTTACATATGTTTTCGGATTTACTGGAAGTAATGACCTAGACAGGGCTTTTTTTGAAAGAGGTTTGAAAGCAAATGTAGTTTTTACAGCTACCGATGCTGACGTGATTAAGACATACGTCAAACAAGGAATTGGAGTTGGAATCATTGCTTCTATGGCTTTTAATGAGAAAGAAGACAAAGACCTTGTTGCTATTAACGCTAATCATCTTTTTGATTCAGGGACCACATATATTGGTTTCAGAAGAGGGACTTATCTAAGAAGTCATTTATATGAGTTTATTCAAATGTTTGCCCCACATTTAAAAACAGAATTAATTGCAAAGGCTTGCGCAACCAAGTCCAAGAAAGAATTAGATAAAATATTTGAATCCATCAAACTCATCAGGAGATAATTTGGATTATTTATGCCTAGATTTTGAAGGAGTTTTAATACCCGAAATATGGCAAGAAGTCTCTAAGGCGACAGGAATTGAGGATCTAATGCTAACAACACAAGATCTTGAGAGCTATGAAGAATTAATGGACATTCGCCTTAAATTGGTTTCCGATAATAAAATTACAATTCATGACATTATGGAAATTGTAGAGAAAATCGAACCTATGGATGGCGCTGCAGATTTTTTATCTTGGGCAAAAGATAATTTTCAAGTATCCATTGTTTCAGATACCTTCTACGAGTTATGTTGGCCTTTAGTTAGAAAATTAAACTATCCTCATTTGATTTGTCACCATTTAGAGCTTAACGGTTCTGAGATAACCGGCTACAAACTAAAGCAAGATAACAATAAACAAAAGGTAATTGAAGCTATTAAAGATAATATGAAATTCAAAGTTTTTGCGGCGGGAGATTCTTACAACGACATCAATATGTTGAACACTGCTGATCAAGGTTTCTTTTTTCAAGCTCCTTCACATATAAAAGAAAAATATCCACATTTAGAGACTATTCAAGACCATAATGAACTAAAGAGTAAGTTAGAGAACTTTTTATGAGCTGGGAAAAATTAATAAAAGATAATAAACCTCTAGTCGTTACAGGCACAATAAATGCTTATTCCGCGCTTTTGGCCGAAAGAGCAGGCATTAAAGCTATTTATCTTTCAGGCGGTGGAGTAGCCAATGCCAGTTACGGACTCCCTGACTTAGCTATGACTTCAAGAGAAGATGTTTTAGAAGATGTGAGGAGAATAAGGTCAGCTTCAGAACTTCCCTTGTTAGTTGATATCGATACCGGTTGGGGATCAGCACTCGGTATTGCAAGGACCATTAAAGAAATGTCAGCCGCAGGGGCATCGGGCGTTCATATCGAAGATCAAGTAAGTGAAAAAAGGTGCGGTCATAGACCTAATAAAGAAATAGTTAGTTCACAAGAAATGGTCGATAGAATCAAAGCTGCAAAAGATGCCCAGACTGACGATAATTTTCTGCTCATGGCAAGAACAGATGCATTTGCAAAAGGCGGATTACAGGAAGTTATAGATAGATCAAACGCTTTTATCGAGGCAGGAGCAGGAGCTATATTTCCAGAGGCAATTTCAACGCTCAAAGATTTCGAGGAAATTTCAAAAAATGTTTCCAAGCCTATATTGGCTAATATTACTGAGTTTGGTATGACTCCTCTTTTTTCACATGATGATCTTGCTAATGCGGGTGTAAAGATTGTTCTGCATCCTTTATCCGCTTTCAGAGCTATGTCCAAAGCTGCAGAAAAAGTATATGCTACTCTTGCTTCTGATGGGGACCATGAAGGTTTGCTGGATAAAATGCAAACAAGGGATGAATTGTATGATGTCCTGGACTATCATATGTACGAAGAGAAAATTGATAAACTTTTCGAAAAAAACTAAATAATAATGGCTGAAAAGAAACTAGAGGGTGCTGGCCTTCGTGGACAGGTAGCTGGACAAACAGCTCTCTCAACCGTAGGAAAAGAAGGAAAAGGTCTCACTTATAGAGGTTACGCAATTGAGGAACTTTCTGAGAAAGCCTCATTTGAAGAGGTTGCCTATATGCTTCTGTATGGTAATTTACCTAATCAATCTGAACTGAGTGATTATAAGAAAAAACTTAAAAAATACAGAGAGCTTCCGTCAGAATTAAAAAAAGTACTTGAGCTGATTCCAGCATCTGCCCATCCAATGGATGTACTTAGAACAGGTTGTTCTTTTCTGGGAAACATAGAACCAGAAGGAGACTTTTCAAATCAAACCGATATTGCCGATAGATTAATATCTATATTTCCATCTGTTGTCTGTTATTGGTATCGCTATTCGCACGATGGAGTATCTATAGAAACCTCTACGGAGCACGACTCCATAGGAGGCCATTTTCTTTCAATGCTTACAGGAAAAGAACCAAGCCTAGATGATGCAAGATGCTTAGATGTTTCTTTAATTCTCTACGCTGAACATGGTTTCAATGCTTCGACTTTTACTGCAAGAACTTGTGCCTCGACTTTATCTGATCTTCATTCATGCATCACTGGCGCCATTGGTACTCTGAGAGGACCTTTGCATGGAGGAGCTAACGAAGCTGCAATGGAAATGATCGAGAAATTTTCTTCTAGAGAAGATGCTAATGCTGGCGTAAAAAAGATGCTAGAGGCTAAAGAGAAAATAATGGGATTTGGTCATGCGGTATATTCATCTGAAGATCCAAGAAGCGATATTATCAAGTCATGGGCAAAAAAATTAAGCGAGCAGAATAGCGATGATACGCTTTACCAAGTTTCCGAAGAGATTGATAAGGTCATGGATGAAGAAAAAAATCTTTTTCCAAATACTGATTTTTATATGGCTTCTGCCTACTCGTATTTAGGCATTCCAACAAAAATTTTTACTCCCTTATTTGTCATAGGCAGAACCTCTGGTTGGTCCGCAAACGTCATAGAGCAAAGAGCTGATAATAGGATTATCCGACCTAGCGAAGAATATATTGGCCCTGAAAAATCCGATTGGGTCGATATAGAAAATAGATAAACTTCTTATGTCTTCTAACGTAGATCAAAATGTACGTCCGGATTTTGATGAATTAATTCAAAAGATTTCTGACTACTCACAAAGCGATACTGAGTTTAATGACCTTGCCATGGAAACAGCAAGACATTGTTTGATGGACACATTGGGTTGCGGTCTTCTCGCGCTTACTTTTGATGACTGTAAAAAAATGCTTGGTCCTTTTGCAGATGATGTAAAAGTTAAAAACGGCGTGAGAGTTCCTGGAACAAGTTTTATTCTTGATCCCGTTAAAGGTGCTTGGGATATCGGGGCGATTATAAGGTGGTTAGATTTCAACGATACATGGCTAGCTGCTGAATGGGGCCATCCATCAGATAATTTAGGTGGAATTTTGGCTGCAGCTGACTACATCTCTCAGCAAAACAAAGAAAATAATAAGGAACCTCTTAAGATGAAGGCTGTTTTAGAAAGCATGATTAAGGCGCATGAAATTCAAGGAGTGTTAGCAATAAAAAATAGCTTTAATCGAGTAGGGCTTGATCACGTTCTTCTAGTCAAACTAGCCTCCACATCTGTGATAGCAAAATTATTTGGACTCACTAAAGAACAATCTTTAGATGCAATTTCACAGGTTTTTGTGGATGGTCAAACTTTAAGAACTTACCGTCACGCACCTAACGCTGGTCCAAGGAAATCTTGGGCAGCCGGAGATGCTACTAGCAGAGCAATGCAATTAGTTTTATTTACCATGAGAGGTCAAATCGGGTATCCAAGTGCCATTACGGCAAAGACATGGGGTTTCCAAGATGTCTTATTTGGAGGTAAAGATTTGATTATTGAACAAGACTTTAATTCTTACGTAATGGAAAACGTTTTATTTAAAATTTCATTTCCAGCTGAATTTCATGCTCAGACTGCGGTTGAAGCAGCCGTAAAACTTCACCCAGAAATCATTGATAAATTGGATGAAATTGAACAAATCAAAATCACGACTCATGAGTCAGCAATTCGAATTATCAGCAAAGAAGGTGAATTGAATAATCCAGCTGATAGAGATCATTGTCTCCAATATATGACTGCAATTGGATTATTGAAGGGAGATCTAGTTGCTGAGGATTATGAAGATGATGTTGCCAGCGATCCTAGAATTGATGAGTTGAGACAGAAAATGCTGATTGAAGAGGATGAAAGATACTCAGCTGAGTATCATGAACCCGATAAAAGATCTATTTCTAATGCATTGCAAATCATTTTCAAAGACGGAAGTTCAACAGATAAGATTGAGGTTGAATATCCAATTGGTCATAAATTCAGGCGAGAAGAGGGTATTCCAATTCTCCTAGAAAAATTCAAAAGAAATCTACTAACTCAGTTTGATGAAGAAAAATCAAACCAGATATTTGAGTTATGTCAGGATCAAGACAAGCTTCTGGATACTCCTGTAGATGAATTCATGAAGATGTTGGCCAAATAATTCTTTCGCTATCAATCTCTAAATATTCGCAAAGTTCTTTAATCGATTCAATATGATCAACAACCTTTATGGTGGTCATCCCTAAAGCTTTTGCCGGTTTGAGATTAATTCCCAGATCGTCAAGAAAAATTACCTCTGCAGGGTCACATCCTGTTTTGGTAAGAGCAATTTCATAAAATTTATCTTCTGGTTTTCTGACCCCAACTTCTCTTGATTCAATAATGTAGTCAAATAGTCCAAGGATTCTTTGCCTCTCTTGATTGTTATTATCTAGGGCTGACTTATCTTCGTTTGCATTAAAATTATTCGTTAAACAAGCCAACAAAAACGACTCTTCCTTAAGCACTTCAAGCATCTTTACCATTTCAGGAACAACACTACCTTGCAACAGCTCAAGAATTTTAGATCCCTCAATTTTAAAGCCTAGATTCTCACTTTCTAAGGCGAATAATTTATCAAATTCTTCCAAAGATATTTTTGAGGACTCTAGTTTTGCCCATGCATTTTCGTAAGGATTTGTTGAATTAACTCTCCTGATAAAATCTTTTGGCAAATTATTTTCTTTCTCAAAGCTAGAAAAAGCTTGGAAAGGACTTGAAGTTATTACTCCACCAAAATCCCAAAATACAGCCTTAAATTTTTTGTCTATCATTTCAGTTTTTAAAGGGTATAAGCGTATAATCGTGCAGTTTATTTTAAGCAATGAGTGGAAATAGTATAGGTAAATCTTTCACCGTAACTACTTTTGGTGAAAGTCATGGAAAAGCACTGGGGTGCATCATAGATGGATGCCCTCCAGGGATTACTATTTCCGAACAAGATATTCAAGTTGAACTAGATAAAAGAAGGCCCGGCTCGAATGCATTTACAACTCAAAGAAGTGAAAAAGACAAGGTTCAAATACTCTCAGGTATTTTTGAAGGGAAAACTACAGGCACCCCGATTGGAATGATTATTTTCAATGAGGATCAAAAAAGTGAAGACTACGATAATTTGAAAGATGTTTTTCGTCCATCTCATGCTGACTATACTTACTTAAAGAAATATGGATTGAGGGATCACCGAGGAAGCGGTAGAGCTTCTGCAAGAGAAACCGTGATGAGAGTTGCTGCTGGAGCCATTGCAAAAAAATATTTGAAAGATCATCTGGCAGTTGAAATAAACGGTTATGTTGAACAAGTAGGAGAGATAATTGCAGATCAAATTGATTTTAAAGAGATCAATAACAATGCTTTCTTTTTTCCTGACGTAACAAAATTAAAATCTTTAGAAGATCTTATTACCTCTTTGAGAGAAGCAGGAGATTCTGTCGGTGCAAAAATAAAAATTAATGTGAATAACGTTCCAGCAGGTTTAGGAGAACCAGTATTTGATAAGTTGGATGCTGATTTGGCTCACGGTTTGATGAGTATTAATGCAGTTAAAGGAGTTGAATTAGGGCTAGGATTTGATGTCGTTTCAAAAAAAGGAAGCGAACATAGAGATGAGATAGATCGAGATGGATTTGCTTCTAACAACGCAGGCGGAATTTTGGGCGGTATTTCTTCAGGCCAGCCAATAGATATTGCAATTGCTTTAAAACCTACATCGAGTATCAGCACCGAAGGTAAAACTGTCGATAAATTTGGAGAAGAAACTACTGTTCAATCAATTGGTCGTCACGATCCATGTGTTGGCCTGAGAGCTGTCCCAATAGCTGAGTCCATGGTTGCAATAATTTTATTGGATCACTATCTGAGAAATCGTGCTCAAAATAATGACTTAGAAAACTCATCTTATACGATTCCTACAAGTGAATAATCCTAATCCTAAAACCCTATACGATAAGTTATGGGATACTCATTTTGTCAGCAGTAGATCTGATAACGGTGACTTGCTTTACATTGATCTTCACATGGTTCATGAAGTTACTTCGCCGCAAGCGTTTGAAGGGTTGAAGATTAAAGGTCTTGGTCCAAGAAGAGTAGATTCTATTGTTGCGACAGTTGATCACAATGTACCCACAACAGATAGATCTAAAGGATTAAGAGGAATAAAAGATACCATTAGTAGAGATCAAATTCAGGCACTGCAGATCAATTGTCATGATTTTGGTATAGATTTAATCGACCTAAATGATTTGAACCAAGGAATTGTTCATGTTGTCGGCCCAGAGCAAGGTTTTACGCAACCAGGCATGACAATAGTTTGTGGTGATTCACATACTTCAACTCATGGTGCATTTGGATGTCTTGCAATGGGAATCGGAACAAGCGAAGTTGAGCACGTTCTTGCAACACAATGCTTAGTCATGAACAAACAAAAAAACATGAGAATCTCCATCAATGGGCCTTTGAAAAAAAATGTTTTTGCTAAAGATTTAACAATGTTTTTAATTGGAAAGATTGGTACAGCAGGAGGTACAGGTCACGTTATTGAATATGATGGATCTACAATAGAGAGTCTCTCTATGGAAGGGCGCATGACTGTTTGTAATATGGCTATAGAAGCAGGTGCAAGAGCTGGGATGATCGCTCCAGATCAAAAAACATTTGATTACCTCAAAAGTAAACCTCATTCCCCGAAAGGTGATGAATATGAAACAGCTCTTGAATACTGGAAAACATTTCATTCTGATGAAAACTCCAATTTTGATACTGTTCATAACTTTTTTGCTGAAGAAATTGAACCACAAGTTACTTGGGGAACTTCACCTGAAATGGTAATAGGAGTAAAAGATCGAATACCATCTAAGGAGGATTACTCCTCACAAACTGAAAGAAATAACTTTGAGGCAGCTATAAACTATATGGGCTTAAGTGCTGGAGACTCTCTAGAGAATTACTCTCTTGATCAAATTTTCATAGGCTCATGTACTAATTCAAGAATCGAGGATTTAAGGAAAGCAGCAGAAATTTTAGATGGCAATGCGATTTCTAAGAAGATAAAAAGAGCTATGATTGTTCCGGGCTCAGGATTAGTTAAAAAACAGGCCGAAGAAGAAGGTCTGCATGAAACTTTTATCACTAGTGGATTTGAGTGGAGGGAGCCTGGATGTTCTATGTGTTTAGGAATGAATCCAGATCAATTAGGAGAAAAAGAAAGATGTGCTTCTACTTCTAATAGAAATTTTGAGGGTAGACAGGGTCACTTAGGTAGAACTCATCTTGTGAGCCCAGCTATGGCAGCAGCTGCAGCTTTAGCTGGAAATTTTATTGATATCTCGTCATGAATAAATCTATTTCAAATATTTTTTCTGGAGAGGCAGTGTTCTTGGATAAAGCCAATGTGGATACAGATCAAATAATCCCTAAGCAATTTTTAAAATCCATAAAGCGAACTGGCTTTGGTCCAAATTTATTCGATGCCTGGAGATATCTTGATAAAGGTGATTTGAATTCAGATAACTCAAAAAGAAAATTAAATCCTGATTTCATTCTAAATCATGATCTTTACAAATCTTGCAATATTTTAATAACCAGAGAAAATTTTGGTTGCGGATCAAGTCGGGAACATGCTGTTTGGGCTTTAACTGATTACGGCTTTACAACTATCATTGCTCCATCTTTTGCTGATATTTTCAAAAATAATTCCTATAAAAATGGTCTCTTACTCATTGAAATAGATAAAGAAATAATTGATGAAATATTTACACAAATAACAGAGAAAAAAATAATAAACATTGAAGTAGATGTCCATAATCAATTTATTTACCTAGAGGAAAATCAAATCCCATTTGAATTGGATGATTTTAAGAAAAAGTTTCTTTTAGATGGAATTGATGAAGTAGGTTTTACACTCCAACATCAAAATAAAATAGAAGATTTTGAGAAAAATTATAAAAAAACTGTACCTTGGTTGTTTAAATGAAAGACATTGATTTACTTCTTTTAAGCGGTGATGGCGTGGGTCCAGAAATCATGGAAAGTGCGATTTCTTTGCTTGAAAAAATCCAATCAGGTTTCAAGATTAACTTCAATTTGATCGAAGGTCTTATCGGCGGAGCTTCAATTGATGCCCATGGACTACCAGTATCAGATGAAACTTTGAATCAAGCATCTCAAGCAGACTCAATCTTATTTGGTGCAGTGGGAGGTCCTAAATGGGATTCACTTCCTCCTTATGAAAAACCTGAAAAAGGGTTGTTAGAACTAAGATCTTCATTAGGCCTGTTTGCAAATCTAAGGCCAGCAATTTTATTTGATAGTTCCTTGGAAGCATCATCCTTAAAGCCCGATATCATAAAAGATCTTGATATGCTTATCGTAAGAGAGCTCACTGGTGGTATATATTTTGGTGAGCCTAGAGAAAAAAAATCATCTTCTGCTTTTAATACAATGATTTATGAAAGGCATGAAGTTGAAAGAATCGCCAGAGTTGCTTTTGATTCTGCATCCTTAAGAAACAAAAAAGTTTGTTCAGTTGATAAATCAAACGTCCTAGAAGTGTCTGAATTTTGGAGGGAAGTTGTAATAGATGTATCAAAAGATTATCCAGATATAGAATTAAGTCATATGCTTGTCGACAACGCTGCCATGCAGCTTGTGAAAAACCCCAAACAATTTGATGTCATTCTTTCAAGCAACTTATTTGGAGATATCCTCTCTGATATTTCTGCAATGCTTACTGGATCTATCGGAATGCTTCCTTCTGCTTCCTTGGATAACAGAAATAAAGGGTTGTATGAACCAGTTCATGGCAGTGCTCCTGACATTGCAGGACAAGGAACAGTAAACCCAATCGCGATGATTCTTTCAGTTGGGATGATGTTTAGGTATTCACTTAATCAATTAGAGATATCAGAAAAGATTAAAAGTGCAGTCTCAAATACTCTTAATGATGGATACGCAACCAAAGATATTGCTGATAATAATAGTAAAATTTGTTCAACTAAAGAATTAACAAAAATAATTATCGATCATGTCTAATATTAAGTTAGCAATAGTAGGTGCCACGGGTGCGGTTGGAAGAGAATTTTTGAGAATTCTTGCAGAACAGCAGTTTCCCGCTGAAAATCTTTTCTTGGTTGCTTCATCTAAATCTGCAGGTAAGGCAATTAAATATTTTGAAAAAATTATAGAAATTGAAGATCTTCAACTTTTCGATTTTAGTAAAGCTAGCGTTGCATTTTTTTCAGCCGGATCATCAGTTGCTGAATCTCACGCATCTCAAGCTATCGAGAAAGGTTGCACTGTCATAGATAATTCATCTTTTTTTAGAAACAGAGACGATCTTGAACTCATTGTTCCTGAAGTAAATGGATCTAGATTAGAAGATCTTAATTTGCCTGCAATAATTGCTAACCCAAATTGTTCCACTGCCCAAATGGTAGTTGCTCTAAAGCCTTTTCATGATCTGTTTAATATAAAAAGAGTAGACGTTGCTACTTATCAATCAGTATCAGGAACAGGACAATCAGCCTCTGATGAACTTAAAGAACAATCTCGAAAAATTCTCGATGGTGAAGAACTTTCTAATAATGTTTACCCAGTGCAAATAGCTTTCAATGCATTGCCTCTTGCTGGCGACATCTTAGAAAATAATTATTCAGAAGAAGAAATGAAACTTACGACTGAGACAAAGAAGATATTTTCTGATGACATTGAGGTATCAGCAACATGCGTAAGAGTTCCAGTTCAAAGAGGTCATGGAGAGGTCATACACTTGGAAACAGAAAAAGAAATTAATTTAGAAGAAGTTAAAGATTCAATTAATAATCAAAATGGACTCATACTGTGTGATTCCGATGAAGATTTTTTCCCAACTCCAGTTACTCATGCTGAAAAATCCAATGAAGTTTTTATAGGCAGATTAAGAAAGGATTTATGGAAAGATAATAGAGCTAATTTTTGGATTGTCTCTGATAATTTAAGAAAAGGAGCAGCTTGGAATAGTTACCAAATCCTTTCTTCACTCATTAAAAATAAGTCGCATGAATTGCTCAATGATGAGTATGCAGAAGTTGGTGATCCGATTGATGCAAGATTAAATTTAGCCGTTAGTTATATCGAAATGGGAAAAGCATACGATGCAAAAGCTATCATTTATGAGGTTTTTGATTTAAGTCCTAATTTTGAACAAAAAAATAAAGCCGATACTCTTCTTCAAAAGATAAATGATCAAGGAAGTTAAGAAGTACGCGCTTGGGTTAGAGTACATAGGTACAAATTTAAAAGGCTGGCAAAGACAAAAAAAGGGTCACACAACCGTACAAGATATCGTTGAAAAATCACTATCAAAATTTCTTGATCAGAAAATATTAACAATTTGCTCAGGAAGAACTGATTCCGGCGTCCACGCACTGAATCAAACTGTTCATTTTGAGACAACCAAAAGTAGAACCGATGAATCTTTCCTCAAGGGGCTTAATTCCTTAATGGGTCCTCAAGTCAAAGCAATTTGGATAAAAAAAGTTGATAAAGATTTCAGTGCAAGATTTTCAGCCATTAAAAGAAGATATAGGTACGTTATTGAAGAAAGATCAACCGGTTCTGTTTTTTCGAGTAATTATTCTTTATCTGTTCAAAAGAAAATTAATGTTAGTAAGTTAAAAAAAGCTTCTAAATTTTTGATTGGAGAAAATAATTTTAGTTCTTTTCGTTCATCTTCATGTCAATCTCATAGTCCTTTTAGAAATCTTGAATCAATTAAAATTTCAAGGAAGGGAGAATTTATTTTTTTTGATATTACCGGGAATGCATTTTTACATAATATGATAAGAATTATTATGGGTACCTTAATTATGATATCCGATGATAACTTAAATCCAGATATCATGAGAAGAATCCTAGCTGCTAAAGACAGAAACTTAGCCGGTAAAACAATTACGTCTAAAGGGTTATTTTATTTTGGCCCCGAATATCCTAAAGCAATGAAGATACCCTGTATTAATTTTGAACATAGTTCGTTTATATTTTGAAAACATGAGCATCTATACAAAAATTTGCGGAATAAATGACACAGAATCTGGATTGCTTTGTTCAAATTTAGGAGCCGATGCACTGGGGTTTATTAGATATGAAAAATCACCCAGGTATGTTGAATTGGATGTGCCACTTAAAATTCATGAAAGTTTAGATAAGGAACTAGATATAGTTTTCGTATTTGTTAATCCTAGCGAGAAAGAGGTTAAAACAGTTATTAAAAAATTTCCTAATTCAATAATTCAATTTCATGGAGATGAACCGGCTGGGTTTTGTGAATCATTTGATAGAAAATATATTAAAGCATTTCATGCTCATAACTTAAGGTATTGGAAAAACTATATGGATTTATACTCTAGCGCTCATGCTTTTTTAATTGATTCGGGTAATTCAGTTCAAAAGGGTGGAACGGGGGTTGCTTTTGATTGGAAGCTTATTCCAAAAACTGAAAAAGAAAAAATAATCGTTGCAGGAGGCATTAATTCTAGTAACGTTTCTGATTTGTTAAGCAAAAAGCATAATATTTTTGGAATTGATGTAAATTCTGGACTAGAGTCTAAGGAAGCAATAAAAGATATAGACAAAATAGAGACTTTTTTTAATGTTTTGAAAAAAAATGGCTAATAAAACTAATAACTATAACTATCCTGACAAAAATGGACGATTTGGATCATTTGGAGGCAGGTACGTTTCTGAAACCTTAATTTCTGCATTAGAAGAACTAGAATCTCTATATAAAAAGGTTAAAAATGATAAAAAATTTCAGGAAGAGTTAACTAATGACCTTCAAACTTTTGTTGGAAGGCCTTCGCCTTTGTATTTTGCAAAGAGATGGACCGACAAACTTAATGGAGCCAAAGTCTTCCTTAAGAGGGAAGATTTAAACCATACCGGGGCTCACAAAATTAATAATACTGTTGGCCAAGTTCTTTTAGCAAAGAAAATGGGTAAGAAAAGAATTATTGCAGAGACTGGAGCAGGACAGCATGGCGTTGCAACTGCAGCTGTGTGCGCGCGTCATGGGATAGAATGCATAATTTTTATGGGATCTGAAGATATCGAAAGACAGGCCCAGAATGTCTATAGAATGAAATTAATGGGAGCAGAGGTGTGTCCCGTTTCTTCAGGTACATCGACATTAAAAGATGCAATGAATGAAGCCATGAGAGATTGGGTTTCTTACATAGATGATACCCATTACATCATTGGAAGTGTAGCCGGCCCTCATCCATATCCTATGATTGTTAGAGATTTTAATTCGATAGTTGGAACGGAATTAAAAAAACAATCAAAAATCCTTTTTGGAAAGTATCCAGATAAAATTGTCGCTTGCGTTGGAGGAGGTTCCAATGCCATGGGAATTTTTTACCCTTTTATAAAGGACAAAGAGGTAGATTTAATTGGAGTCGAGGCCGCCGGATCTGGGTTAAGTTCTGGCAAGCATGCTGCACCTTTAAGCGATGGTTCTCCTGGAGTACTGCATGGAATGAAAACTTATTTAATGCAGAACTCAGATGGTCAAATTTTAGGAACTCATTCAGTTTCAGCTGGGTTAGATTATCCTGGAGTAGGTCCCGAACATTCTTTCTTAAAAGATATGGGCAGAGTACATTATGAAGCAGCTACAGATAAAGAAGCTCTTAAAGCTTTTCACGATTTAAGTCGAATTGAAGGAATAATGCCAGCATTAGAAACTTCACATGCCTTAGCTTGGGTATTCAAGAATGCTAAAAAATTGAAAAAATCAGACATCGTAGTTGTCAATTTATCTGGTAGAGGAGATAAAGATATGCAATCAGTGGCCAAGGCTGATGGAATTAATTTTTGATCTAAAATGGGAAGAATCAAAGACTCTTTTGAAAGGGCAAAAAATCAAGAGTCAAAAACACTAATAACCTACTATGTAGCTGGAGATAAAAATTTAAACTTTTCAAGAAAAGTTTTTCTTAAACTATTATCTCATGCAGATATCGTCGAAATAGGAGTTCCTTTTTCGGATCCTATGGCAGAAGGATCTGTTATTCAGCGTTCTCACGAAAGAGCATTAATTTCTGATATTACTTTTAGCAAAATATTATCATTAGTTAAGGAGTTGAGGATCCATTATCAAGATAAGCCAATTGTACTCATGGGCTACATGAATAATTTTCTCTCACAAGGAGAGAATCTGTTCAAAGAAATAAAAAAGGCTGGAGTTGATGGATTGATCATTGTGGATCTGCCTTACGAAGAAAGCGAATTTTTTTATAATAAACTCAAAGATGTTGATTTGGATTTAATCAGGCTAATTTCTCCCACAACTCCCAAAAAAACAATCGAAAAAATAGTGAAGTTTTCTAGTGGTTTTATCTATTATGTATCTTTTAGGGGAGTAACAGGCGCCAAACTATCAAATTTCAAGGAAGTGCAAGATAAGGTTAAATACATCAAATCAAAAACAAAAATTCCGGTTGTGGTAGGATTCGGAATAAAAGAAGGGGAGATTGCTCAAAAAATGGCAAAAATATCTGATGGTGTAGTTATTGGAAGTAGATTAATTGATATTGTTGAGCAAAATAATTTTAGATTGAATGACTCGTTGAAGTTTTTAGAAAAGTCTCTAAGAAAATTTAGAAGGGATGTTAGAAAAAAATGAAAAAATGGTTTGATAAAATTCTTCCTTCTTTTACCAGACAAAATCCTGAAGAGAGACCTAGTCCAATTCCCCAAGGGCTCTGGCAGAGTTGTCCAAATTGTAATGAGATAATTTATGGACCTGATTTAGAGGAAAATCACTATGTTTGCTCTAACTGTGGCCATCACATAAGAATAGGTGCAAGACACAGATTGAGCTATTTCTTTGATAATGATGAGTATCAAGAAATTTCAGAAAGCATAGAAACTAAAGACTGGCTTAATTTTAAAGATACTAAAAAATATAAAGATCGAATCTCAGAATCTATTAATAAAATAAATGAGAGAGAAGCCATTATTTCCGCTTATGGTAAAGTCAAAGACAGAGAAATGGTCGCCGCAGCATTTGAATTCAGATTCATGGGCGGATCGATGGGTTCAGTGGTAGGTCAAAAATTCACTGATGCAGTGTATTATGCAGTCGATAAGAAATTACCTTTTGTTTGTTTTTCAACTAGCGGAGGAGCAAGAATGCAAGAATCATTAGTTTCTTTATTTCAAATGGCAAAAACAGCAGCAGCTCTCAATGATCTCAAGCAAGCAAAGCAGCCTTTTATATCGGTCCTTACCGATCCAATTTATGGAGGCGTTGCCGCGAGTCTTGCCATGTTGGGAGATGTAAATATAGCCGAACCGAAAGCTCAGGTTGGGTTTACTGGACCTAGAGTCATCGAGCAAACAGTAAGAGTCAAACTACCTGAAGGCTTTCAAAAAAGTGAATTTCTTTTAAAGCATGGAATGATCGATATGATAGTACTTAGAACTGAACTAAAAGAAAAAATATTTAATTTAGTATCAAAATTATCTCCAAAGATTGACGAAGCTTGAAGCTTGGATAGGTAAGTTCCTCTTTTCAGAAGATTACTCTGAAAAGGGTCTCATAAATCCTCAGAAAGTTTATGATCTTCTCAACATTCAACCTAAAGGAAAGATTATTCTTATATCTGGCACAAATGGAAAAGGAACCACAGGTGAAATATTAACTCAATTAGCTTTACAGAAAGGCTTAAAAGTAGGTACTTTTTCCTCGCCTCATTTAATTCGAATTAACGAAAGAATAAAAATAAATGGTGAGCCAATATCGGATGACCTATTTTTGAACTCTTTGGAAAGCATTAAAGAGGTCAAAGGGGATATCCCGCTTAATTTTTTTCAGTATTTAGCTTTAGCTATGATGAAAATTTTCAATGATGAGAATATTGATCTCTGGATTGTTGAAATTGGCATTGGTGGAAGGTTAGATCCCACAAATATTTTAAACGCAGATTTATCTATTATTACTAATGTTCAACTTGATCATGAAGAAATTTTAGGTAAGGGAATAGAAAATATCGCAAAAGAAAAAGCTGGAATCATTAAAAAAAATAAACATTTTATTTTTGGCCATTCCCAAATGCCGAATTCTCTAGAACAAGAAATCAGTATTAAAAATGCTAACTCATCAATTTTAAAAAAAGATTTCGAAGTAAAAGAAACCAAAAAAAGTATTCTCTATTTTGATAAAAAGAATCAATTCAAGTTAGACGATACAAAAAGTATAGATTCATCATCTATTGCGGTTGCTATAAGATCATTCACAAGCTTAGGAATCAAGATTTCAGAAAACCAAATTCAAAAAGCATTAAATTCATTTTCTATTAAAGGAAGATGTGAAGTTATTTCAAAAGATCCTTTTATCTTAATAGATGTCTGCCACAACTTGTCTGCATTAAAGAAATTAAAAAAAGAACTCCTTAAAAGCAATCAAGGAAAAAAAACTGTTGCAATTTTCGCATCATCAAAGAATAGTTACGACCTGATTTCTCCACTTAAAGAAATTATTGATTGTTGGCATTTTCCCAGATGTAAAGAAAAAAGATTATTAAATCCAGAGAAATTCTTAACTTCAGTTGATAATGAAAGCATTGGTTCTCACAGTGAAAGTTTAAAAGTTACTTTTGAAAAGATAAAAGACAAAAATGAATTCGATGCGATAATTATCTATGGATCATTCTATTTAGTCGGAGAGTTTTTAGAATCAAATTTAGTATGATGTAAAATCAACTGTGGATAT
>CACKZK010000012.1:0-24186 GCA_902604535.1 uncultured SAR86 cluster bacterium
GATTCTAATTCCATCCAATAGTGCATCCTGTCTGGAAATAAAAATTCCTTTGTTCTCCATTGTTTCTATTTTTTTTATAGTGCTTTGAATAAATTTGCGTTCAAAAAAAATACTTTTCTCTTTTTCTGTTGGAAAAATTTCATTTTTATTTACTTTTTGTTCAACTTTTAACTTTGGTATCTGCTTAAAAGTGCTCTCCTTTAATTCAATGCCATCTTCTGTTAGACCGATAATGTTAGTTATCTCGCCTAAATTGACCTTTCTTATTGATATGCCTATTTTTTGATGACATCCCCCTCCATACTGAGAAAGAATTTTTCTTTCTCTAGATACTGCATCAAAGGTACTTTCGTCATTTATAGAGGCCGCAATAGAATTTGCAAAGTCATTGTTTTCTGCAACTTCAATAGCAAGAGCACCTTGACCAGGAGCACATGGATTTATTGAATTTGGTAATATCATCCAAGAAAATGAATTAGAATTCTTTTTATAAAGCTCAACAAAATCCTCATCCTCAACAAGTCTATCAATTGCTGCCTTGGCAATAACTACCCCATCCAATGTATCGTTTAAAAATTTAGAAAACCTAGTTTGAATATTTCCTCTTATTGGATGGAATTCCGTCTTAGATATTTTCCACGGCAATAAAACAGGCAACGACATTGTAAGGTTTCGCTCCCTTCTTGGAGAGGAAGAATAGATTTTTAAAGATTTTTTTTTGATTGAGTCTTTTTTAAGAAAAAGAATATCCCTACTATCAGATCTTGCAAGTGTTGAGACAATATTAGTACCTTTAGGCATTTCGATAGGTAAGTCTTTCCAAGAGTGAACAACCATATCGGTCTCATCATTTAAAAGAGCATCTCTCAAGTCTGATGTAAAGACACCTTGCTCAGGCATTTTGCTTAAAGGGGTCGTTAAATCTATGTCACCCTTGGTATCTCTATATGAGTGAGTGACAATCATGTCAGGATATTTTTCTTTGATCTCATCTGCAACAAGATGAGCTTGTATTTTAGCCAGATTGCTATTTCTTGAAAGTATTCTGATAATTTTCAATATAACTGTTTGTTCTTAACAAAAACACAATGATACCCGAATGTTGGAAGAAGTTCTGTTGTGTTATAGTTCTCACCAATTCATTTTGTAAAACAAGTTGAAATAAATGGTAGGTAATAAATGAATTATGAAAAATTTTTTAGCGACGAACTTAAATCTCTAAAGTCGCAGGGTTTATACAGAAAATTTCGTGAAATAAATAGAACACGATCAACTTTTCCAAAAGCAACCGAACACGATGGAGAGTCTAAAAGACAGGTAGAGGTTTGGTGCAGTAATGATTATTTAAACCTGAGTCAACATCCTGCTATTGTTAATGAAACCATCAAAGTTACACAGGAATTAGGAACTGGCTCTGGTGGTACAAGAAACATCTCTGGAACTTCTTCATATCATGCGGGTCTTGAAAGGACGCTTGCTGAATTGCACAAAAAAGATTCTGCCTTGATATTTCCATCTGCTTATACAGCCAATCAATCAACCTTATGGACTTTGTGTAAAAAACTAGAAGGAATTGAAATATATTCAGACGAACTAAATCATGCTTCGATGATTCAAGGAATAAAAAATGCCAACGTTAAAGTGCATATTTTTAGACATAACGATACCGAACATCTAGAGGAGCTAATAAAAACGTCAAATGCAAATACTCCTAAAATGATTGTGTTTGAGTCCCTCTATTCTATGGAAGGCTTAAGGTCTCCTATTGAGAAAATTATTTGGCTTGCAGAGAAATATAATGCGCTTACTTATCTAGACGAAGTTCATTCTGTTGGCTTATACGGTCCGGAAGGAAGAGGCATTGCTGCTGAAGCTGGAGTCTCCGATAAAATAGATATTATTAATGGAACTCTCTCAAAGTCTTTTGGTCAACTAGGTGGTTATGTGGCTGCTAACGCAGATATCATAGATTTCATCAGAAGTTTTGCTCCTGGATTTATATTCACTTCATCAGTAAATCCGTCCATTGTTGCAAGTTCCGTCAAAGCAATAAAACTAGCCAAAAAAGCAGATCATCTTAGAAGAGAAATAAAATTTAATTCTGATCAAATAAGAGCGGGTTTAAGAAACCTTAATATCCCTTTCATTGAAAACGATAGTCACATAATTCCAATTCTCATCAAAGATCCCATCCTCTGTAAAGACGCTGCAAATCTTTTGGTTGATAAGCACGGAATCTATATTCAACCTGTCTTCTTCCCAACAGTTCCAAAAGGTGATGAAAGATTTAGAGTGACTATTACCCCAAAACATAACGCAACGGATATTCAAAACTTTTTAAGTGCTATTGATGATGTTTGGACAGAAATGTCTCTAGAAAGGGTAGAAGCAGACAACAAAGTAGTAAATTTAAATTCTTAACTTAGGTTGCTGGGCGATAGAAAGATCTCCAAAGAGCTATCCCTCCGATCAAAGAGATAATCCAGAAAAGTAATTCTATGTAGTTTGGATTGCTGTTATAGCCGAAAAAACCTTTGAGAAATACACCAACTCTTCCGCTGTCATGCATGATGTGCGTATACTGTTGTTTGCCCTTCAAATCAAAGGAATAAAAGAAAGAGTTGTCTGTTTCCTCGAGACTATTCTTGGGTTTTAAAATGTCCCAAGGACGAGCGATATCCGATTTATTTTCTAAACCTATCAATTGGAGATTATCTGATTTAACAAGGTAACTTTCGGCCTCATGCGTACCATAAGCGATCATGCCTGATGCCAAGAATACCAGCAATAAAGTAGTCCCTTGGAAGAAAGATCTTAAGTTAATTCTTTTCCCCTGAACAACAACAAGATAACCGATTAAAATTGCTAATGCTGCACCCACAGTAAAACCAAGGTAACTAAAGGAACCTGTCATTGAAAAGCTACCCAAAAGGAAAATTGCCGTTTCAAATCCCTCCCTTAGGATGGAGAAGAAAATTACAAAGAAAATTCCCCAGGTTGAAGCCTGAACAGCAGTATTAGTTTCTGCCTCAATTTGTTTTCTATCGCTTACATGTTTTGATAGCCAGAAAATGACATACCAAATCAAACCGGCTGTAATAAACATAAATACTGATTCAAAAAGAGCCCTTGCAGATTCATTGCTGAAACTCTCTTTGAGTACGTAAACCATATAACCTACAAGAACACTAAAAACAAGGGCTGCAGCAACACCGATCCACAGTTTTTTAATCGATTCGTAAAGTTCGTTTTTTATGAGGATCGTATAAATAATCCCAACAATTAAAGAAGCCTCGAGAGTTTCTCTGAAGACTATAATGAATTCATTCATTCTAATAATTTACCAAATAAAGAGAGGAAGAGCTTAATTTTTCATCAGGGGTGTTTGTAAGGAACGAATAAAAAAACTCTTCCAAAATTTTAAAGTGTAGGGAAAATCAATCTTGATGGTAGGTACAGATGGTAAGATTGATTTTCCCTTCAGCTCTCTCTCCTAATTAAGAACTGATCTTTTTGAGATGAATTGCTCCGAATCCTCATTAGGGTATTGGAATTCATGACCGCTCCGCCAGCGGCTTTTGAAATCATGGAATTCGGAGCAAACATCTCTTTCTATATTTTACGATTTATTTTAAAACCTTCTTGTGTATGAAACTCTTGCATTTACTGACTCCCCTACTGAAGCTTGGTGAGTACTATGCGAATGAGGAAAATACAACTCATCGGTCGCATTCTCGATATTTATCCTTACAACATCATTTTCAGAAACATTAAAGAAGAATGCGAAGTCGACTCTAGTATAGTCAGGTAATAATAATGTTGGCTTATCATCTTTTATTGCTGACTCTCCTTGATGCGTTACACCAATTCCAAGACCAAATAGATCGTTTGCTTGGTATGAATACCAGGCAGAGAGCATCTGTTCTGGAATCTCTCTTGGTTGACCTCCACTTTTTGTCTCACCATCAAGGGAGGAATATCCAAAAGATAGGCTATTTTGATCATCGATATCTCCTGTCAGCTCTATTTCAAAACCGCTTACTTTTAGACCTCTAACAAAAGATTGTTCAGCATCAGCATCTGTCCTTTCTGCTCTGGTTTGCTCGCTATTGAAAGCACTTAGAGCAAGAAAAAGTTTTTCACTGATATCATATTTAAATCCTAATTCTGTATTCTCAAATACATCTGGATCAAGAGCTGCCGATGAGGCGCTCAAAGCTTTAAATTGTTCACCAGATCTTGGCAGAAAACTTTCGCTGTAACTTAAATAAACTGACATTGTATCTTGGGGCTTGTAGATAACTCCAAACCTTGGAGAGAAGACATTGTCCTCTCTTGTTTGAGCTTGAGATTTTTTAACATCCGTTACAGTGATATCGAAAGTTTCTAACCTTCCTCCAATTATCATTTTCCATTGATCATTAAAGTTTATATCTCCTTGCAGATACAAGGAGTTTACTTCTATGTCTGATTCTGATTTGCTCTTTAGGTCTGTTGTATAGTCAACAGTTGAAGCAATACCATCTGAATTCACAGAAAAATCCATAGGCCTTGATACTTTAAATATTTCATTATCATCCTCGGTATTAGAAAAGAAGGTGTTGTAACGATAATTTTTATTATCTGTATCTAGGTAGTCATAACCAAATAATACTGTTCCGGTGGTTGAGCCATTGGAAAATTCATTAACAATATTTCCTGAGAAAATTAGACTTTCTCTGCTTGTGGGGTCCAAATAACCATCCATAGTCACTAATGTTCCATCATAACCAGATGCATAAAGGTTTTTATATAACTTGCTGAAATCATTTGCGGTAACAGAAATATTCAATTTTCCAGTTTCTGAATAATTATGTGAAAGAATACCTTTTAATATGCTTGCTTCTAAGGTTTGCAAGTTGAGATCTTTTGTACCAAAAACAACGTCTTTAAGTGCTTCAACTGGAGCTCCATTTTCGGTTGGGATACCTCTATCAATGAACCTTTCGTGATCTGCGTATTCATATGATAAATCAATGACTGTGTCATCGTTGACTTGGACTTTTACGGTAGGATTAATTCCATACCTCTCTCCTTCATAAAAATCCCTGTGATTTGCTAAAGAGTCGGTATGAAGATTAAGCCTAATTGCAGTGTTTTGCGAGGTTGCAAAGTTAGCATCTAAGGCTATGTCAGACCCTCCAAAAGAGTCAGCACCAATATCAAAACTTCCGAAAGCCTCTCCAATCTCTGCCTTTTTTGATACTCTGTTGATTAAACCACCTGTTCCACCTCTACCAAATAAAAGTGCATTTGCACCTCTGAGGACCTCTACTTGCTCAACATTGTAAAGAGATCGATAGTACTGAACATCATCTCTGACACCGTCCTGATAAAAATCAGCGGTAGATCTAACTCCTCTAAAAACAACAGCGTCACGGTGCCCTTCACCTTGGGAAGTATTCACACCAGGGGTATACCTTATTATGTCTGATATTTCTCTAAAACCCTGATTTTTTATATCCTCGTCTGTTACTACGGAAACTGATTGCGGGACGTCTAAAATTGGCACTGGAGGGGTTAAAGAATTGACTTGGTCAACGTATAGGACTTTTCCTTTTACTTCCACCTCTTCAACATCCTGATTGTTTTGAGCAAATATGCTAATTGAACCTATTAATAACAATACGGTGTATGTAATTTTTTTCATAATTTTTTCCCAAAGTTTTAAGTTGATTTCCATATTGATAATGAGAATCATTCGCAATTATATACAAATGATAATGATTATCAATTGCTTTTAGAAATATCTTTATAACTTTATTTAAAAAAATAAAAAAATTTAGAATTAAAAGTCTTGACCTTTTTCAATTTTCTTGTTTGTAAGCCAAAAATAAGGGTTTGACGCATACCTAAGAGTTCAATATTCTGCATGCATATAGATTATTTTCTAGGGGGAAAATTATGAATAAATTCTATTTATTAAGGTTATTTTTAATCTCCCTCCTTTTTGTACCTATTATAAATTCGCAGGATGATGATACTGAAGAAGTCGTAGTAACTGGTTCTTTAATCGCTACTGACAGAGAAGTGTTATCTGTTCCTGTTGATTCATTTGATAGGGATGATTTTGAATCATCTGGTATGCCTGAGATTACAGACTTAGTTAGAAATCTAACTGCTGTATCCGGAGCGGTAAACCAGTCTGAGCAATTCATAGAAGGGGGAACAGTAACCGGTATTAAAAATGTAAACATTAGAGGTCTTGGACTTGGTCGGACCCTTGTTTTAATAAACGGTAAAAGGATGGTACCAACGGCTGTTGATACCAACGCAGGTGAATCTCCAGTAGACATTGGAAACTTCCCTGCAATTGCATTAAAACGAATTGAATTACTTAAAAACGGTGGTTCTACAACATACGGTTCTGATGCGGTTGCTGGTGTTTTCAATATGATTACCAGAAATGATTTTGAGGGTTTTGAGATGAATGTATCCACAACTCAGATCGATAATGCAGATCCTGGTTATAACTTTGGATTCATTTATGGAAACCAAAACGGTGATAACAGATTTACTGTTGCATATGAATATGAGGAAGTTGGAAGATTGATGAACATCGACAGAGGATTGGTAGATTGGAGCAGTCCAACTACGTGGCCTCTTGGTTTTTCATCTTTTGGTAACCCAGGTACATTTCACGTAGGTGGAGTTGCACAGGGTGCAGACGCAATTATGGATCCGACTTGTGGAATGACTAAGGCTGTTGAAGCTTCAAAAACTGGAGGCTTGTCATACTCAGTACCGTCACCAGATACTGGTTTCAACGTTCACTCTAAGTGTGGATATAACTTCGTTCCTTTTTCTAACATGATTGATCCAACAACCAGAAACAAACTTTTTGTTACTGCAAGTTCGGATATTAACGATACAACAGAACTGTATTTTGAGTATCTACATGCTGGATTAGATACAACTTACACAGGATCACCTTCTTATCCTCCAACTGCAGCAGGATTTTACTTATCTATACCTGACCATAACCCAGGTTTTCAAGAAATTGAAAGAGCGACTGGTCAAGACATGGGCTCATCTGCTTTTTGGTGGGGTCGTGCAAGAGCGGTAGAAGGACCAGGAATGGAAAGACCTAATTACCACGATACTAATAGAGCAGTTCTTGGAGTAAAAGGTGACATAACCGAATCAGTTCAATTCGATGCTTCTGTTAATTATTCCTCTACTGAGTGGAGTAATGCTTGGGGTGACGTATTAACCGATAGATTTACTATGGCTTTGCATGGAATCGGTGGTGAAAACTGTAGAGATTCAGCAACAGGTGAATTTTATGAAGTTGGTACCGATGCAGCTTTAGCTGCTGCGGGTCAAGGAAACTGTCACTATTACAGTCCAATTGGTGCTGCAATCGGGGCTACACCTGATCAACCTTACTATAACCATCCAGATGCATGGGACTTCTTCTGGGGTGGCCCAGAGAGTGAAGAGAAAAAATCTCTTACCACAGGTCAATTTGTATTCTCAGGATTTGGAGCAAATGATGTTGGTTGGGCTGTAGGAGTTCAATACAGAAAGTATTATGCTTTTTACAGAGCTGCTGGGGATAACCGTTGTGTAGATAATGGTAAATGTAATACCGTTTTTCACTTCTTAACAATGGATGCAACTGAAAGACTAGATCAAGAAATTACTTCACTATTTGGTGAGGTAAACATACCTGCTACTGATAACTTTGAAATTCAGTTAGGTGTTAGATATTCAGATTATGAAGCAGCTGATGTTACAAAACCCAGAGCTTCTTTTATCTGGGATGCTACTGATATATTCAGTTTAAGATTTTCATATGAGGAAACTTATAGAGTTCCATTATTATCTAATAATATTCAAGAAAGTCTTCAGCGTTATGCTCCTCTGGGAGAGTTCGTGACAATTGCAACTCCTGTTGCCTCGTCATTGCAACCAGAAGAGTCTAGCAACATGAACTTAGGTTTCATCATAAGGCCTGATGAAAGAAGTCAAATAACTTTTGATTACTTTAATATTGCCTTTACCAATGGTTTTGGAACCGAGGCGGCTACTTGTCCTTGTGCTGATATCATTTATGTTACTCCTGGAGATCCTGATAGCGGGATTGTAAGAATTGAGACTGAACTTATTAACGGAGAAGACGTTGACATTTCAGGTCTTGATTTTGAAGGAAGCGTTGGTTTTGATGCTGGTAATACAGTGATGACCTTCTCTTACGGAGGAACACTCTTGACTCAATATGATGTTGACGGTGCAATCGGTGGAGGAACTTACGATGCTTTAGGTAAATTTAATACAAGATCATCTACAGCTCCTATAAATCTAAGATCACTTCCTGAGCTCCAACTTTTCCTTGGACTGGGTATTGAATTAGATATTCATTCGATAAACATGTACGTGCGTCACATCGGTGAATATGAAATTCCTGACACTATTACTGCTGGATATACTTTTCTAGGAGATAAAATCGATTCAATGAACACACTCGATTTTAACTATACTGTTAGGCTGGCTGACGATAGAGTAAGAATCAATCTAAGTGCTTATAACCTTTTAGGTGAAGATCCGCCTCAGGCGCCTTCTGAACTTGGTTATGACGCATATACTCATACACCTGTCGGCACTGTTCTTAAAGCAGGACTTCAGTACAGATTCTAATAAAATAGGATATGTAAAAAAGGCGGTGGAAACACCGCCTTTTTTTTTATTTTCTTGTAAAACTACTATCTGTATTCCACCAAGCCATATCTGAAAAAGATCTTATATCTATTTCATGAGTCCAAGTGGATCTATGTTGTTTAGCTAGATGAAAATAAGTTTCAGCAACCTTTTCTGGAAGGATTAATCCATCGTGTTCCATTCCTTTAGTTTCTCTCATCTTCTGATACATTTCAGGTCCTAGCATTTTACCTAGAGTATCGGGAGCATCTACGGCACCGTCGATAACAATGTGAGCGATATGTATACCTTGCGGACCAAATTCATCATTTAAAGATTGACATAACATTCTCCTTCCACCCATTGCGGCAGCATGAGAATGTTGAGTTTTATTGCCTCTGACTGCTGCGGTAGCGGAAGTTACAAGCAGAGCTCCTTCTCCTCTTTCAGCCATAATGGGGCATATCTCTTTAGCTGTTCTAAAAAGTCCTTGAGTTGCCATTTTCCATCCCCATTCAAATTCTTTAAGACTTGTTTGATCCAAAAGCTTCATGCCAGTTTGAGCTCCCAAGTTATAAACTAAGGTATCAATGGGGCCTATGCCTTCCTCGATATCCTTAATCAGTTTTTCTAATGAGCCTCCTTCAATTGCATTCATTAAAAAACCTGAGGCCTGTCCTCCCTCTGCTTCAATGTTTGCTATCCATTTATCAAGACCCTCTTGATCTGTTCTTCTTGCTAGACAAGAGTGATACCCCTCAAGTGCAAATTTTCTGGCTATGTTTGCCCCAATTCCACCACCAGCACCAATAACCAAACAAACTTTTTTAGTCATTTTTAAACTCCTTTTAACCTATTTTTAACATATTCTGTCGTTTCCTTATACTTTGATAAGTCATATGATAGCTAAATGAAATCTTTTGAAAATAAAATTGCTGTCGTCACCGGAGGTGGCACAGGCATGGGGAGAGAACTTGTTTTGCAATTAGCAAAAGCAAACTGCAATGTTTCTATGTGTGATGTTATTGAAGAAAATATGGATCAAACAATGGATCTGGCTGCTTCGATAAATCCAAATGCTAAAATTACAAAACATGTATGCGATGTCTCAAATAAGGAACAAGTTGAACGATTTAGAGATGCTGTTTTAGAAGAACAACAGTCTGAATCAATAAATTTACTTTTTAATAATGCAGGTATCGGAGGCGGTCAAAGCTTCATAAAGAGCGATATTGAAGAATGGGAAAAAGTTTTTGCTGTTTGTTGGTATGGGGTTTACTACTGTTCTAGAGCATTTATGGAAGCACTACTCAAAAGCGACGAAGGTCATTTAATTAACACAAGCAGCGTTAATGGATTCTGGGCATCTTTAGGCGACGGGGTTCCACATACTTCATATTCAGCAGCTAAATTTGCCGTAAAGGGTTTTTCAGAAGCAATGCTTAATGATTTTAAAGTAAATGCTCCGCACTTAAATGTTTCTTTGGTTATGCCAGGTCATATAGGAACAGATATCAGTCAGAACACAGGGATAATTTTAGGGAAAAGACCTGAAGATTTAGATGATAATGAGTTACAACTCATGAAAGAGGGTTGGATGAAAGCAGGTGCTCCAATTCATAACTTATCACTCGAAGTATTTAGGGAGGCTATTATTCAAAGGCAAGATGACTTCAAAAATAATGCGCTTACTTCTGCTAAAGATGCTGCAAAAATTATTTTAGATGGAGTGAAAAAAAACCAATGGAGAATTTTAGTTGGGCCGGATGCTGAAGCTCTTGATAGAAGAGTTAGAGAAAATCCAGAAAGAGCTTATGACGCTGATTTTCTTCCCAAAAGAGAAGATAATCATTTCACCGATCCCTTCTCTGAGAAGAATTAAGATAACTATTGGTGGGCCCGGGAGGACTCGAACCTCCGACCAACGGATTATGAGTCCGCTGCTCTAACCAACTGAGCTACAGGCCCGTAGGAAGAGGAATTATATAGGTTAAATTTGAAATAAGAGAAATTATTCGTCGAGGAACCCTTTAAGATGGGCTGATCTTGATGGGTGCCTAAGTTTTCTTAAAGCTTTCGCTTCAATTTGTCTGATCCTTTCTCTAGTAACATCAAACTGTTTTCCAACTTCTTCAAGAGTATGATCGGTGTTCATGCCAATACCAAAGCGCATTCTTAAAACTTTAGCTTCTCTTGCAGTTAAACTTCCTAAGACATCGCCAGTTGCCTCTGTTAAATTATTTTCAGTAGCGGCATCAATAGGTGAACTCTGAAGAGGGTCTTCAATAAAATCTCCTAGAGTCGTATCATCTTCATCTCCAATAGGTGTTTCCATTGAGATTGGCTCTTTAGCAATTTTTAAAACTTTTCTAACTTTATCCTCAGGCATTTCCATCCTTTCACTTAGCTCTTCTGGAGTTGGTTCTCTTCCCATTTCCTGAAGCATTTGTCTGGAAATTCTGTTTAGTTTATTGATTGTTTCAATCATATGGACAGGAATTCTTATCGTTCTTGCTTGGTCTGCTATCGACCTTGTTATAGCCTGTCTTATCCACCAAGTTGCATAAGTAGAGAACTTGTATCCTCTTCTGTATTCAAACTTATCTACCGCCTTCATAAGACCAATGTTCCCTTCTTGAATAAGATCCAAGAATTGTAGACCTCTATTTGTGTATTTCTTTGCTATTGATATAACCAGCCTTAAGTTAGCTTCAATCATATCTTTCTTAGCTCTTCTAATTTTTGATTCGCCTTTTGTGATCCTCATATTAACTTCTTTTAATTGAGGAACAGACAATCCAGATACCTTTTCTAGAGCATTTATTCTTTTTTGAATTAAATTAATCTCAGGTTTCCTGATTTTGAGTGTTTTCACGAATGGTTTTTTTGATCTCAAGGTTGAATCCAAAAAGTTAGCTTTGGTTTCGCTGCCAACAAAAATTTCAATAAATTCTTTTCGTGGCATTTTTGATTCTCTGACACAGATGTCATAAATAAGCCTTTCTAATTCTTTTACCTGCTGAAAATTCAATCTTGCAGGGAGAGCAATCGTTTCGAATTTTTTTGGTGATAATTTCAAGAACTTAAATATTTCGCCTAGTTTTTCTAAGTCTGTTTGAGCTTTTGTACTACTTCTCCCACTTGCAGAAATAGTCTTTTCAGTTTTATTAAATTGTCTTCTAAGGGAAGCGAATCTTTTTTCTAATTCTTCTTCATTAATACCAGAATCCTCTTCTTCCTCAACATCATCTTCTGTTTCTTTAATATCTTTACTAGCAGCAGTTTCAGTAACAGGCTCATCCTCATCCATAAAGCCGACTATTAAATCTGAAAGTCTTTTTTCTCCTTTCTTGGTTAGCTTATAATCTTCAATGATTCCCTCGACCACCCCAGGATAGTGAACACATGCACTGAGTAAGTCTCTTGCTCCATCTTCAATTCTTTTTGCTATTGATATCTCACCTTCTCGCGTCAATAAATCAACAGATCCCATTTCTCTCATGTACAGCCTTACTGGATCAGTTGTTCTTCCAACCTCAGACTCAATTGCAATTTCGCCTTCTGGATCTGCTTGTTCTTGTGGGTTTTCTGCAGCGGGTATAAACTCTGATCCTTCGGCAGGAGGATTCTCTAAAACTTCAAGTCCTAATTCATTGATAAGAGAAATGACTTCCTCTAGTTGATCAGGATCTGATACATCTTCTGGAAGGAAATCATTGATGTCAGCATAAGATATGTATCCTTGCTCTCTTCCTTTTTCAATGAGTTCTCTTAAACCGCTACTATCTAAATCTTCTTCGTACATGTATTTCTAAAAAAGGTCGTTGATTATATCTTTTAAGAGCTAAAGTTTGAATAAATATGTAATAAGATTACAAAGACTTTAGTAGCTCCTTTTCTTGATCATTCAATCCTTCAAATTTTTTAAGCAAGCTTTTTTTCAATTCGATTTTTTCTATTTCAGTGATATCTCCATCCATGAGCTTTTTCTGTAGATATCCATGATTTGAAATATTCTCTTTTTTTAAATAAAAATTAATCGATTCTTCGATGTATTCATTAGCTTTAGCTTCGGAAACTATATTCTCATCAGCAGCAATAGAAGTAATATCTGCCTTTAATTCAGGATATTCCACAATTAATTGTCCTGCATTATAGTTGGGGGCTGATTTACAAAATTCAATTATCTTGGCGATTGTTTCTTCTTCCTTTATTTGTGACTTGACGTCAAAATACGAGAACAAATCTAAATTAATTCTTCCAGGAAAATCCAATACAACCGCTAGAATCTTTTTTAAAATTGTACTTTCAATAAAGGTTTCGTTTTCTTTCATTATGAAAGATTTTTTCTTTATTGGTGGTTGGATTGCTTCGTCAACTTTGAAACCTAACTTCGATGAAAATTCTTCAACCAGCAAAGTTTTGAAATTTGAAGGCGGGATAGACTTTATAAAATTTTGAAAACTTCTCATGGCGTTTGCTTTTGTTTCTATTGAATCGTCAGCCCCAACAAGAAAAGAATCTTGAATATATTTGGAAAGCACCACTGATTTACTCAAATATTCCTCAAATTTATTCGTTCCATGCTCTTCAATAATGCTTGCAGGATCTTGCCCTTCAGGGAGAAACAAAATGTTGAACTTTCTATTATCGCTAATGAAAGGCAATGTGACTTCTACTGCTCTTCTAGCTGCATCTGATCCTGCTTGATCACCATCAAAACAAAAAACTACTTCATTGGTAATTTTTAGAATATTTTCAAGATGATATTTTGATGTAGCTATCCCAAGTGTAGCCATCGCATAAGGAAAACCACCTGAAAATAGAGCAATGACGTCTGTGTAACCTTCAACCACTAAAATTTTGTTTATGTTTCTATTTTTCTCAATGGATTCATAAAGGCCATACAGCTCCCTATTTTTTTTAAATACCAGAGATTCTGCAGAATTGAGGTATTTTGGTTCTTCATTCTCAATTACTCTGCCACCGAAACCAATAACCTGCCCTCTTCTGTTTCGTATCGGAAACATTAATCTATTCCTAAAGAAGTCATAATCTTTACCTTTATCAGAGGTTTTGATTAATCCTGTTTTCAAAATATCTTCTCTAGATATACCCTCTTTAAGTAGATATTTGCACAAATCATCCCAGCTTTTAGTTGCGTATCCTAAGGAGAAATTTTGGGAAGATTTCCCTTCAATATTTCTACTTTTAAGATATTTATAAACAGAACTAAATTCACTTTGCTCAGAAAGATTTTTTTGAAAAAACTTCATAGTAAGATCATTGATTTTGTCAAAAATTTTAAAATCTTCATTATTTATGCTGCTTGAGTTTTTAGGAATTTCGATGCCTGCATTGGTTGCTAAAAATTCCAAGGCATCCATAAAAGTTTGCCCTTGGTGATCTGTGAGAAACGAAATTGCATTTCCACTCGCTCTGCATTTGAAACAATAATAAAACTGCTTATGTTGACTTACGCTAAAAGAAGGCTTACTTCCATCATCACAGAAAGGACAGAGCGCCCAGTGATCTTTTCCTCTTTTTTGAAGAGAAACATGGCTATCGATCAAAGAAACAATATCTGTTGAATCTAAAACTCTTTGAATAAAATCTCTAGGTAATTGAGCCATTATTATTTTTTGTTAAGCCAAGTATCAAGAATTATTTTAGCTGCAAGGGCGTGAGATGTTGTTTTTTTATCAGTAAGGTTATTTTTATCAGACATAATTTCCTTGGCTTCCCATGTAGTAAGTCTTTCATCTTCTAATTCAACATCAATATCAAACAGCTGTTCACAAGCTATTTTAAATTTGCTTACTTTTAATGAAAGTTTTGAATCAGTATCATCCATATTAAGCGGATATCCTAGAATAATTCCTTTTAAATCCCACTCTTTTATTAAATTTTCAATAAATTTTAAAGCTTCTTTTTCAGATGCAATTTTTTCAGAAAAATATGTTGTTGAATTTTTGGTAATTGAATTGCCAATCGCAAATCCATAATTAAATTCTCCGTAATCAATGCCCAAATAATTCATCTACAAAAAGTTTTGCTAAGTTTTCATCTGCTTGATCATTGAGTTCTCTAAAGCAAGTGGGACTTGTTAAATTGATTTCTGTTAGAAAATTTCCAATCATGTCTAATCCAACTATATACAACCCAAAATCCAACATTTTGTCTGCTACCGTCTGAGCAATAATTTTATCTTGTTCGTTAAGCTCAATAGTTGAGGCTGATCCTCCTGCAGCCAAATTACCTATAAACTCTCCTTCAGGAGGCGTTCTCAAAACGGCGTGTTTAGGAACTTTCCCGTTGATAATTAATATTCTTTTATCTCCGATGGAAATTTCTGGAAGGAATTTTTGTGCAATAAATTTTACTTCGCCCTCCTTAGATATTTTTGAATAAACTTTAGATAAATGTTCATCATCCTTCTTTAGTTGAAAGATAGAATCTCCACCCATGGAGTTAAGGGGCTTAACTACGATATGCTCATTCTCTTTAAGAAAATTATTAAAAATTTCAAAATCAGATGTGATCAAAGTAGGTGGACAGAATTTTGGAAAATTTAATGCAAATATTTTTTCATTTAAGTTTCTTAGATTTGAAGGATTATTAATAACGTTAACGCCTAAATCGGCAGCTTTTTCTAAAATCATTGTGTTTACTATAAAAGAGTAATCAACAGGGGGGTCTTGACGCATCATGATCACTTCAAAAAAATTCATTGTATTCTCGGAAGAGGACAAAACGTTGAAGTTCGTATCATTTAGAGAAACTTCTACCTTTTGATATTTACAGTAGGGTTGATTGTCCTTCATAAATAAATTTTTTGAATCAATAAAATATATATCGTGTCCATTATTTTGGGCTTCGAACATTAGTAATAAAGTTGAATCCTTTTTTAGATTCTTTGCAGGAATTGGCTCCATTACAAAACCGATTTTCATGATATATCCCTCATAGAAAAATTTAACATTGATAATATTACGATCGGCATTGTATCTGTTCTAAAAATCATATCTCCACAATTAATGCTAATAAATCCTTCTTCTTCTAATTTTTCTATTTCATTATCTGTAAATCCGCCCTCTGGGCCGATTGCTATGGAGAGGCTTTCAGCTTTTTTTAAGTCTTTAATGGACTTAGTTGCTCTGGGATTTAACACAATTTTTGAAGAGTCATTTGAATTATGTGCCCAAGACATTAATTCATTTGAATATATTTGAGGGACCCAATCCATTCCGCATTGTTCGCAACTGCTTGCAGCGATTTTCTTCCATCTTTCTATTTTTGATTGAGAAGGTTTTTTTCTTATTTTTGATCTTTCGCTTGATAAGCAATTTATCGAATTGATCCCAAGAGGAGTGCTATGTTTTACAACGTTATCAAAATTTTTTATCTCACTGATACCTAAATTAAATATTGGTTTAAGTTTTTTAGAAAAGTTTAAATTCTTGTTTGTTTTAATTAAAAAGGTTTTTTTCTTTTTTTCAATGATATTTCCAAAAGTTGAATTACCTCGCCCATCAAACAGATGAAGCTGCTGACCAATTTTTTTGTTCGTAACTTTTAAATGATCTGAAATATTTTGATCAAGCTCAATAATTGAATTTGCTTTTAATTCAGTTTTTAAAAATACCCTTGGAGTTCTCATGAATTTCTTTGTATGCTAAACATTCAATTTTATCAGAGTTTAAAAGATGAAAATCTACATCATAAGACATGGAGAAGCTGCCAAATCTTGGGAAGTTGATAGAGATCCAGAATTAAGTCTGAGAGGAAGGGAGCAGGCCCAAAATATTTCAGACATTCTTGCTCAAGAAGATTTGAATGATTTCCAAATCATTTCAAGTCCGCTTAGAAGAGCAATAGAAACCACCGAACCAATATCTAAGAAATTAAATAAGGAAGTAGAAATTAATGAAAGCTTTATTGAAATTCCTTCTCCTGGGATAGACATATCTGAAAGACCTTCTTGGTTGAGGGAAATGTTTTCAAAGGATGTAGATCAGATTGAAAAGCCTCAAGCAGATTGGAGAGATAAAATAATAAATGTTACTCATTCATTTAAATCACCGACTTTAATTTTTTCACACTTCATGGTGATAAACGTTTTGGTAGGTTATTTACAAAAATCAAAAAAAATTGTTACTTTTTATCCAGATAATTGTTCAGTAACAAAGATGTCTCTAAATCAAGGAATGCTTTCTTTAGTGGAAATAGGAAGTAATCAAGAAAGTGTGGTTAACTGATGGTCTCAAAGAAAAATAATTCAAGCGATAAAAATTCTTTGAAATATCAGGTCGGAAAATCAATCAGAAGGTATCTTAGAGAGTTAGACGGCAACAAATCATCTGATGTTTATCCAATGGTCTTAAAAGAAGTAGAAGCGCCTCTTCTATTTGAAATAATGAAGTATTGCAATGGAAATCAAAGTGAGGCTAGTAAAATGCTTGGCCTTAATAGGGGCACCTTAAGAACAAAACTCAAAGAATACGACCTTCTCAAAATTAATAAAAAATAAGATGTCTAAAATTGCCCTTATTAGTGTCTCGAACAAGGATGGAATAATTGATTTTGCTAAAAATCTTATATCGCTGGACTACAAAATCATTTCAACAGGCGGAACTTACCAGCTGCTAAAAGAATATAATATTGATGCTATTGAAGTTTCAGAGCATACAGGCTTTCCAGAAATAATGGATGGCAGAATCAAAACCTTACATCCCAAAATTCATGCAGGAATTCTCTCTCGAAGAAAAATTGATAAAAAAATCATAAAGGAACACAGCATCGATGAAATCGATATTGTGGTAGTAAATCTTTATCCTTTTTATTCAACTGCAAAAGATCCAAATAGTACTGAAGCAGAAATAATTGAGAAAATTGATATAGGTGGTCCAACGATGTTGAGAGCGGCTGCAAAAAATCATGAGCACGTTACCACAATTGTTGATCCTAATGATTACGATCTGGTCACAAAGGAACTCAAAAAAAGCAAAACTATTTCAAAATCTATAAAAAAACAATTGGCAATCAAAGTTTTTTCACATACAGCTAATTATGATTTAGAGATTTCAAACTATTTTAATGGTGACCAATTTGAAGAGAATCTTCTTTTGAGTTATGAAAAAACCGAAAATTTAAGGTACGGAGAAAATCCTCATCAGACGGCCTCTTTTTTTAAACATAAATTTTCAAAGCCTTTTGGCATATCTTCATCCATTCTGCATCAAGGCAAAGAAATGTCTTATAACAACATAGCAGATACAGATACTGCGATCGATTGCGTATGTAATTTTGCTGAACCTACTTGTGTCATTGTAAAACATGCCAATCCTTGTGGAGTATCATCAAGAAAAAATTTATTGGATGCTTATCAAAGTGCTTTTGAGAGCGATCCAACCTCAGCTTTTGGAGGAATAATTGCCTTTAATGAAAAGGTTTCAGGCGAAGTTGCGCAGAGATTGATTGATAATCAATTTCTTGAGGTAGTTGCTGCTCCAGCATACTCAGACGAATCTCTAAAAATTTTCACTGCCAAACCTAATGTAAGGGTTCTCTCATTTGAACCAAAAATAAATGACAAAATTAAAATTTTATCTGTATCTGGAGGCCTCCTTATTCAGTCAGCAGATAATAGAATTATTACCGAAGATAATTTAGAAGTTGTAACCAAAAAAGCACCCAATAAAGATGAAATACAAAATGCTTTGTTTGCATGGAAGGTGTGTAAATATGTTAAATCTAATGCAATTGTGTTTGCTGCAAGTGAACAAACATTAGGAATTGGTGCAGGTCAAATGAGCAGAATAGATAGCGGTAAAATTGCTGCCTCTAAAGCTAAGGAATTTGGATTCTCATTGAATGGAGCATCAATGGCTTCTGATGCATTTTTCCCTTTCAGGGACAACGTCGATAATGCTAATGAACTGGGCATAAAATGCATTATTCAGCCTGGAGGTTCAATCAAAGACGAAGAAGTTATTCAAGCTGCGAATGAGGCAGATATGAGTATGTTATTCACTAAAGTAAGACATTTCAGGCATTAAGTGAATTTCTTAATTATTGGTAACGGTGGAAGGGAGCACGCCTTTGCATGGAAAATCTCCCAAAGCTCTCTTGTTCAAAAAGTTTTCATTGCACCTGGAAATGCAGGAACTGAAAGAGAAAATAAGTGTGAAAATATTAATATTGATTCCGAAGATATATCTGCACTGAGAGATTTTGCCATTGAAAAATCCATAGACCTTACTATTGTCGGCCCTGAAGCCCCGCTAGTTAAAGGTATCGTTGATGAGTTTGAAAAACATAAATTACTTATTTTAGGTCCTTCTAAAAAAGCTTCGCAAATTGAAGGATCAAAAAAATTTATGAAAGATTTTTTAAAGAAAAATCATATTCGTACTGCTGGGTATGAAGTTTTTGAAGACTATAAAGAGTCAAAGGAATACATATCAGCGTCTAAGTTTCCTATTGTTATTAAGGCAGATGGCCTTGCTGCTGGAAAAGGTGTAACCATTGCGCACTCTGCTGAAGAAGCATACCAAGCACTAGATGATGCTATGCAAAAAAAGATATTTGGTTCTGCAGGTACGAAAGTTGTTATAGAAGATTTTCTAGAAGGAGAAGAAGCGAGCTTCATTGTTTTATGCGATGGTAAAAAAACCATTCCTTTTGCTTCTTCTCAAGATCATAAAGCGAGAGATAATAATGATTTAGGCCCGAATACGGGCGGCATGGGAGCATATTCTCCAGCCCCTATTGTGACGGAGGAAATTCATAAGCAAGTAATGGAAAAAATTATAAAGCCAACAATTGATGGCCTTAAATCAGAAGGAATAACTTACAAAGGCTTTCTCTATGCTGGGTTAATGATAAAAAATTCAGAAATTAGTGTATTGGAATTTAACTGTCGGTTTGGAGATCCAGAGACACAACCAATTCTCATGAGAATGGAATCTGATTTAGCAGAGATTTGTCTTCTAGCTGCGCAAGGTAATTTAAATGAAAGAGAAATTTCTTGGACTAAAAATTCAGCTCTTGGTGTAGTAATAGCATCCAAAGGCTACCCTTTTGAATATGAGAAAAACAAAGAAATTAATAATTTAGAAAATGAAAATTCACGCCAAAAAGTCTTTCATGCGGGAACAAAAACTCAAGAAGGAAAAGTTCTTAGCAGTGGAGGAAGGGTTCTATGCGTTACTGCATTAGGCAGTACTTTGCTAGATTCAAAAAAGTTAGCTTATCAAAAAGTCAAAAATATAGACTGGAAGGATGGATTTTATCGAGATGATATTGGTGATAAAGCTATTAAATCCTGAACAGCCTTATAAGGTTCTTTTTTTCTCATAAAAAATTCTCCAACCAAAAAGTTGTAAATATTGGCTTCGTTGAGATCATTTATGTCATCTTTGGAATAGATGCCGCTTTCGGAGATAATTAATTGACCTTTAGGTAGCATTTTTTTGATTTTGATCGAATTATTAATATCTACATCAAAGGTCTTCAAATCTCGATTATTTATTCCTAAAAGTTCAGGTGAAACTGCCATTGCTATTTCTGCTTCTTTCTCATCATGAACTTCTATAAGAACATCTAATTCATTTTCTTTTGCGATTTGATAAAAATCTTTAATTTTATTTTTATCTAAAATTGAAGCAATTAGAAGAATGCAATCCGCCCCAAAAGCTTTGGATTCCAAAATTTGTATTTCATCAATTATGAAGTCCTTTCGCAAAATAGGTAAATGACAGATTTTTCTTACCTCTAATAAGTAATCAAGACTACCTAGAAAAAAATCAGGTTCTGTTAGTATGCTGAGACAGGCAGCTCCACCTTTCTCATATTGCTTAGCAGTCCAGATGGGATCGAAATCTTCTCTAATAATACCCTTGCTTGGTGAGGCTTTTTTTATTTCTGCAACTACAGAATTTCTTTGCTCTTCTGAGGATTTATGTAGAGTTTCAACAAATTTTCTTTTTTTATATTCCTTTCCATTACTTTGAAGATTTTCTCTAGAAAAGGTGGATTTCAAAGTTTCAACCCTTTGTTCGGTTCTTTGAATAATTTTTTCAAGATGATTCATAAATTACCTAAGACTTAAAATTTATAAACTCATCAAATTTCTCAAGTGCTTTGCCTGACGAAATGAGTTCGTAAGCAAGATCGTATCCGTCTTCAAAATTATCTACTACAGAAGATATTTTCAAAGCTGGAGCTGCATTTAAAGAAATTATCTCCTTGCCTGGTAAGAATTTATTTTCAAAAGAATCTATAACTTTCCTAACACTATCTTGAGGAGAATCTATTTCTAAATCAGAAAGATTTTTAGATTTTATTTTAAAAGCTTTTGGATCTATTTCATGAGTAATAAGTTCACTCTTAGATAATTCTATTAATTGGGTTTTACTAGAGAAAGAAATTTCATCTAAGCCATCATCTGAATGAAAAATTGCTGCAGCTTTGCAATTCAAATTTCTCAAAGCCTCGCCAACTGGTTTTATCCATTTACCGTGAAAAACACCAATAGACTGAATGTTTGCGCCTGCGGGATTTGATAGAGGACCCAAAAGGTTAAAAATTGTTTTTTTACCTAATATTCTTCTGGCTTCCATGACATATTTCATGCCTGGATGATGATTTTGGGCAAATAGAAATCCTAATCCTATTTTATCTAAAGAGTCAGAAAAATATTTAGATGACTCATTTAAATTGATACCTGCTGCTTCTAAGAAATCAGCGCTGCCGCTTTTACCCGTTGCAGTTCTATTTCCATGCTTTGCAACTTTTAAGCCTGCCGCAGCTAGAACAAAACTGACAGAGGTAGAAACGTTTATCATTTTTTTTCCTAGCCCCCCTGTACCACAACAATCAATAACTTGATTATGATTAACATCAATGAATTTAGAATTTTTTCGCATTGAGGTAGTGGCTCCAGCCAATTCATCAGGAGTTTCTCCTTTTTTGTCTAGAGCATCCAAGAGGCTAGTAAGGGAACTTGTATCTACCTCTCCGTTAAAAATTTTATCAAAAAGTTGTTCCGTTTCATCCAAAGTAAGGTTGATCTTTTTTTTAATGTTTTCTATTAAAGTATCAATCATTTACTTTTAGGAAATTATTCAACATGGTCATCCCATCCATAGTTTTTAAAGATTCTGGATGAAATTGAAGGCCGTAAATTTCTTGGGAATTGTGTTTTATACCCATTATTGTCCCGTCTTCTGTCCAAGCGTTAACAGAAAAATCCTTGCTCAAAGTTTCTGGGTCTATAACCAATGAATGGTACCTAGTTGCCTGAAAAGGACTTTCAATATTTTTAAAAATTTCTGAGCCATCATGAATCACATTAGAAATCTTTCCATGCATAATTTGATTAGCTTTTACTATTTTTGAACCAAAAGCTGCTCCAATTGCCTGGTGACCAAGACATACGCCTAAAATAGGAATCTTTCCAGAAAATTTTTTAATTGTATCTATTGAAATGCCCGCCTCATTAGGAGTACAAGGACCAGGAGAAATTACTATAAATTTTGGATTGAGATCCTCTATTTGATCAAGACTAACCTCATCATTACGCATAACTTTAACTTTCTGACCTAATTCACCAAAATATTGAACTAAATTGAAAGTGAAAGAGTCATAGTTATCTATCATTAAAAGCATTAGTCCATCTCCTCAACAGCTTTCATAATGGACATAGCTTTATTCAATGATTCTTGATACTCACTCTCTGGATCAGAATCATAAACAATACCTCCACCAGCTCTTACGCTAAGATTTTTCCCTTGAATAACTGCTGTTCTTATCGCAATTGCGACATCCATATTTCCAGTCCAAGATAAATAACCTACAGCTCCTCCATAGACTCCCCTTCTATCGGGTTCAAGCTCATCAATTATTTCCATTGCCCTTATTTTTGGAGCGCCAGACAAAGTACCCGCTGGGAAAGTCGCTTTTAAAACATCAATAGAAGTAAGTCCTTTTTTTATTTTTCCTACAACATTTGATACAAGATGCATGACGTGTGAATATTTCTCAATTTTCATCTCCTCTGTAGTTTTAATGCTGCCGACCTCAGCTATCCTTCCAACGTCGTTTCTTCCTAAATCAATAAGCATAAGATGCTCAGCTATTTCTTTTGGATCACTTTGTAACTTGTCAGCCAATTCTTTATCTTCTTTGCTATCTTTTCCTCTTTTTACGGTTCCAGCGATTGGTCTCACTGTAACTTCTTCATTTTGAAGCCTCACTAAAATTTCTGGAGAGGCCCCTACAATATGTAAGTCGTCAATTTTCATGAGGTACATATAAGGAGAAGGATTTAGTTTTCGCAAAGATCTATATAAATCAATTGGCGATCCTTCAAATTTTGTGGAGAATTCCTGCCCATAGACAACCTGCATCACATCTCCTTCAACTATATAATTTTTTATCTTTTTTATAGCTTCAAGATAATCTTCTTTTTTTACAGATGATTCAAAATTTATAACTCCTTTTTTGGATGATTTTTGAGAAGGTAGGGGTTCTAAAATTTTTTGATGAATAAGTTCAATTCTTTCCTGGCATTCTTTTTTTGTTTCTTCATTGCCGTGAACAACTATAAAAAGAGATTTTTTTAGATTATCGTAAATTACAACTTCATCGGAAACCATCAGGGATATATCAGGATGAGGGAGTTTTTCTTTAGATGAATTTTGAAGCTTTTTTTCTATGTGTCTTATTGTTTCATAGCTAAAGTATCCTACTAATCCCCCATGGAAATCAGGCAAATCAGGAATTGATTGAGCTTTATTTTGTTTGAGAAAATTCTCTATGTCCTTCAAAGGATTCTTAGAGAGGTCTATTTTCTTATCGGTAGGTAGGCCAATTATTGAATATCTGGCCCATTTTTCTCCGCCTTCAACTGACTCAAAAAGGTAGGAATTTCTATCATCCATGAATTTAAGATAGATGCTGAGAGGAGTTTCTAGATCTCCTGAAATCTCTTTGAAAAAAGGAATTTTAGTAACGCTTTCCATATTGTCTACTTCCGATTAGTTCACCTCTATTTGCCTCGACTACTAGCTTAGCCCTGTGACAAATACTTTTTTCTGAAAATGGGATACCTTTTTCAATTATTTCTGAATTCGTTCCAATAAATTTAATATCAAGAGGGATAGAAGTATTTCTCATCCAAAAACACTTGGTTGATAAATTTTGAAAATGAAATTTAACAATGTGGTTAGGGGGCAAGTAATCAACATACATTAGACCCTTCCTTCTATCAGCAGGCTTATACAAGTTTCTAACACAATATTCTCCTTCTTCTTCAATATATCCTTCTGCGCATAAATTAGAGGAATTTTCTTCTCCAGCTAAAGGGAAGCAAATAAAGCTAACTAAAATTATTCTTAAGATTTTTGATTGCATCAAAATAATTGGGTTTGTTAAAAATTGCTGATCCAGCTACAAATGTATCAGCACCGGATTTCGAGATCTCTCCTATATTATCTTCCTTAA
>CACKZK010000013.1:0-22685 GCA_902604535.1 uncultured SAR86 cluster bacterium
TTATTACATTTTTTAAGGGGTAAGAATGACAATTTTAAGATACATATTAATAACAAGCTTGTTTCTTATGAGCATCACATTTTCAGTGCTTGCATTCGGACAGGAAGAAGCGGATCAGGAAGAACTAACCGTTACCGGCTCAAGGATATCTAGGCCAGAAATATCATCAAATGTTCCTGTAACAGTTTTGGACAGAGCAGATATTGAAAGAACAGGATTATCAAACTTAGGTGATATATTACGTTCTACTCCCTTAGTTCAAGGATCAGTATCTAACAGTAATGTCAGCAACGGTGGAGATGGAACAGTAAAATTTTCCTTAAGAGGTATTGGTCCTGCCAGAACTTTAATACTTTTAAACGGTAGAAGAATACAACCTATGGGAATTGGTGCCGCTTCCTCTCCTGACCTTTCTGCCATACCTTCTGCCATGGTTGAGAGAGTTGAAGTTTTGAAAGATGGTGCATCAGCCATTTATGGTTCAGATGCTATAGCAGGAGTTGTAAACATTATCACCCGAGATGATTTTGATGGAGCAGAGTTTTCCATCCAAGGCGGTGCATCCGCGAAAGGAGATGGAAGGCAAGATCAAGCTTCTTTTGTTGGAGGCATTCAGGGTGAAAATGGAAGTGTGGTGCTTTCACTATCAATGGCTAATCAACATGCTCTAATGATGGGTGCAAGAGGGTTCTCTTTTTTTGAAATTTATGCAAATTCACCTTACGTAGATCCTTCAGCAAGAATTGAAGGTTCTTCATGTCCTCTGGGTTGTGAAGAAGGGGGAAGTTCAGCACCGCCATGGACAAGATTCAATGTCCCTGGTTTTGGAAATACAACTTTAGGTCCTGAGTTTTGGTTGAATCACATTGATGGGAATTCAGTTGGTCCTGCTGCCGGATTTGTTGATGGATCAGTTGATCCAGTATATCCAACTCAATCAGATTGGAGAGCTTTTGATAATGACTGGTATAACTATAACCCATTAAATTATCTTGTTTCTCCCCAAAAGAGATGGAATGCGACCATTCATGGAAAATATGATCTTGGCGGAAATGATTTCTTTAAAAATACTACTTTTTTTACTGAAATTATGTACTCAAATATTAAAAGTGAAATGAGAATAGCGCCACAACCTCTTGCTCCATTGGCTTTTTATGGAAAAGATGCGCCTTACTCTAAAGATAATTACTACAACCAAACATACGGTCCAAAATTCTCTACATCTTATGTATCAAATACAGATGGTGATGGCGGTTACGACCTTGTCAATGGTGCCTATGTTGAAAATGCTGACGGCACCGGTGCTTACGATATCTCAAGAGCTCTTGATCCAAATGGAGAAACGGTTACTCTGACAGACTGGAGAAGAAGAGTGGTTGAAGCCTTAGGTCGTTTTGAAGATCGTGATGTACATAACTACAGAGTACTCCTGGGTTTACAAGGAGATTTAGGAGATTCAGGTTGGTCTTGGGATATGACATATTCGTTTGGTAAAAACGATTCAGCACAGCTTTTGAAAGGATATTTCAACTTAGCGAAAGTTGCCGAACAAGTCGGTCCAACTTATACAGATGATACGGGAGTTTTAAAATGTGGGGCTGATTCAAGCACGACTATAGATTCATCTTGTGTGCCTTTAAATATATTTGGTGTAAATTCAATAACTCCTGAAATGCTTCAGTATAGCTCTGGTAATTACAACGCATTTGTTAATGGTTTGAACGAACAAGAGGTTTTTTCATTAAATTTTAACGGTCCTATAGCAGAATATGCGGGGGGGACTGTTTACATGGCTGTGGGTGCGGAAGCCAGAACAGAATATGGAGAAACAATTAATGATTCTTTAATTCTTCAAAGCCTTTTAACTGACCCGAGCGGTTTAAATACTTCTGGCTCATATTCTCTTGAAGAATATTACGCTGAGATTATTTTGCCAATTTATAGCACAGCTGAATTGCAATTTGCTACTCGAACTTCTGAATATTCTACTTTTGGATCCAATACAACCTCTGAGTTTGGTTTTGAGATTTTTGCCACAGATACTTTTACTTTGAGAGGTTCTTATTCTGAAGCATTCCGTGCGCCAACAACTCCAGGGCTTTACGGTGGTCAGTCAACTACCTTCCCCGAAGTTACCGATCCTTGTGCTCAACTTGGAAAGGGAGACGGTGAAACCAAAGCAGAATATGCCATAAGATTAGCTACTCTTCCAGGGTGTTCAACTGTTGGTAATGGCTATGTTACCGATCAAGATCAGCTAAATGCTTTGATTGGAGGTAATCCAAACCTTCAGCCTGAGAAAGCAGAATCATCTACTTTAGGTTTTGTTTTTACTCCTGTTGACGGTCTAGATATTACTCTTGATTTTTACCAAGTTGAAATTAAAGAAACCATCGGAACTTATGGATCCCAAGTGATTTTAGATCAATGTGCTACAACAGGCTCTGCAACTTTCTGTGATCTTATAACTAGATATGAAGCTCCTCCATCATTGAAATATCATGTTCTTGAGATAAAGAACTTGCTTACCAATGTAGGAGAAGAATCATACAATGGAGTAGATTTTTACATGAATTATGACAGCCCAGATTTAGTTAATGGTTGGAATTATTCTTTAGGTTATCTAATTGCATACACCAATAAATTTGAAGAGACAATTTTAGGAACAGCTACTGAATACGCGGGAACCCAAGTTGAAGATAAGTTTGGGTTAATTCCTGAAATCAGAGCTAGCGGCTATATGACGTGGAGTAAAGATTTCTTATCAATCGAGTATAACTTGAGATATATCGGTGAAGCAGAAGAAGAAAATTATGGTGGTACTCTTTGGGATGTAGATAGCATTACCTACCACGACGTAAAATTTAACTTCTCCATCGGCGACAATTTTCTTGTAACGCTTGGTATAAATAATATTTTAGGTACAGAACCACCATTTGTTGATTCAGCCTTTAATGGAAATACATCGCTTGAAAATTATGATATGTCAGGTCAATTTAAGTATTTACGACTATCAATGAGCTTTTAATAAGGATAACAAAGAAAAAAAGGCGATTAACATCGCCTTTTTTTGTTTTTGGTCCTAAAAAGTTCACAATAATCCAACAATTAAGTGTAGAATTGCGTTTTTTACATATATTTGGGGTATCAATAGTGAAATATTTGAAATTTCTTTTTATTGCGTTGGCCATAAGCTTTGCGTCAATATCGTTTACACAAGACACCACTGCTGATTTGACGGCTTCCGTGCAAACGGCTTCTGGTGCAGACATTAACAATGCCACCGTATCTGTCACAAACGTAGGTACTGGTTTATCTAGATCAGCAGTTTCAACTGGCGGATCTGTAAGGTTTGCAGCTCTTCCTCCTGGGGAGTATTCTGTTTCATCTTCTGCGCCTGCTCTTGATTCTGTATCTTCTACAGTAACACTTCTTGCTGGTGCTAATGCCATATCTATTACTATGACATCAGTAAGTGCTGAGGATTTGACTGTAAGAGGTCAAATTGTCAAATCTTATGCATTTGAGGTAACTGAAACTGGTATTAACGTCGATGTTGAAGACCTGTACTCTAAAACACCTCAATTTAATAGCTTAAACAGTATTGTACTTCTTGCCCCAGGTACTACTGAAGGTGATTCTGCTTTTGGGGGTTTAGCCTCAATTAATGGATCATCATCCGCTGAAAATCAGTATTACGTTAACGGATTAAACATAACTAACTTCAGAAACTTTTTAGGATATTCAACTGTCCCGTTTGAATTTTATGACTCCGTTGATGTTAAAACTGGTGGTTATCAAGCAGAATTTGGTAAAGCTACTGGTGGTGTAATTTATGCAACTACGAAATCAGGTTCAAATGAATTTGAGTTTAAGGTAAAAGCTTTTTATGCTCCTGATGCTTTAAGATGGGATAGCCCAGATACATACGCTGCTATAAATCAAGAAGATCAGTACGATGATTTCACTTATAACGTGTCTTTTAGTGGTGCAATTGTTCCTGATAGATTGTTCTATTACGTTTTAGCACAACCCAGACAATCAAAAAATATTTATGCTGGTTACCTAGCAGATCAACAGTATGTAGATTCTTATGACGACACTTTCTACGGAACAAAAATTGATGCTTATTTTGACGATAATAACATTTTAGAAATTACGTATTTCTCAGATGCTTCAAGAATTGAAACAGATACATACAATTACGATGACACCACTTTTACTAGAGGAACTTACATCGGTACCGGTTACAACTATACTGGTGGTGAGAATACAATTGTTAACTACACTTCAAACATAGACGATAATTGGACTGTTTCCGTTCTTTATGGAAAAAACATAGCTAATAGAACCGCGCAAAGTTCAGCTGATACATGTCCTACAGTCTACGAAAGAAGAACTTCAATTACCGGTGGATCATTCACTCCTAAAGGATGTTGGGTAAACTGGAACATTGGATCAGGTTCTGATGAAAGAGAAATCGGGAAAGTTACCGCTGAAGTTAGTTTCGATGAGCATGTCATCAAATTTGGTTACGAACAAGAAGCTCTTGTAGCAGTGGATGAAACTACAAATTCAGGTGGAGTTTATTTCCTTTTAATCGAAAACGATTATATTGCTGATCATCCAAGAACTACCGGTGGAACTGGTGGAATCGGATATACAGCAGCTGGATACACCGATGAAGAGATTGTAAGAAAAAGAACTTATATTTCCGGTGGAACTTATAAAATCGATAACAGCGCTCTTTTTGCACAAGGAAGCTTTAAACTTAGCGATAAATGGTTACTTAACGCAGGCCTCAGATCAGATAGTTTTGACAATGGTGATGCAGGTGGTTCCTCTTTCATTTCGCTTGATAACCAAATAGCATACAGAATTGGAGCTACTTTTGACGTTAATGGAGATGGTTCTGAAAAACTAGGTTTATTCCTTGGAACTTATTACCTCCCGTTTGCTGCTAATACAAACATCAGAATGGCAGGAGCAGAAACATATATTCAAGAATATTTTATCCTCACAGGTATAGACGATTCTAAAGGTGAATTTAGACCTATTTATGATGAGTCTACTAAGTTCTATCAAGACACTTATTCAACAGGTGCAGTCCCTGATAGTGAGGAATTAGTGGATCAAACTATTGAACCTATGTACGCAACTGAATTCATTGCAACATATGATTGGATTCAAGACGATTGGAACCTCGGTGTAGCTTTAACTTATAGAGAACTTTCTTCAACAATTGAGGATGTTGCTATTGATGCAGCCATTCTTAAATATTGTGAAGCAAACGGATATGCTGCTACCAATGATAGTGGAACTGGTTGTGCTCAAAATTGGTCAGGATTCCATCACTATGTTCTTACGAACCCTGGCACAGACTTAGTTTATGAAACAAATGAGTTACCTGGCGAAACTGGATACAAAAAGGTTGAGCTGACTGCTGCACAATTGAACTATCCTGAAGTAGAAAGAGTTTATCAAGCACTTGATTTTACTTTTTCAAAAGAATGGGATGACATGTACTTTATAGATGGTGTTGTTACTGTTAGTTCTACTAAAGGTAACTACGAAGGTTCAGTTAAGTCTGATAACGGACAAGACGACGCCGGTATTACACAGGATTTTGATCAACCTGGATTAACTGACGGTTCATATGGTTTATTGCCTAACCACAGAGATTACAGAATCAGCGTCTTTGGAGGATACCAAGCTACTGATAACTTAGTACTAGGTTTTAATACTTCTTTAACAGCTCCAAGAAAATTTGGTTGTCAAGGAACTCACCCAACGGATGTATTCGCACAAGCTTATGGTGATGCTTCATGGTTCTGTGGAGGAGTGATGACTCCTAGAGGATCTATTTATGAGAGTGATACTATTTTCCAATTAGACTTTTCACTAGCATTTGATTTAGGAAGCACTGGAATTATCAAGGAATCTAGCTTCAAAGTAGACATCTTCAATATACTTGGACAAGATGGAGTTGATGACACTTATGAATTTGGTGAAAGCGGTGGACCAAGCTCTTACCCTTATCAATATTACCAATTGCCTACTTCTTATCAGTATCCAAGATCTATTAGATTAGGAATTGAAGCTAAATTTTAATAGCTTATACAAAAAAAAAGGAACCTTTTAGGTTCCTTTTTTTTATAATGATTAAATGAAAAAAATAAGTCTCATATTATTCGTTTTTGCTATCTTGAGTTGTTCAAGTCAAGAATCTTTAGATGTTGAATCTGCGAACAAACAAGGAATACTTCTTCTGGATAATGGCACTGAACCTCAAGGCCTAGATCCTCATATCGTAACCGGGGTCACAGAGCACAAGATTATAATCGCTCTTTTTGAAGGATTAACTATGCAGAATCCCAAAGGAGAAGGAATTATCCCAGGTGCAGCTGAATCTTGGACAATATCAAGTAATGGCAAAGAATTATTATTTAAAATAAGGGATGACGCTGTTTGGTCAAACGGAGATCCATTAACTGCAGATGATTTTGTTTATTCATGGAAAAGAATCCTTACACCAGCTCTTGGTTCAAAATATCCAGATATGCTTTATGCAGTAAAGAATGCGGAGGATTATAATAAAGGTCTTATAAATAACTTCGATCTAGTAGGCGTTGAGGCCCTTGATGAAAAAGTTTTAAAAGTTACTCTCAGGACAAAAACTCCATTCTTTCTAAAGCAACTCGCGCACTATGCCACTTACCCAGTACATCCAAATACCATAGAAAAATTTGGTGGAATCTCAAATAGAGACAGTCAGTGGACTAGACCTGACAATATGATTTCAAACGGACCATTCATTTTGTCTGAGTGGTCAATCAATAAGGTAATCAAAGTAAATAAAAATGATAAATATTGGGATAGTGATAATTTAAAACTCAATGGGATACATTTCTTTCCGATTGATAATGAATCGACAGCAGATAGATATTATAGATCTGGTAAAACGCACAATTTGAACATAATACAAACGGAAAAAATTTCAAAATATAAAAATGAATATCCTGAAGAATTCAAGCTTGAGAAATATTTTGGTACTTATTACTACAGAATTAATACAGATATTGAACCATTGAATGATGTAAAAGTTAGAAAGGCATTATCACTTGCCATTGATAGACAAATTCTCGTTGATCGTGTTACCAAAGGTGGCCAAAAACCTGCTTATTCCTTTACTCCACCTAGCGAAAATTATTATGATCCACCTACTTACTTGCCTTATGACCCTTCGTTGGCAAGAACATTGTTAGCTGAAGCTGGTTTTCCAGACGGAAATGGATTTCCTGAGTTTGAGCTCTTATACAATACCAATGAGGGACATCAGAAAATTGCACAGGCCATCCAACAATTTTGGTTAAAGGAGTTAGGGATTAAAGTAACTTTGACTAATGTTGATTGGAAAGTTTACCTTGATAGACAAAGTCAGGGTGAATTCGAAATTACCAGAGCAGGTTGGATTGGTGATTATGTGGATCCTAATTCATTTCTGGATATGATGGTTAAAGATAGAGGAAACAACATGACTGGTTGGTCAAACAGTCAATACGATGAGTTTTTAATGAAGGCAGCCTTTTCTGAATCTGAGAAAGATAGAATTACTTATTTTACAGAAGCTGAGAAGATATTAATGGATGAATTACCAATTATTCCAATTTATACGTACACAAGAGTTTATATGTTAAAAGAGGAAGTGAAAGGTTGGTTTCCAAACATGCTAGACACTCATCCTTACCAGTTTATTTCTTTAGAAGATTGACTTATTTTATTTTAAAAAGAATTTTTACTTATATTCCAGTAATGTTAGTTGTCATCTCGGCAACTTTTTTTATGGTTCATGCCGCTCCCGGAGGTCCATTTGATGATGATAGAGTTGCATCTCCTGAGATTCTCAAACAATTAAACGAAACCTATAACCTCAACGATCCACTGATAACTCAACTTGGTAATTATTTAGTAAATGCTGTACAGGGTGATTTTGGTCCTTCCTATAAGTATCCCGGACGAACTGTTTCGGAGTTAATTGCATCTGGATTACCTATAACTGTAGAACTTGCCTTTTATGCAATTCTTTTTGCTTTGTTATTAGGAGTACTTTCTGGAATTATCGCGTCTCTTAATCCAGGAAAATTTCTTGATTACCTTCCTATGAGTATTTCCATGATCGGTATTTGTGTTCCATCAATTATTTTAGGTCCAATTTTGATTTTATTTTTTGGGATTTGGATTGATATTCTCCCAGTAAGTGGATGGGGTGAATTCTCTGGCGATAAAATTCTACCTACTATTACTTTGGGGTCAGCTTATGCCGCAATCTTTGCCAGACTTACAAGAGGTGGAATGCTGGAAATTCTTGCTCAGGATTTTATTAGAACCGCGCGAGCAAAAGGACTAAATGAAACAAGAGTTGTTTTTTTTCATGCCCTAAGAGGAGGGATTATGCCGACCATTGGTTTTCTTGGACCAGCTATCGCAGGACTTTTTGCCGGTTCATTTGTTGTTGAAACTATTTTTCAAATAAATGGTATTGGTAGGTATTACGTTCAAGCTGCTTTTAACAGAGACTACACTTTAATTTTAGGCATCTCAATTTTAATAACCTTTTTTACTCTAACATTTGTATTGCTTTCAGATATTTTAGCTACTTACCTTAATCCAAGGTTAAGAGAAAAAGGATCGATGAACTGAGCATGATTTTTTTGGCCAATTTTTATAAAAACCATAAGTTAGCATTTTTTAGTTCTGTTTTTATTTTTGGATTAGTTTTTCTTGCAATCATTACCCCTTTTATTACTCCTTACAGTTATGCTGAACAAAATCTCTTTTTAGGTGCAGCACCACCTTCGTCAGAATATATGTTGGGTACTGATGTATTAGGAAGAGATCTTTTTACAAGAATGTTGTACGGAAGTCGAGTTTCACTATTAGTTGGTTTTCTTGCAACATTAGTTGCCCTTACTATAGGAGTCTTATGGGGATCGATAGCAGGGTATTTGGGGGGGAGAACTGATTCTATTATGATGAGAATAGTAGATATCCTTGATGGCTTACCGTTTGTTATTTTTCTGATATTAATATTAGTCATCATTGGTAGAAGTATGACGTTATTATTTTTAGCAATCGGAGCATTTGGGTGGCTATCTATGGCTAGGATTGTAAGAGTACAAGTTCTAGGACTTAGACGTCAGGACTATGTATTAGCTGCGCAAAGTATGGGGGCTAGTAATCTCAGGATTCTTTTAAATCATATAATTCCAAACGTTTTAAGTTCAGTCATTGTATATTCAACTCTCTTGATACCTCAGTTTATGTTGTTAGAAGCTTTTTTAAGTTTTTTAGGGCTCGGAGTTCAACCTCCAGAGAGCTCTTGGGGAATATTGATCAGGGAGGGTGCAATCACTATGGAAGAATATTGGTGGCTTTTAATATTCCCATCCATAGTATTTTCTTTAACTTTATTTGCGCTTAATTTTCTAGGAGACGGCCTTCGAGATTATTTAGATCCTAGAAAAACACAGCAACTCAGTTAGCTTTTAAAGAAGAGAATTTGATATCTAAAACTTGTCCTGGATAGATAACCTCTGGATTTCTTAATTCATTCCATTGGACAATCAAGTCGCCTGTAACTCCAAATTTTTTTGCTATTTTAGAAATTGTATCGCCTCTTTTAACCGGATAAGTTAGGTCATTAAAATTAACTTTTTTCTTCTTTTTAGGAATAAAATACTTAGGATAAATATTTATTTGTTGATTAATTTGAAGGTATCTTTCCGTAGATAAATCATTCCAAACAATTAAATCAGAAACTTGTACACCATATTTTTTTGCTATTGACCAAAGTGTATCGCCTCTAGAAACAAAATAGATATCTGGTTTGTTGAGATAATCTTTCAGCCACTCAGGTCCTCTCGGTACGGTTAGCTCCTCATTCTCAAAAATTAGGTCATCATCTAGGTTATTAATTTCCTTGAGGAGGGCTTGAGAAATCATATATTTTTTTGAAATTGAAATTAATGTATCTCCCTTATTTACAATATATTTATCCCACTTCACAAGTTCTTCTTCACTCATTGAATTCAGTCTAATTTCGAAACGATCTGCAATTCCAATAGGTAACAATAAATAGAAAGGTCCATTAGGATCGGTTGCCCATTGATTGAATCCAGGATTCAATTCATATACAGCTTCAATACTTAGACCTGAAATATTTGCTACCTGCATTAAATCAACCTGTGAAGGTATATCTATTATCCTAAAATAGGGCCTATTAGGCAGATAAGGGAAATTAACATTATAGTTTTCAGGATTTTTAATTACTTCTAATAAAGCAAGCAACCTAGGAAGATACTTGCTAGTTTCTTTTGGAAGTTTCAATGACCAAAAATCAGTCTGTTTTCCTTGATTTTTATTCTTTCTGACTTCTCTTTGAATTCTTGCTGGACCAACATTAAAGGATGCTATGGTAAGCAACCAATCATTGGTTTTTTGATACATTGAGTCTAGATAATTAAGTGCTGAATTTGTTGAAGCGATAATATCTCTTCTGCCGTCGTACCACCAATTTCTTTTTAATCCTTGCTCTCTAGCCGTGCTAAGAATAAATTGCCAAATTCCTGAAGCTCCCGCAGGAGATTGAGCATAGGGATCAAATTGACTTTCTATGAACGGTAGTAACGCAAGCTCAACCGGCATATCTCTTTTCAAGGTTTCATCTACCATATGATAAAGATACCTTTGACCATTTTTTGACAATCTATCAACAAGATATTGATTATTTTGATAAATTTTTAGAGCTTTTTGGATTTCCAATCTCTCTGCAGAATATTGAAAATTTGAATTTTCTCTTATGACATCCCATAAGTCCTCTTGACTGGAAATGGGAAGAATAAAAAATGATAAAAATATATAGGTTATATATTTCTTCATGTATTAACTACTATCTTTTAAAGATCTAACAGCTGTAAAAGTTTCTAATTCAGAGGGATTATCTAATTTAGAAAAATCTTTTATATTATTTTTGATTTCTGCAACATGAGATCTTAGAAATGGATTTATATTCTTTTCTAATTCCAAATTAGAAGGCAAGGAAATTTCATTATCCATTCTTTTTTTATCTATCTTGCTTTTATATTCGACTAGATTATCATTGCCAGGCTCAACCTTAACTGCAAAATCTAAATTACTTTGCGTATATTCGTGGGTACAATAAATTTTTGTAGATCTGTCAAGAACAGACAATTTAGATAAAGACTCATACATTTGTTTTGGCGTTCCCTCAAAGATTCTTCCACAACCACCTGAAAATAAAGTATCCCCACAAAATAAAACTTTTTGTTCCTCAGAATGGTAAGCGATATGATCTAGAGTATGACCAGGAACTTCTATGACTTTAAAACAAAAACCATGAATTGAAATTTCATCATTTTCTTTTAATTTTATTTCGACTCCATTAAAGGGCGAATCATAAGGACCATAAACATTACATTCATAGGAGTTTTTTAGTTGTTCCACTCCGCCAGTATGGTCATAGTGATGATGAGTAATCAGTATATTTTCTAGTCTTAAATTTTTTTCTAACAAATAGTTACTAACTACACTTGCATCACCCGGATCTATCACAGTAGCTTTACCATTTTCTTCAATAAGCCATATATAATTATCTGTGAAAGCTGGTAGAGGTAAAATGTTCATATAAATATAATTTTACCACTTGTAATCAGAATTTTTTATCTAGATTTGAATTGAGTATTAAAATATATACAGACGGCGCTTGTAAAGGTAACCCAGGCGATGGAGGCTGGGGGGCCTTAATAATTTATCCTGATAATGAAGAGGAGATTTTTGGTTATGAAGAAAATACTACCAATAATAGAATGGAACTTCTCGCAGCTATAAAAGCCCTAGAAGCTATGACAGGAAAAGCTGACGTGACAATTTATACTGACTCAATGTATCTTCAACAAGGTATAACTAACTGGATAAATAATTGGAAATTGAATAATTGGAAAACTTCTTCAAAAAAGGATGTAAAGAATGCAGATCTTTGGCAAAGATTAGATGAATTATCAGTTAATCTTAAAGTGACTTGGAGCTGGATAAAAGCTCATAGCGGGCATCCTCAAAATGAGAGAGCAGATTTTTTAGCAAATAAAGGTATTCTACTTAAATGAGGCAGATAACTTTAGATACTGAGACAACAGGTCTCGATGTTTCTAATGGTCACAGAGTGATTGAAATAGGATGTACCGAAATCATTGATAGAAAATTTACAGGTGAAGAACTACACTTTTATTTAAATCCAGAAAGAGATATTGATCCTGGGGCTGAAGCAGTCCATGGCCTTTCTAAAGAATTTCTATCGGATAAACCATTTTTTTCAGATATAGCGGAAGATCTCCTTACTTTTTTAGAAGATGCTGAGGTTCTTATGCATAATGCAGAATTTGATTTAGGTTTTCTCAATAATGAAATAACTATTTTAGAATCTGACTATCCTACAATTGAAAGCGTTTCATCGAATGTTATTGATACCCTTCAATTGGCGAGAGCCATGCATCCAGGACAAAGAAATAGCTTAGATGCGTTAGTGGATAGATACCAAGTTCAAGGTTACGATAGAAACTATCACGGAGCATTGTTAGATTCAAAAATCCTTGCTGAAGTTTATTTGTCAATGACAGAAGGTCAGACAAGCATTGGTTTTAGTCAAGAAATGTCCCAATCGGGTGAATCAATTAGAAAATCTAATGAACAGAATTTTTTTAAAGTTAAAGTTTCTGAGGAAGAATCAAAACAACATCTTAACTACTTAAAATCTATTAGAGAATGACAGAAAGAACTAGATTTGCACCAAGTCCAACGGGCCATTTGCATATAGGCGGTGCTAGAACCGCCTTATTTTCTTGGTTATTCGCAAGATCAAAAGGCGGTAAATTTCTGCTTAGATTTGAAGATACAGATGTTGAAAGATCGAAAGATGAATTTAAAGACTCAATTTTAAAATCTCTGGAATGGCTTAAACTTGTTCCAGATGAAGAGCCTGTATATCAATCAAGAAATTTGGAAAGACATAAATCTAGAGCCTTATCTTTATTTGAGCAGGGTGCAGCTTATTACTGTGATTGCTCTATTGAGGAGTTAGAAGAACTTCGTGCTGTTCAGATTAAAAATAAACAAAAGCCCATGTATGACGGGCGCAGCAGAGATAAAAATTTAGAATACGAAGGAAAAAATGTTCTTCGCTATAAAATGCCTGATGTATCAACTTCATTTAAAGACTTAATTTTGGGAGATATTACCGTAGATAATAAGGAATTAGATGATTTTATTATTTTGAGAGCTGATGGAACTCCTACTTATAATTTTTGTGCAGCGGTAGATGATCTAGACATGAAAATTTCAACAGTCATTCGAGGTGACGATCACCTAACTAATACAATTAAGCAACTCAATGTAATTAAGTCACTTAATGGAAACATTCCCAGTTATGCTCATCTACCTATGGTTTTATCAGAATCGGGAAAAAGGCTGTCAAAAAGAGACGGTGCTCTAGATATTATGGATTATAAATCTGAAGGCTATTTAAGCGAGGCGCTACTAAATTACATAGTTAGATTAGGCTGGTCTAAGGATGAGGTTGAGAAATTTACAATGGATGAATTGTTATCATATTTTGACCTAATAGATATAAATTCTTCTGCCTCAAAATTTTCACAACAACTTTTAGATTGGTATAACAATGAGTACTTAAAAGATTCTTCAAATAAATCCATTCTAGAGAGAATAAATGAAGGAAATCAAAAAATTGATCCAGCCACCCCTAGAATATTAGAGATTATTGAGGTCTTAAAAAAAGGTGCTAAAACTTTAGTTGAAATTGAGCAATCAATTTTAATGTTTACAGAAAAACCTATCATAGATGCTGATCATGAACTCAGAAACCAAGAAAATAGAGAATTACTTTTAGACTTCATCAGTCAATTTAAGGAAATGGATTACTCCAATATTGAGGATTTAAATATTTTTATTAAGGCCTATATAAAAGCAAAAGAAATAAAATTCCCCCAACTTGGTAAGCCGATGAGATACGCTCTAACCGGCAAGTCCAACGCGCCCAGCATAGGCGAATTATTATTTCTAATTGGAAAAGAAGACTCTTTAGTAAGATTAGAAAACTTTACAAAATAAAAAAAGGAGCCAAAAGGCTCCTTTTTTTATGATACGAACGGTCTATTCACTCCAATTTGTATTACCTGGTAATGCAGAAGATAACATCAAAGAATTTTGAGTGCAGTCTTGAAGTGGCTCAAATAACTGAGTTTGCATTGCAGCTCCGCCTGTTGACATCAATGCAGCTAGCTCTGCTAATGCAGCATCACTTTCTAACACCATCATTGTTGCAAAATCATAATCTGTAGTTTGACCAGCAACTGGAAAGATATTAAACATAGCCACTTTATTTGCCATTCCTCCAGCATCCAGAAATGCATTCATTTTTGAATAAGCAGAATTAAAATCCATCATAGAAGCATTTTCTTTAGAGGTACATAACGCTGTAAAAACGGGCCTAATGTCAGTAGGCTCCCATCCATCTGCCTGTTTTGTTGGAAACATAACTCCCATCAAGTGACCCATGCAATCCGATGGTCCCATAACTCTTTCAAACTTTTTCAACATATCGCCAGATCCATTTCTAACCCAGTTGAAATGAGATTTTGTAAAGTTTTCCCAACTGTTAGCTACACCAAACCACATTGATTTACCGTGAATTGAAGCACCTGCGAAATCGGCTGTGAAAATATATGCATTATAGTTTTCTAAACCAACAGGATCATTTTCTTCTTGCCATTCTCTCCACTCAGTACCTACTTCCATCATATCCTCAATGTTTTTTCCTTTTTCATAGGAACACCCATAGTACATTTCAACGGGGAAGGTCGGAGGCATGCTCTGTGCCAGTATTGCCCCGGAACTTAAAAGGGCAACGATTATTAATATTTTTTTCATATTTATCTCCTTATTAAAAATTTATTAATCCATGTTGCTCCAAGGATTTTCAATCATTACTAATGATCTTGTAGGACAATTAGCAATCTTAAGCCACCTTGAAAAAATTTTATCTCCTTCACCATTGGTAAAGAAATTTTGAAATCCACCACCCATCTCAGTGAAGTCGGGCCAGGCAGTCATTAAGGCGAATCCATTAGGATTCATATCGCCCATAAATGTGGTGAAGATCCACTGACCACCTTTCATCCCATTTTTTTCTGAAAACGCTTCCACGTCCTTAGAAACTTGTCTCACATCAGCAAGAGTAAACCCCTCGTTTAACTCACAAAGCCACATTTCAGCTGGAACCGGCGCAGAGGAATCTTGTGAAAAAGACATTCCCGATATCATTAAGATAACTACAGAAATTAAATACTTTAGATTTGTCATTATTACTCTCCTTTCTAAATATCTCTAATAATTAATTTAACTTATAAATCAATTAATTAATACTAATAGATCCAGTTTAAAAAAAATTTCACAATTTTATTGATGACGTTTGTGAGAGACCTTAAATTTTTGTGAGAATGTTAATCTTCCGCTAAATCTCTTTTCAACTCTAAGCTTGCTAGTGAAGCATGGTTTAAAATATTCCTTCCCATAGAAGATGATTGAATCTTTGAGAAAGAAGAGAATATTTTTATACGAGCACTATGCACTTTTTCCGAATCAGGATTAGCATGAAGAGCTGTTTCAATAAGATGCGCTGCAATGTTGTGATTTCCAGCCTCTGATTCAATCAGTGCTTCATCAATAATCTTATCCAAAGAACCAACTAGCTCAAGCCATTTTTTTGCCTCCTCTGATCTTGGAGTCGGAAACAATCTATCGTATTCTCCATCCCACCAGCCTCCATACCTTCGCCAAATCATTCTAATTAAAAACTGCGGATCGTCGTAGACTGGTTTCAACCAAGGTAATTTCATAGCGACTGTATCGAATTTCACATTATGGATTACGAAGTCCAATGTTTTACCTCTATTCATGAATGAAAGTACTTGTTCCTCTATGTCATCGAGAAATGTTGCTGTTGTCTCTAGCGCTTTTTTTATAATTTCAGCACCAAACATGGGATAACCGTGTCCGGGCAACATGATTTCAACATAAAGTTCAGCCATCTCTCTTAATGCAGTAGCCCAATCCGATATATATCTTTGAACTTTTTGGGGATTTCCTCCATTCGGCACAGCCCAAATAAATAAATCACCTGGAAGAAGGATTTTTTCTTTAGGAATGTAAGCCCATAAGTGATCATCAGTTTCCCCTCTAGCAGGATTTAAAAAAAATTCAGTTTCACCAACTTTAAAGCTCATCTTTTCATCAACAAGGATATCGGGATATCTGTAACTATCGGGCCAACTAAACTGAGGAACGTTGATAGCAAACTGTCTTCTGTTTATTGCAGTGTTCCATCCAAGAGTTTTCTTGTACCTATCAAAGTGATCAGGAAGTAATTTATGAGCATAGACAATAGGCCTATCTCTATTTAATGAATCAGCCTCATGATCAAATTTTTCAACTGCAAATACATGATCCACATGATGATGGGTATAGATAGCTGCTTTTAAAGGTGCATCGGGTCTCCAATTTCTTATATCCTCAAATGCTCTATCGACATCTAGGATGCTGCCCGTATCGAGTAAAACCAATCCATTCCCTGTATCCAAGACATAAAAACCGGCTATACCCTTAAACGCAAGAAGATTTTCATTAATTTCAGTTGAACCATTAATAAATGCATGTACAGGATGATGTTCAAACTGAAGATCTAATTCATCATTGATTGCTTTACTTGCTAATTCCTTTAAATCCATAATAACCTAACCATAAAAATATTTTTATAAACCCAGATATCTAAATATAGCACCGAATTAATAGAATGCGTTTTCAGCATACAGAACAAACACTGCAACTAATTTCTAAGTTAGAGAGATTTATGGATGGATACATATATCCAAATGAGGAAACTTATGCTGATCAAATGTCCGTTTTTAGAAATGAGGGTAATCCTTGGCAAACAGTTCCGATAGTAGAGGACTTAAAAAAAATTGCTAAAGGAAAGGGTCTTTGGAATTTCTTTCTACCTACTAGTGAATATGGCTATGGATTAACGAATCTTGAATATGCCCCTCTTGCAGAAATTATGGGAAGAGTAGGTTGGTCATCTGAAGTTTTTAATTGCTCTGCGCCAGATACTGGAAATATGGAAGTCCTAGAAAGGTTTGGTAGCGATGAGCAAAAAGAGAAATGGCTGAAACCTCTTTTAGAAGGAGAAATAAGATCATGTTTTGCAATGACTGAACCTAAAGTTGCTTCCTCTGATGCTACAAATATATCTTCTTCAATAGAACTAGATGGAGATCATTATGTTATCAACGGAGAAAAATGGTGGGCATCTGGTGTCGGACATCCAAATTGTAAATTCTTAATTTTTATGGGAGTTAGCAATCCTGAAAGTCCAAAACATCAAAGACAATCACAGATTATCGTACCTTTAGATTCGCCCGGGATAACACTTAAAAGGTATCTGACTGTTTATGGTGCAGATCATGCACCTCATGGACACGGTCACCTTGTATTCGAGGATGTAAGAGTCCCAAGAGAAAATATGATTTTGGGAGAGGGCAGAGGATTTGAAATAGCTCAAGGACGACTTGGCCCAGGAAGAATTCACCATTGTATGAGAATTATCGGTCTTGCAGAGAGAGCCCTGGAAATCTTATGTAAACGCTCACTTAATAGAGAAGCTTTTGGCAAGAAATTAGCAGAACTTGGAGGTAACTATGATGTGATTGCAAATTGTCGGATAGATTTGGAGATGGCAAGACTATCTACTTTGAGAGCAGCTTATATGATGGATGAGGTCGGTAATAAGATAGCGAGAAGTGAGATAGCTCAAATCAAAGTATCTGTTCCCTCAATGGCTGTGAAGATCATAGATGCGGCCATTCAAATTCACGGCGGAGAAGGTGTTTCGCAAGATACTATTCTCGCTGGATTATTTCAATCTACCAGGTATCTTCGTATTGGAGACGGTCCTGATGAAGTGCACAGAAGAACAGTTGCAAGAGAGGAACTGGGCAAACTTAGAGCTTCATCATAAAAATTTATTTGTTAAGATTTCCTTATGAAAAAATTCATTCTAATTATTTCTATTGTCCTTTCGCTGTCATCATTCGCTTTAGATTACAAAGATTTTGGGAAATTACCTTTTTTCAGTAATGTCACCATTTCACCTGACGGAGAGAAAATAGCAGCCTTAGCTAACATTGAGGACAAGCCTTATATTGTAGTCACTGAATTCGGTTCAGCTAATTTCAATCCCATCGCATCGCTCAAGAATGAATACGATCGTCTTGAATGGATTGAATGGGCCAACAATGAAAAAATTATTTTTCAAACAAGCAAGGCAGAAAAAGTTCGTGAAAGAACGTTTAGGGTATACGACTTGAATACTATTGACTCAGATGGCTCAAATTTTAAAGTTATTGAAAATAAATCCATTTACAAAGATAAGCAAAATTCAAATATTTCTAAATACGAGAGTATTTCATTAGTCGATATTCTAGAAGACGATGAAAGCAAGATATTGGTATCTAGCTATGATCCGAGAGAAAGAGCAGCTGCTATTTTCGAAGTTAATTTAAAGAATAATAGATTTAAAAAAATTGAGTCACCGTTTACGGATCAGGATGGCGATAGAGTCACAAGCTTCATAGTGTCTGAAGGAAAAATTCAATTTGCTGATTACTATGATTCCGATGCAGGCATAGCTAAAATTTTCTACCGACCAAAAAAAGAGGATAGCTGGATTGAAATATACAGAGCGAATACAGAAGATCTTGCAACAGATAGCTTTTCTGTTGGAGGGGTAGATAAAGCAGACGGAAATTTATTCATATATTCTAATTTTGATAGTAATTTCTCATATATATCTAAATTCAACGTTGAAACAGGAAAATTAAGTGATCCTATTTATCAAAAAAAAGATCATGAAATCGTAGTTTTAGAAGTTGAGGAAGGCGATATTAAGATGGTCTGCTACGAAAAATTTACTAGGGAATGCGATTTATTTGATCCCGAAGAAAACGGCATCATTAAAGCTTTAAAAAAATCATTTCCAGATCATTACATTAATATTAGTTCTTACAGCAAAGACTTTTCTAGATTTATTGCAACAATCCGGAATTCAAATTCACCAGCAAAATATTTTGGATTTGATAAGGTGACCGGTAAATCCTTTTTTATCTCCAGTCAGTATCCACAACTAGAAAACAAAATTAACTCTATTACTAAAGTTATTGAGTATAAATCTCGTGATGGATATCAATTGTATGGTTTTTTGACTATGCCAAAAGCTATCAAAAATCCGCCTGTTATACTTTTTCCTCATGGCGGACCTACAGCAAGAGATCGAGTTGACTACTTCGATCCGTGGCTCCAAGCCATGGTTAGTCAGGGCTATGCAGTATTTCAACCGCAGTTTAGAGGTTCAGCCGGTTGGGGAAAAGATTATCAGGTTTCTGGCTATAGAGAATCAGGCAAAAAGATGCAGAATGATATGATCGATGGCTTCGATTATGTTGTAAAAAATTACGATCTAGATGGAAACAAAGCTTGCATGGTTGGTGCCAGTTACGGAGGTTATGCTGCTTTGACTGGCAGTTTTCAATCTCAAGATAAATTTAAATGTTTTGTTAGCATTGCTGGAATTTCAGATTTTACAAAGTTAATGAGGTCTGAAACATTCTTTAGAGGCTCTGCAAAAATTAATAAAATTATGCACGGTGACCCATTTGAAGATAAAGCTTATTTAGATTCTGTTTCTGCAATTAACTATACAGATGATATAAAGCGACCAATTTTATTAATTCACGGAACTTACGATACTCAAGTGCCTCACAATCAATCGGCAATGTTCTATGACAAAATTAAAAACAGTAATCAATCTGTAGAATATTTTGAATTACCTAAAGCTACTCATTATTTTGATGAACAAGGTAATAGATTTGTCATGTTCAAAGAGATAGAAAGATTTTTAGCAGAAAATCTTAATTAAAGCTCTACCAGCTGTTTACCAATATTTTGACCCGTAAATAATCTATTTAAAGCATCTGGACAATTCTCTATGCCAACAAGAATATCTTCTTGATGTTTCATTTTGTCATTTGCTAAATATTCTTCTAATTGCTCCAGAGCTTTTTGGGCTTTAGGTAAATAATCCATCACCAAAAAACCCTCCATAGTTGCTCTTCTAATAACTAGGTTCATGAGATTTCTTGGGCCGGGTAGGGGTTCGGTCGAGTTGTAACCTGAAATTCCACCACACAATAATATTTTTGCATTTAAATTGATATGATTGAGAGTAGCTTCTAGAACTTCCCCCCCAACATTATCAAAAAATAAATCTATACCACCTTTAGCTTTCGCTCTAAGTTCTTCAGCTACATTAGAATTTTTATAATCAATTACTTCGTCTAAACCGCAATCATTCTTAAGCCAATTACATTTTGTTTCTCCACCGGCTATTCCAATAACATGACAGCCATTAATTTTAGCTATTTGAGCAGCTACTGAACCTGTGGCACCTGCAGCTCCAGAAACAATTACATTCATTCCTTCTTTCACCTGCCCAAGCTCAACCATTCCATAATAGGCTGTGATACCTGTTGCACCTAAAACGTTTAGGGTAGTAGGAATAGGAAACTTATCACCAAGTTTTCTAAATCTTCCAGCATCATCAGGAGTCGTTTTGCAATAAGTTTGCCAACCAGCAAAACCAATAACTAAATCACCGACTTGATAGTTATCGTTTTTAGATTCAATGACTTCACCAACTCCCATAGCTCTTACAACTTCATCGATCTGAACTGGCGGTAGGTATCCCGGAGCGTCATTCAGCCAACCTCTTTGTGTTGGATCAAATGAAATATATTTATTTTTGAGCATGATTTCGTTTTCTGAAAGCTCACTCATTTCTTCTTCTAATAGATCAAAATCACTTTTCTTCGCCATGCCTTCAGGTCTTTCTTTTAGAACCCATTTTTTGTTGATTATTTCATTCGAAATTGTCATCTATTCTCCGTAATTAAAATTTTGTATATTTGCCCATTAAAGTTACTATTTAGGCAAATGAAAGTCACTAAAAAACTCGAATCTTATTCTTTCGGTGCCATGATTGAGAATATCGATTTATCTGCAGAACTCACAGCTGATCAAATATCTCAGATTCGAAATGTATGGATAGATAATCAAGTAGTTTTTTTTCCAAATCAAAAATTAACAAATGAAGAATTTGCAAGGTTCGCTAGATACTTTGGTGACTACGGAGAAGATCCCTATTTAAGAGCAATGCCAGAACATAATCATATTGTTGAGGTAAAAAGGTCTAAAAAAGAAAAGTCGTCCCCATTTGGCGGTACTTGGCATTCAGACTGGTCCTTTTTGAATAACCCACCGGCAATGACCCTCTTATACTCAAAAATAATTCCTCCTGTGGGTGGTGATACTCTTTTTGCATCAACTAAAGATGCTTGTAGTGAGCTAAGCTCAACCCTAAGGGAGCAAGTGAAAAGCTTATCTGGCATTCACAGCGCCATGCTTCCGTATGCTGATAATGGCTTTTACGCTACTGAATCAGAAGAAAGATCAATGGATATTGTTACCAGCAAAGAGGCTAGGGCAACTCAAAAACATCCCGTCATAAAAAAACATAATGAATCTAACTTAGAAACCTTGTTTGTTAATCCCGTATATACCGTTGGCATAGATGATAAAGATGATATGGAAGCTGGAACTATTTTAAGTTCCCTGTATGAGCATATCCTTCAAGACAAGTTTATCTACCGACATAAATGGGATGAGGATACTTTGTTAATGTGGGATAACAGATCCGTAATGCATATGGCCGAGGGCGGTTACGACGGACACGATAGACTTTTACACAGAATAACTATTGCCGGTTAATTTCCAGAGACTTCCAAACCTTCTAAATTTCCTTCTTTTCGCCATTTACGCATCATACTGAAAAACTCCAGCGGGCCTCCACCATAAGGATTATTCTGGGGCTGAAGATCAGGTTTACCTTCGTTGTTGTAATAACCCGGTGTACAATTTTCTCTAAATTCTTTCATGTCGCGCGATTTATGGATTATTTTTTCAACCCAATCTTGTTCAGCATGTTCAGATGCCTCCACGAAGGTCAATTTATCCTCTTTCATCTTCTTGAGTATGTAAGAAAGATGAATGCTTTGTTCATCCAGCGAATGAGTATAGTTGGCTGTAAAAGCACCTTGTTGAGGGCCAAAAAAGAAACAATTTGGGAAACTTCTCGTATGCATGCCATGGAAAGTTGAAAGTCCATCTTTCCATTTATCAGAAATACTTACTCCTTCTTTCCCGTAAATTTCATACCCACATCTTCTTGTGTATTCGGTTCCTACCTCAAATCCGGTAGCAAAAATGATGCAATCAACTTCGTATTCCTTTCCATCAAAAATTATCCCTTTTTCAGAAATAGTGTCGATTCCCCGTCCGTCGGTATCAACCAATTCAACATTTTCGTTATTGAAAGCAGATAAATATTCATCGTGAAAACATGGACGTTTACAGAATTGACGATAATA
>CACKZK010000014.1:0-21486 GCA_902604535.1 uncultured SAR86 cluster bacterium
AATTTCTGTAATGACTGATGCATTTGCATTCTTTACAGGTAAAGCTTTCGGCAGAAAAAAAATATTTCCCAATATTAGTCCCAATAAAACATTAGAGGGGACAATTGGAGGTGTAGTTTTATCTGTGATAATTAATTCTCTACTGGTAACTTTAATTTTTCAAAACTCACTGTTGGCTTTTGACACTCTTACGCTTGTTTTTGTGTTATTTATCTCTTCACTGGCATCAGTTTTTGGAGACCTTTTAATAAGCTCTATAAAAAGACAAGCTGACTTGAAAGATACAGGGAGCCTCATACCTGGCCACGGAGGATTATTGGATCGGATTGATAGTCATCTTTTAAGTATCCCAGTATTTTTTGCTTTATTAGAGGCCCTTAAATGAAAACAGTCCTTGTTTTAGGATCAACTGGATCTATTGGAAAAAGTACACTTGAAGTTCTGGATCTTCATAAAGAAAATTTTAGGTGTATTGGCTTGAGTGCAAATAAAAACTTTCAAGCTTTGTATGAACAAGCAGGCAAATATTCAGTTAAAAATATTTGTATACAAGAAGATTCTTCCTCAGAAACTGATTTAGAAAAGAATCCTAATATAAGGATTTACAAGGGGTCTGATGGACAAAATGAAATGATAAGAGAGATAAATGCAGATATCGTCATTATTGGAATTTCAGGAGCAATTGGTCTTAAGGCAACTCATGAGGCTATAAAAACCGGTAAAAGAGTATTGATCGCTAATAAAGAACCATTGGTAATGTGTGGTGATTTCTTATTGAACGAGGCAAAAAAATATCATTCAGAAATAATACCTCTCGATTCTGAACATTCTGCTATTTTTCAATGTCTTCAAGGTTCTTCTGAAGACGATGTAAATAAAATCATATTATGCTGTTCAGGAGGTCCATTTTGGGATAAAAAAGTTGAATCTTTTGAAAAGATAACTGTCAAAGATGCATTGAGTCATCCTATTTGGAAGATGGGGAAAAAAATATCAATTGATTCTTCAACCTTAATGAATAAATCCTTAGAGATCATCGAGGCATCGGTTTTATTTGGGGTGGACTCAAGCAAAATAGATGTTGTCATTCATCCTCAGCATGTTGTCCATTCAATGGTTGAGTTTAAAGATGGCTCAGTCATTTCTAATTTATCAACGCCAGATATGAAAGCTTCAATATCATATGGCTTAGGATTTCCTAGGAGGCTCGAGTCTGGAGTCAAAAAATTATCTTTTTCTGATCTTTCTTTAAATTTTTTTGAACCTGATCGTAAAAAGTTTCCTACTTTAGATTTTGCAAAAGAAGCTCTTCTTTTGGGAGGGAATTTCCCTTTAATTCTAAATTCTTTCAATGAAGTTGCAGTTGATCTCTTTTTGCAAGAAAAAATAAATTATTTAGATATCTTTCAATTAATAAGTCATGCTTTTGATGCGAGAGACAATATAGACATGAATGCTAAATTTAATAATGTTGATGAAATCTTGCATCTAGAAGTCTTATCTAAAAAACAGGCTAAAGTTTTTGCAGAGAGATATACTTTCTAACTATGATAGCTGTTCTAACTTATTTAATATCATTTGTTGTTCTGATTTCAGTAATAACCATCATTCATGAATCCGGTCACTTTTTTGCTGCAAGAATTTGTAAAGTAAAAGTTTTAGATTTCTCAATAGGTATGGGGCCATCAATCTTCCAAAAAGAGGATAAGCATCATACAAATTACAATTTAAGAATTTTACCTATTGGAGGATTCGTTCAAATGCTGGGAGAAGGTGATGACTCCTCAGAGAGAGATTCCTTTCAATCAAAGCCATATTATAAAAGATTATTCATAGTTCTAGCTGGTCCCATGGCTAATTTTATTTTAGCCTTCATAATTTTTGCTGGTTTGAACCTTTATGGAATTCAAGAAATCTCTTCTGATATTGGTCAAGTAAAAAAAGATAGCCCTGCTCATAATGCAGGAATAAAGTCAGGAACCAGAATAATAAGTATTGATGATTCTGATGTTGAAACAAGAATGGAAGTTCAGTCTGCTTTATTAAGAAGGCTGGGAGAAACTGGGATAATTAATATTGAAACTTCAGATTTTCAAGGTATTACTTCATCTCATCAGATATACATTTCTGATTGGCTTATAGGGCAAGAACCAAATGATTTAATGAAGGATTTGGGAATGTATTTACCCTCAGAAATAATCATTGCTCAATTAACAGAAAATGGACCAGCTGCAAGATCTGGATTGAAGATAGGCGACAAAATTAATGCTATTGATTTCAATGAAATACAATCTTGGGAAGATCTTAAAGATTTTATCAATTCATCTGAAGGAAAAGAAATATTGGTTAGTATTTCAAGAAATAATTCCAATTTCGATTATGTTGTTCAGCCTGAATTTAACCAAAGTCCTGAAGCTCAATGGTTAATCGGAATCGCAGCAAATTTGAAGATTCTTCCCTCTTCAATAATAAAAAAAAGGTACGGTTTTTTTGAAGGTTCAATTAAAGCCTTAAAAGATACATATTCCAAATCAGCAGAATCAATAATTTTTTTAAAAAAGATGGTCCAAGGATTAATTTCACCTAGAAATCTCGGAGGACCAGTAATGATCGGTCAATATGCTGGTGATTCAATTAAATATGGAGGTTTGTTTTCTTTCTTAATGCTGATGGCTTTGATCAGCATTGGATTAGGTATTATTAATTTATTGCCCATTCCCGTTCTTGATGGAGGCCAAGCTGTCATGATGACTTTAGAAAAAATAAAAGGCTCACCTCTTTCAGAAAACTTTGTAGGAATAACGCATAGGCTAGGTATTGCCTTTATTGTATGTCTTATGATCTTTACCTTTTTTAATGACCTTTCAAGAATTTTTTGATGAATAAATTATTCCCTTTTTTCTTATTTTTATACTCTATTAATATTTTTGCAGATTCTTGGGTTATTGAGGACATTAGAGTTACAGGCCTTCAAAGAGTTTCTGCTGGATCAGTATTCGCTTCAATGCCAGTATCCGTGGGTGACGAAATAGATCAAAATGAAATTCAACTTGTTGCAAAGTCAATTTTTAATACTGGTAAATTTGACGACATAGAAATTGGCAGGGATGGAGGAGCCTTATTAATTAACTTGGTTGAAAGACCTTCTATAGCATCTATAGATATTCAAGGTAACAAGGCAATAAAGACAGATGCTTTACTCGATGGGCTCAGAAATTCTGATCTTTATGAGGGCCAACTTTATAGAAGATCAATCGTAGAAGGGTTAAGTGTAGAACTTGAAAGACAATATGTCGCTCAGGGCAGATACGGAGCAAAAGTTAAGGTAGAAAGTAATAATCTACCAAGAAATAGAGTAGGGATCTTAATAGAAGTCGACGAGGGTGAGGTTGCTCAAATTAAAGACATAAATATTGTAGGTAATCAGACGTTTTCGGATGAAGAACTTTTGAGGAGTTTTGAATTGAGTAAGGGAAATTGGTTATCTTTTATTACAAATGATAATAAATATGCACAAGAAAAGTTGAGAGGAGATCTAGAATCACTTGAATCTTTTTATAAAAATCGTGGTTACGTAAAATTCTCAATTGACTCCAGAGTTATAAGTGTCTCTCCAGATAAAAAGTCTGTCTTTATAACGATAGGCATAAGAGAAGGAGCAGTTTTTAAAGTTAAAGAGGCTAAATTAGCAGGCGACCTTCCTATATCTAAAGATAACCTTAGAAACTTAATTTTTGTTAAACCAGATACAGTATTCTCTCAAGAACTAGTGACGGCATCGGAAGAATTTATTACAAATACTCTTGGGAATGAAGGTTATGCTTTCGCAGAAGTATCTGGGGTACCTGAAATCTTAGAAGATGAACAATTAGTAAATCTCACCTTTTTTGTTGAGCCTGGCCAAAGGACATATGTAAGAAGGATTGAATTTATTGGAAACGAGAGGACTTATGATGTTGTCCTCAGGAGAGAGATGAGACAAATGGAGGGAGCATGGGCTTCTAATGCATTAATTGAAAATTCAAAACTTCGCTTAGAAAGATTAGGATTTTTTAAACAAGTTGAGGTTGAAACTAAGCCAGTACCTGGCATAAGTGATCAAGTGGACATTGAATACACAGTAGAGGAAGAATTCTCTGGTTCTGTTGGAGGATCAATCGGCTATGGTGCCTGGGGACTTACTTTGGGTGCAAATTATTCTGAGAATAACGCTTTCGGAACAGGCAACAGATTGGTACTAGGAATAAATAAAAATGCTTGGCAAACCAGTTACAACTTTAATTTTTTTGATCCTTATTACACCATAGATGCAGTAAGCCTTGGGTACAATGCATTCTATAGATCATCTGACTTTGGTTCATATAATCTTGCTTCTTACTCGACAGATTCTTATGGTTTAGGGGCTCAATTTGGGTTCCCCATAAGTGAAATTGAAAGATTAAATCTCAATATTTCCTATGACAATACTAAGTTAGATGCAGGTAATTTTTCTTCTTTGCAATTGAATGATTTTGTTAATCAGGAAGGAGATACATTTGAGACTTATAAATTAACTACTACATGGTCTAGAGTAACCTTAAACAGGGGTATTTTCCCTACCGCAGGCCAATCGCATGCAGTAAGTATACAAACCTCCCTTCCGGGAAGCAGTTTAAACTACGGAAAACTTATTTATAGAATGAAATACTATGCTCCTATGGGAAATGATTGGGTCTTTTCTTTTAGAAATCAGATTGGAATCCTAGCAGCATATGGAGATACTTCTACTCCACCATTTTTTGAACACTTCTATGCCGGCGGAATGAACTCGGTCCGTGGTTTTAGAGCAAATACTCTAGGACCCAGATCTGAAGCTAGTGAGTACGTTATTGATTCAAATGGCCAAGTTGTAACTGATTCAGATGGAAATCCAATTCAAAATCCTTATTACTTTTATGAAAGAAGACCTATTGGTGGACAATACTCTCTTGAGGGGGGGGTAGACTGGATATTCCCGCTACCCATCAGCCAAGATACTCGATCGGTAAGAAGCTCCGTTTTCTTTGATTATGGAAATGTTTTCAGTGATGGTTGTAAAGCCTACGAAAGAAATTGCTTTAAATTCGATACGAAAAATCTTAGATATTCTGTTGGTTTAGCTGTAACTTGGATCACTCAATTAGGTCCTTTATCATTTGCAATTTCTCAAGTATTTAATCGGGATCCTTTGGAAGAAATAGAGCAGTTTCAATTCGAAATTGGCACGCAATTCTAAAATATTTATTGGATAATTTGCCTTGCAATCATGTAAACTTGCCGTCAAATTTATTAAATTAATATTTAAAGGCATATTATGAAAAAAATTACTTACGCTTTTATTTTAGTTTCACAACTATTTTTTGGCAGTTCTATACTAGCGAATACTGATGGAATGGCTGTTATTGATTATCAAGCAATCTTTTTTGGAACTGATGCAGCAAGGCAGGCATTTGAAGAGCTCCAAGAGTCTGATGAATATAAAGAAATCACGGATGATATTGCCTTAAAAGATGGTGAAAGAAAGGACGCAGCAGATAAGCTTGAAAAAGATGGACCCACAATGTCAGAATCTGAAAAAGCTGATCTTTATAAAAAGATTCAATCGCTAACTCAAGATTTGCAGTTTTTAGCTCAAAAGAGAGGGGCGCTGGAGCAAGAATTAGGTCAAAAATTACAAGCCGAGCAAGCAGAAACAGTCCAAAAAGTCGTAAATGAGCTAATTATTGCTAAAAAAATCAAATTATTATTTAGAAGAGAGGCTTTGGCAGCTTTTGAGGGAACTAATCCGCTGATAAACATTACTCCTGAAGTAATTGAGCTTATAAATCAAGAAAGCGAAGAATAAGATTAAGTTTTGTCTTCAAAGCCCTTTAAGCTTAGTTACATAGCAAAATATATCGGCGCTTCATTAGATGGAGATGATATTGAGATATCATCCATGAAATCTCTGGGTTCTGCATCTGATAAAGATATTTCATTTTTTTACAGTAATAAGTTCAGAGAAGACCTTTCAAAAACCAATGCAGGTGCTGTTATTACAGATACTGCTAACTCAAAATACTTTAAAGGAAATAAATTAATAATAGATAACGTTCATCTTGCTTATGCCAAAGCAACTGACTTATTTGCTGAATCAACTTTTTTGTCTGAAAAAAAACATTTATCCAAAGAAGCATTTATTAATAAAGAAGCCATAATTTCGGATGATGTTTATGTTGGACCTGGTTGCGTAATAGAAAAAAACGTCGAGATAGGAAAAGGCTCTATTTTATTACCTAATGTAACTGTACTTTCAAATGTTTCAATTGGAGAGAATTGCATAATTCATTCAGGAACTGTAATAGGCTCAGATGGACTTGGTTTTGCTAAGGACGAAAACGATAAATGGAAAAAAATAAATCACTTAGGAAAAGTGATGATAAATAATGAAGTCGAGATAGGATCTAATTGTACTATTGATAGAGGTACTCTTGACGACACAATAATAGGTGAAAATGTGAAGTTAGATGATCAAGTTCATATTGCGCATAATTGTAAAATTGGAAAATCTACAATAATGGGAGCAAATGCAACAATTGGAGGAAGCTCAATCATTGGAGAAAACTGTATGATAGGCGGACTTTGTGGAGTAGCTGACAATCTAGTTATCACAGATGGAGTTACAGTATCTCCAGTTTCATTCATATTTAAATCAATTAAAAAAGCAGGTAAATACTCAGGTTCCGCGCCGCTTATGCCAAGGGGAGAATGGTTGAAAGCATCGGCAACTTATAAAAAGTTATCAAAAAAAGATTAATGATTGAAAAGCAAGATATAAAGAGATACTTACCTCATAGAGAACCTTTCTTATTTGTTGATGGCGTGACAGAAATAATTAAAGATGAATATATTAAAGGTTTCAAAGAGGTTAAAGAAGAAGAGTATTTTTTTAAAGGTCATTTTCCTGATAACCCTATACTTCCAGGAGTAATAATCATTGAGGCATTAGCTCAGGTATCAGGAATTTTAGGTTTTGTTACCATGAATAAGACTCCTGAAGAGGGTTCAATTTACTACTTTGTTGGAGCTGACAATGTACGTTTTAGATCCCCAGTAGTTCCTCCAAGTATATTGACATTGGAATCTAAGAAAATTCAGGATAGGCGCGGCATATGGAAGTTTGACTGCAAGGCCTCATTGGAAGAGAATTTAGTTTGTTCTGCTACGATTTTATGTGCAGACAGACCAAAATGATTCATGAAACTGCAATAATTGATCCCTCAGCAAAAATTTCTAAAAATGTCTCCGTTGGCGCCTATTCGTCTATTGGTAAAGATGTAGAGATTGGTTCAGGAACTATAATTGAATCGAATGTAGTCATTCATAAAAATTCAAAGCTTGGAAAAGACAATCACATATATCCTTTTGCAAGCATTGGAGGAGATCCTCAAGATTTAAAATACGAAGATGAAGAAACTTTCCTCAAGATTGGTAATAACAACTCAATCCGAGAAGGTGTTACCATAAATAGAGGGACTACCCAAGAGAAAGGTTTAACAACAATTGGAAATAATAATCTCTTTATGGCTTATTCTCATGTGGCTCATGATTGCACTTTAGATGATGATATTGTTTTGGTTAATAATGTTGCTTTAGCTGGAGTTGTAAATATTGCAAAAGGTGCAAGGTTAGGCGGATATACTTTAGTTCATCAATTTTGCAATATTGGCCCATATAGTTTTTGTGCCATGGGGTCTGCAGTTTCGAAAGACATTCCTGCCTTTGTAAGAGTAAGTGGAAATCCTGCCATACCAAGAGGACTTAATGTTATAGGAATTCAAAGATTAGATCTTGGAAAAGATCAGTCATCACTATTAAAAAAATTCTATAAGCTTGTATATTTAAGAAAACTTAAACTTGATCAAGCTATCTCTGAGATTGAAAAAGAAGTATTTGATTTTGATGAAGGAAAACTTTTTCTTGATTCAATACAAAGTTCTGATCGAGGAATAGTTCGCTAATGCCATTAAAAGTGGGGTTATGTGCCACAGAGTCATCTGGAGATATTCTCGGTTCAGACTTAATTAGAAACCTTAAATCAAAAGATCCATTAATAGAGTTTTTTGGCCTTGGCGGATCTGAAATGAGAAAAGAGGGTTTTAATTCATTTGATTCAAATGAAGAACTCCAAGTAATGGGACTGATTGATCCAATATTTAGGATAAATAGAATTCTTAAAAAAAGAAACGAACTAATAGATCACCTAATACATAAAAATATAGATATTTTTATAGGAATCGACAGCCCATCATTAAATTTAGGAATTTCCAGAATTCTAAAAAAAAAGTCTAATATCAAAACAGTGCAGTATGTTTGTCCTCAGGTTTGGGCATGGAGATCAAACAGAGCAAAAAAATTTAATGATTTTTTAGATCTCGTTTTAAATTTATTCCCTTTTGAAAAAAGGTTTCTTCAAAATTTCAATGTTAATTCAGTTTTTGTAGGTCATCCTAAAGCATCTCAAATTCCAACTAATATTGATAAATTAAAATATAAATTGGAATTAGACTTAGATCCTTATCTAAAAACACTTTCTTTTTTACCTGGGAGCAGAAAATCTGAAATCAATGCTCATTTGCCCGTGATGATTGAAACGATTAACTCTCTGAGCAAAAAGGGAAATTGTCAATTTTTAATTCCCTTTAAGGATGAAAATGAAATTTCGAGTAGTTTAGGTAATTTAAAATCAAAAACTCACAAAATATTTATCAATAAGACAGATTCAGTTCTTGCCGCTACAGACATGGCAGTTAGTGTGTCTGGCACAGCTACTCTTGAGTGCCTTTTAAATCAGGTTCCTCCAGTAGTTTGTTACAAAACAAATTTTTTTAATAACTTTCTTCTGAATCAATTTTTAAAAACAAAATACATTTCACTCCCGAATATTCTTGCAGAGCAGAAATTAATCCCAGAATTGAGACAAGGTTTTGTAAATGCTGATCAAATAGAAAAAGAGCTGCTTAATATGAGTGAAGCCATAAACTTAGATCACATTAAGATGAAATTTTATGAGATTCATAATTCTTTGAAAGTAAATCAAGAAGATAAATTTAACTGTCTTTTTGATTTAGTATGATTCTTGGAGTAGACGAAGTTGGTAGAGGATCCATTGCCGGTCCGGTTGTGTCTGCTGCGGTTATTTTTGAAGAAAATAAAATCTTTGGGCTTAGGGACTCTAAAGATCTTTCAGAAAAGAAACGAATAGAATATTCTAATCAAATTAAGAAACTATCTCTTGATTGGTCTATTGGCTTATCTTCTGTGGAGGAAATAGACAAATATAATATCCGAGAAGCGACTAAGCTTTCAATGATGAGGGCAATAAGTAAAATAAAAAAACCTTTCTCAAAAATAATTATTGATGGAAACGATAATTTCTTTAATGAAAAATCTGTAGAATTTATAATCAAAGCTGACACTAAAATTAGGGAAGTAATGGCCGCTTCTATAATTGCCAAAGTCTATAGAGACGAATACATGAAAGAATTGGAAAATAAATTTAAAGGCTATTTTTTTGACAAACATAAAGGTTACTCAACCAAACTTCATAAGAGTATGATTAAGAAATATGGAGTCTCAAATATTCATAGAAAATCTTTTAAGCCAATTAAGCAATTTCTAAATGAATAAATTTTCACACTTAAATATACATTCACAATACTCAATATCTGACGGTTTAGTTAGATTAGATGAGCTTTCAAGCAAAGCAAAAGATTTAAATTTTGAATCTATTGCAATAACAGATGATTCAAATTTATTTGGATTTGTAAAATTTTATAAAGAAATGCGCGACAAAGGCATTAAGCCAATTTGCGGGGTAAATTTTAATTCAGTGAAAGACGTTAGCGATAATTCCGAGTCTGGCAAATTAACTCTTTATGCAAAAAATTTTGAAGGTTATAGAAACTTAACAAGGTTGGTTTCACAATCCCATATAGAAGGAAGAATTAAATCGATACCTCATCTTAAGCTGGAGTGGCTTAAAGATTTGAATGAAGGATTAATTTTATTATCAGGAGATATGGAAGGACACATCGCTGATGCAATTCTAAAAAATAATTTTGAGCTAGCTGAAGCAAGAATTGATTTTTTTAAAAAAATATTTAATGAGGATTTCTTCATTGAGATTTCAAGGCTAGGCAGGGAAAGGGAAGAAGATTATATAAATGTTGTCTCAACTATGGCAGCCAAAGCAGAAATACCTCTTGTAGCAACCAATCAGGTTAGATTCATGGAAGAAGAAGAATTTGAAGCACATGAAACGAGAGTATGTATTCAAACTGGAAATGTTCTAAGCGATCCTGCAAGAAAAAAGAAATACTTATCAACTCAATATTTCAAATCAACAGACGAAATGTTTGAGTTGTTTGAGGATATGCCAGAAGCTTTAGAAAATTCTTATTTGATTTCTAAAAAATGCAACCTTGAAATTGAGCTAGGGAAATATATTCTTCCTGACTTTGAAACACCTAATGGTGAAACAGAAGATGATTTCTTAAAAAAAATATCTATCGAAGGCCTACATAAAATTTTTGGTGACGAAGTTAAAGAAGATTATTTTTCAAGACTAAAATTTGAATTAAGCGTAATTCAAAAGATGGGATATTCAGGCTACTTTTTAATTGTTGCAGATTTTGTTAACTGGGCTAAAGAGAATGATGTTCCTGTTGGTCCAGGCAGGGGGTCCGGAGCTGGATCATTGGTTGCTTATACCATAGGTATAACAGGATTAGATCCAATCAAATATGATCTATTGTTTGAAAGATTTCTTAATCCAGACCGAATCAGCAATCCAGATTTTGATATAGATTTTTGTAAGGATGGCAGAGAAAAAGTAATTGAATACGTCACAAATAAATACGGTCAAGATTCTGTTGCTCAAATAAGCACGCTAGGCACAATGGCCGCCAGAGCAGTCGTAAGAGATGTGGCAAGAGCTCAAGGAAAATCCTATAGCCTTGCTGATCGTCTTGCTAAATTAATACCTTTCCATCCAGACATGACTCTTAAAACTGCATTGCAAAATAAAGAATTAAAACAAGCAATTAAAAATGATGAAGATGCAGAAGAAATTATTGAGATGTCACAGAAACTTGAAGGTTTGTCTAGGAATGTGGGAAAGCATGCTGCTGGTGTTGTCATGGCTCCATCAAAAATAACAGATTTTTCTGCTCTCTACTTAGATGAGGAAACCGGCGCAGTATCGACTCAATATGATATGAAAGATATTGAACTTGTTGGATTGCAAAAATTCGATTTCTTAGGTCTTAAAACCTTAACAATAATGAAAAATGCCCTGAAGCTAATTAATCAGAATAGGCAGATATTAAAACTCGAACAAATTAATTTAAATGATCTTCCTCTTGATGATTCAAAGACGTATCAGCTGCTCCAAAAAGGCTTAACTACAGCTGTTTTCCAACTAGAATCAAGGGGTATTAAAGAATACATAGTAAAGCTAAAACCGAATAACTTTGAAGATATTATTACCTTGATAGCCCTATACAGGCCTGGTCCGTTAGAAATGAATATGGTTGAAACTTACATTGAAAGAAAACATGGAAGAGAAGAATTTTCATATGGAGATGAATCAGTAGAAAAAATACTTGATAAAACTCATGGTGTGATTGTTTATCAAGAACAAGTTATGCAATTAGCTCAGGAATTCTCCGGTTTTACGCTCGGTGAGGCAGATATTCTTAGAAGAGCAATGGGAAAGAAAATAGCTTCTGAGATGGAGGAACAAAAAGAACCATTCATAAAAGGCGCAATTGAAAAAGGAAAAAATAAAAGATTTGCAGAAGGATTATTTGATCAAATTGAAAAATTTGCTGGCTATGGTTTTAATAGGTCTCATTCTGCAGCTTATGCCTTTATTTCTTATCAAACAGCATGGTTAAAAGCTCACTATCCAGCAGAGTTTATGTCTGCTGTCTTAAGTTCAGAAATGGACGATACTGATAAGATTCAGATGCTTCTTGATGATTGCAAGCTTTTAGGCCTTAAAGTTTTGCCGCCTGATATTAATTCAAGTTTTTATGAATTCAGGAATATAGATAATGAAACACTGATGTATGGATTGGGAGCAATAAAGGGCGTTGGCAAGTCAGCTATCGAAAGCATAATTGATAACAGAACCTTAAAAGGAAACTTCAAGACTCTTTCAGATTTTTCTAGTCGAATTAATACAGAAAAAGTAGGAAAAAGAGCTCTAGAACCTCTGATATCTTCTGGCTCAATGGATTCATTTCAATCTAGTAGGGAAGAGATGTTTGTGAATATTGAATCTGCTTTGAAGTTTGCTAGACAGGTATCTGAAGAGAAAAAAAGTGGTATTGATGATTTATTCGGTGACGTTGAACTACCTAACGTTATTCCCATTACAAAAGCAAAAACTATTGAATTTGATAAGTCTCTGGGTGAGCTAAACTCTTTAGGATTTTATTTCTCATGTCATCCTATGGATGAATATAAATGGGAAATTGAGCAAATTTGCCCTAATAGGATATCTAGTCTCAATGAAGATAAGAATATTCAAAGATGTGCTGGTGTTATAACTACCAAAAGGACAATTCAAGGCAGGAGAGGTCCGGTAACATTTGCAACATTAGATGATGGAACTGAAAAAATAGAGATAATTTTGGGTTCTGATGTAATGCAATCAATGCAGGTTGAATTAAACAACAAAGATATTTTTATAGTGGACGGCAAAGTTACTGTGGATAATTCTCGAGAAGTTTTGTACGGATTAGCAAAAAAAATTGAAGTTACTAATATCAATACTCTAGAAAACTTAAGAATCAGGATGGTAGAAAAATTAAGAATATCTTTAATTGAATCAAAAAAGTCTAATATTGAGAGTTTCAAGAGATTGCTCGATGACCTTGATACAGAATCTTCAATTGGTTGCCCTGTTGAGCTGAAATATACTTCAAAAAAATCTGAAGCAGAAATAGAATTCGAAGAGGATAGGAGAATCTTGTTGACTAACAATACCATGAAAGCTCTTCTAAATACTTATGGAAGAGATAATTTAGAACTTATGTATCATAGAAGATAATGTCTTACTCTTTTTTAGATTTTGAAAAACCAATCAGCCTTTTAGAAAAAAAGATTGAAGATCTGCGCTCGAGCCAAGAACAACCTGATGTGATTCAAAGCCATGTTGATTCTCTTAATAAAGAAGTTATTAAAATAACCAAGGAGCTATATTCAAATCTATCCATATGGCAAAAAGTTCAAGTTGCGAGACATCCACACAGGCCGCATTTTAGCGATTACATAGAAAAAATATTTCATAATTTTGATGAACATCATGGCGATAGAAATTTTGGTGATGATAGGGCAATAATTGGAGGGACTGCTACCTTCAAAGGGAAACCTGTGATGCTTATAGGCCATGAAAAAGGTAAGGATACAAAAGATAAGATAGAAAGAAATTTTGGTATGTCGCAACCTGAAGGTTATAGAAAGGCAGCCAGATTAATGAAGCTTGCAGAAGATTTTTCTATGCCAGTCATTACTTTTATTGATACTCCTGGAGCTTATCCTGGCATAGAAAGTGAAGAAAGAGGCAATTCACAAGCTATAGCCTACAACTTAAGTATTATGTCCAAACTTAAAACACCAATTATTGTAATTATTACCGGAGAGGGCGGTTCTGGAGGAGCTTTAGCAATTGGAGTGGGAGATAATATATCAATGTTAGAGTACTCTATTTATTCTGTGGCTTCTCCAGAAGCTTGTGCGTCGATTGTTTGGAGAGATTCCTCAAAAGCAGAGGATGCTGCAAAAGCAATGAAATTAGACGCTTCCAATCTTCTAGAGTTAAGTTTGATAGATAAAATCATTGATGAGCCCTTAGGCGGTGCTCACAGAGATATTCAAAAAATGAGTTCCATGCTTTCAGACCATATTTCTGAGCAGCTTGAAAAATGTTCGTCCCTTAATATTTCGGATCTTCTTAATGAAAGACACAAGAAAATTATGAGCTACGGAGCCATCGAGTAAGTGAACGAAATTTATGAGTCTTTCTCAGGTTACTTAACCGAAGATTCAAAAAAATTCTTAGTTGCTTTCAGTGGAGGATTAGATTCAACGGTTCTCCTTTATGCTCTTAAGCAAGCTCTAGTTAAAGAAAAATTAAACAAAGAAATCCTTGCGATACACGTAGACCATAAACAGAACAAGAATTCAAAGAACTGGATCGAGCACTGCAAAAAATTTTGTGAAACCATGCAGGTTTCTTTCGCTTGTTCTCAAATCAAATCAAATAAAAAAGCACTATCAGAAAATGATTTAAGGAATCTTAGATACGAGATATTTTCTGAATTTGTAGATAAAAATTCTACACTCTTCCTTGCTCATCACTTAGATGATCAAATTGAAACTTTTTTCTTTAGAATTTTTCGCGGAACGGGAATGGATGGCATAGTTGGTATTCCAGAAGAAAGAGCTCTCAATGAGGGAAGACTAGTCAGACCTTTTCTTGGTTTGTCAAAAGATCTTCTTCAATCATATGCAAAAAAACATAAACTTGATTTTATAAACGATCCATCGAATAAAGATACAAGTTTTGATAGAAATTACATAAGGAAAAATATCATCCCAAAAATAAAGAATCGTTGGCCTAACTATGAAAACAAAGTTCAATCCTTTATCGATATTCAAAAGGAATATTTAGGTGTAGCTGAAACTTCTCATGACTTTAGTGATGCTGAGCTTTCTAAAAATACTCTTAATCTCAGAAAGCTAATTGATGAAAAAGATAGTCAAAAAAAAATCATCCTTAGAAAATGGATAAAATTAAATGGTTTAAATTCACCAAATCAAAAAGTACTTGATAATTTAATTAATATTTTCATAAAAACTTCAAAGAATAATTCCTATTTTCACTGGGGAGCAAAAGGCAAAAAGGGATCTGTCTCAATAAAAAAAACAAAAGATTGCTTAGTTGTCTCTGAATTGATCTAATCTAGGGCGTTTAATACAGAAATAATAGAGGCAACTAGCGTGTTGGCATGAATACCAGCCCCCCAAGAAAGGCTTTTCTTATCTTTTTGTACTTCTATGTACGCAACTGCCTGAGCATCTGCCCCGGATGAGATTGCGTGTTGATGATAATCAGAAATTGAAAATGATGATTTATTGTAGTTATTGAATGCACTCATAAATGCATCTATAGGCCCATTTCCTTCACCCTTTATGTCAAATTCTTTACCTTCCTTAGACAGAGTAACTTCAATGTTATCTTTTTGTATTCCTTTATCATCAGGACCAGAAGAAATTTTATGAGAAACATATCTGTACTTACTTCCTTCCAAATAAGTTTCCCTAAATTTGGTCCAAATGTCTTCACTCTCTAATTCTTTTCCAGTCTCATCAGTAACTTGTTGAATAACCTGACTAAAATCAATTTGAAGCCTTCTGGGCATTGATAGTCCATGGTCTTTTTCTAGAATGTACGCAATTCCACCTTTTCCTGACTGACTATTTATCCTAATCACAGCTTCATATGTTCTACCTAAATCTTCAGGATCTATTGGGAGATATGGAACTTTCCAAAGCGGGTCATTGGATTCTCTCATTGAATCAAAACCTTTTTTAATTGCATCTTGATGTGATCCTGAAAACGCAGTGAAAACTAAGTCCCCAGCATAAGGATGCCTAGGATGTACAGGTAATTGATTGCAATATTCAACTTCTCGCATTACATGATTGATATTGGAAAAATCTAATTCTGGATCTAAACCTTGTGTAAGTTGATTTAGGGCAAGGGTTACTATGTCAACGTTTCCAGTTCTCTCTCCATTACCGAAAAGACAACCTTCGATTCTATCCGCTCCTGCCATTAATCCTAATTCGGCTGCAGCTACAGCAGTCCCTCTATCGTTGTGGGGATGAAGACTCAATATTACACTTTCCCGATTATTTAAATTTCGTGACATCCACTCAATTTGATCTGCGTATATATTAGGAGTAGACATCTCAACGGTAGCAGGAAGATTCATTATTGATTTATTATCACTGGAGGGATTCCATATCTCATTTACCTCATTACAAACCTCAACCGCATAACTTAATTCTGTTCCAGTGAAGCTTTCAGGACTATATTGAAACACCCAATTAGTCTCATTATTTTTATCTGCTAGTTCTTTAACTAGGGAAGCACCGTTCAAAGCAATTTTTTTGACCCCATCTTTACTTTCTCTGAATACTACCTCGCGTTGAAGGGTAGAGGTGGAGTTGTAAACATGAATGCAAACATTTTTTGCTCCTTTAACAGCTTTGAAGGTATCCTCAATTAAATGATCTCTAGCCTGAGTTAAAACCTGAATAGTGACATCATCAGGAATTAAATCCTTTTCAATTAAGTCTCTAACAAAATCAAAATCAGTTTTTGAAGCAGATGGAAATCCAACTTCAATTTCTTTAAATCCAGTCTCTAATAGTAATTGAAAAAATCTATGCTTTTTTTCAGACCCCATAGGTTCAATCAAAGCTTGATTGCCATCTCTTAAATCGACACTACACCAAATAGGTTTTTTAGAAATAATATTTCCTGGCCATTTACGATCGCTTAGGTCGATCCTTTCAAACGGTAAGTACTTTGAAGTATTTGTATTTGTAATTTTTTTCAATTAAATAACCAATTTATAAATTATTATACTATTCATAACGAATGATAAATGAATAAAGAGATTTTAAACAAAATGGGCATCTCAACTTATGAATTGGTTGAGGATTTTATATTTGTAGATAACAAAGTAAAGGCAGTCGATAAAAGTGATGAAAGCGAAGGCAATGATCAGTTTTTAAAATCATTGGATTATTACCTAAATAATTTCACTAAAGATAACGAAAGTGCATTAGATTTTCTAAATTCTAAATCATTGAAGTTATCTGAATTATTGGAAAATTCTCAAATGAGGAAACAAGCTTGGAAAAATGAAAATTAATTTCAGACCTATGAATAAAAATGATATCTACTATGTTCACGGCATAGAGTCGCTAACTAATGAAACTCCTTGGTCTGAAAATAATTTTTATGATGCCTTAAGGTTTAGCAAAGCTGATGTGGTTACTATTGACGGTAAAGTTAATGGGTATGTCATCTATCAGTATGTGATGGATGAAATCCACCTTTTAAATATTTCTGTTGCTCCACAATTTATTGGAAAGTCAATTGGTTATCAGTTGCTCAAAAGGGTTGTAGATCAATCAAAATATACTTTTAAAAAAAGAATTTTTTTAGAGGTTAGAGAATCAAACCAAAGAGCTATAAAGTTTTATCGTCGAAATGGTTTTCAGGAAGCAGGAGTAAGAAAGAATTATTACAAATTAAATTTTGGCAGAGAGGATGGATTAATTATGCAAAAAAATCTAAGCAAGCCTGTAATTATTCTTCTACTCGATAATGTCTTTAAGTTCATCTTCAATCTCGCTAGGTTCCGTTTGAGGTGAATACCTTTTTATAACGTTCCCATCTCTGTCAACCAAAAACTTTGTAAAGTTCCACTTAATGGCTTCGGTTAAAATTCCAGTCTTTTCCGATTTTAAATATTCATAAAGCGGATGAGTTTTTGACCCATTTACTTCAATTTTTTTCATAACAGGAAAATTAACATCGTACTTCGTTTTACAAAAAGTTTGAATTTCCTCATCGGTACCTGGTTCTTGACCCATGAATTGGTTGCAAGGGAAACCAATAACTTGCAAATCTTTCTCATATAAATCTTGAATTTGTTTAAGGCCTGCGTACTGAGGTGTAAGACCGCATTTACTAGCTACATTAACTATCAAAATATACTTTCCTTTGTATTCTTCTAAGTTTTTTTCTGCTTCTTTTGAATCCTGAAAATTTATTGAATAGATGTTTGGTTCCACTTTTTCCCCCTATATACTTAGCAAATGTTTTAGGAGGGTAATTATTATGGAATATAGAAAATTAGGCAATACAGACATTGATGTGAGTGTTATATGCTTGGGTACCATGACTTGGGGACAGCAAAATACTGAAGACGAAGGTTTTGAGCAAATGGATTATGCCGTTGATCAAGGAGTAAACTTTTTTGATACTGCTGAGTTATATTCTATTCCACCAATGGAAGATACTCAGGGGAGCACTGAGACAATAATTGGTAATTGGTTCGAAAAAAGAGGCAACAGAGAAAAAATTATCCTTGCAACTAAAGTTGCCGGAAGAAGCGGTATGAAATGGTTTCGAGGCGGTGAAACAAGACTTGATAGCGATAATATTACAAAGGCTATTGAAGGAAGTCTAAAAAGACTCAAAACTGACTATGTTGATCTTTATCAACTTCACTGGCCAGATAGACCAATAAATTTATTTGGTGGAGGCCTCTCTTATAAGCATTACGATTTAGAATCAGTAGCTATAGAGGAGACCTTAAAAGTTTTGGGTGATTTAGTGAAAGAAGGAAAAATTAGGTACGTTGGCCTTTCCAACGAAACTCCATGGGGCCTGTCAGAATTTATTAAGGCTGCAGAAATGCATGACTTACCTAAAGTCGTGAGCGTTCAAAATGCCTATAACTTGTTAAATAGAATTTATGAAAGTGGGATGTCTGAATTTCATCATAGATCTCAAGTTGGTTTGTTGGCTTATTCACCTCTTGCGCAGGGATATCTAACCGGGAAATACCTTGACGGTGCTAGGCCGGCTGGAGCTAGGACTACGTTATTTGAACGAGGCCAAAGATACGAAACGGAACAGGCAGAGGAAATCGTAAGGAAGTATGTAAATCTTGCTAACGAATATTCAATGGATCCTGCTTTGATGGCAAATTCATTTGTTAATGATCAAGATTTTGTCACTTCAAATATTATTGGTGCTACAACCATGGAGCAGCTAAAGATTGCTGTTGGCAGTATTGATAAGAAGCTTGATGAAGAATGCCTGAAGAAAATTGAAGAAATTCATTACGGATGTCCAAATCCTTGTCCATGAATGACATTACCTGGGTAGAAGGAACATTCGAAGACTTAAGCGTTCATCAACTTTATGACGTAATGAATCTTCGCCAAGAAGTATTTTTAATAGAGCAAAATACTTCATATCTGGATGCGGATAATGTTGATCAGGACTCTTTTCATTTGCTTGCCTACATCGGATCTGATCTTCAGGGTTACAGTCGTTTAATACCGCCAGGAATAAAGTATGAAGACGCTTCTATAGGAAGAGTGGTTTTACACAAAAAATCTCGTGGCAATGGGTTAAGTAAAATTTTGATGGATAAATCTATCCAAACATGCCAGGTTCTTTATCCTGACAAAGATATTAGAATTTCAGCGCAACATCCCTTGGTAGATTTTTATCAAGGTTATGGCTTCAAAACAGTTGGAAAAATTTATGATGAGGATGGGATTCCTCATATAGAGATGGTCCTAAAAAAATAATTGAATATTTCTTGCCTCAATTTTGGATTCTTTCTTTCATTTATTCTGGGGATAGTTTTCTTAACTTTTGATTTTTTTGAAGATATTTCTCTCTCGTCCTCAAACTGGGCAATAAAAGTTGGGGATAAATCCGTTTCCATGGAAAGTTATTTAGCTCAGATTAGCCAACTTGATTTCAATAATGATGGGGAAATAGACATCAAACTTAAAGAGTCTGTGATTGACCAACTCGTTATTGAGCAATTATTGATCATTAAGGCAATAGATGAAGATATTATCCAAAGCGATCCTCTATTGAAAAATAATCTCATCGATTACATGACAAACATCATTTCTAATCAGACCATCTTGAATATTGATAATGAAGACGTAGAAGAATATTACAGAGAAAATCTAGATAAATTTTCTCTAAATAATTTGTATTTAATGAAATCTAATAGTGAATTTATTAATTTGCCTAATGATTATCTTACAAAGCAGAAGTTAAGAGATTATTTGGGAGCGGATGCAATTATAAATATAGATATTCTTGAGATCGGCAGTGAAATTAAATTTATCCAAGATGATCAACCGTTTAGTGTTTTTCTTATAGATAAGATACAAGGGGAGCCTGCTTCATTGAACTCGATATTCGACATAGTAAATCAAGAGGCAATAAGAAGCGAAAGAGAGAGGTCTTTTAGAGAATACATAAATGAACTTAAAAAAAGTTATCCAGTTGAAATAAACCCTATCCTATATAAGTAATGAGACTTCTGTCTTTGTATCTTTTACTGACAGCCTCTTTCTTGAGCTCACATGAGCTTCAAAAATTTAACCTGTCCTTAGACTTACTTGAAACAGATGAATCCAAGGAAATTGAGATGGATATTAAAGTACCTCGAAACTTATATAGATCATCTTTGGAAGAGACCCTTAACAATGGATTTAATTTTGATACCTGCAACGAAACAGACTTTGATCTAATTAATTCAACTTCGAGATACTTAACTTTCAAGAAAAAAATTACCTGTAACAATTTTCCTAGATCACTTGAGGCTAGAAACTTCTTTTCTTTTTATCCAGATCAAACTATTTTGGTTAATATTAAAAAAGACACCAGCCTTCAAAATCAAACCTTTTTAAATAATTCTAAAAGTAAAATCGATTTCAAAGAAGCCGATCGGAATTTTAGTTTTTTTTCTTTGGGATTGAACCACTTTCTTGGGGGCTACGATCATATTGCGTTTGTATCTCTTTTGACCTTACTGATAATTGGAATAAAACAATTAATTTATCTGCTCTCTGGCTTTACCTTAGGCCACGCTATCAGCATTACGTTCTCATCCTTAGGCTTTATTTCTGTAAAAATTTCAATAATTGAAATTCTTATCGGTTACTCAATATTTTTATTGGCTCTGGAATACTTAATACTTAGACAAGTTAATAAAAATAGAATTATGAAGATAAATTTTATATCTTGGATATTACTGGTCTGCGTTTCACTTGTCTTCTTCCCAGAAATAACTGTTCTATCCGTGGGTATGGCTTTGATCGGAATTTCTTATTCTTATTTAATAACAAGAAATTCACTTATTAGAATTGTTGCGACGGTATTTTTTGGACTTTTACATGGTTTTGGTTTTGCTTCAAACTTATCTAGTTTTGATTCTCAATCACTAATCTCATCTATTATTCTCTTCAACTTGGGAATAGAAGCAGCTCAAATTTTATATGCTTTTCTTCTTCTTTTGGCCCTTAACCTTATTGTAAAAACAAGGCTTATAAGCAGACTATTTTTAAAAGATTTTATATCTTTGATTGTTTTTTTCTTCTCTACCTTATGGTTTATTGGAAGGTTGCTGTTCTAGATAATTTTGACTTGTTCTGCCTGGGGTCCTCTAGCACCATTGGTAACGGTAAAGCTTACCCTTGTACTTTCTTTTAATAATTTTCTATCACTTTCATTTACCGAAGCAAAATGAACAAAAAGATCACCACCTTTATCTCTCTCAACAAAACCGTAACCTT
>CACKZK010000015.1:0-20626 GCA_902604535.1 uncultured SAR86 cluster bacterium
GAAATTTGATCAAGTTCTCGCGCATTGCGATATCCCTTGCAAAATTTATGACCCAATTGTCATTCAAGTTGCAGCTTTGAGCGTAGTAAGAATCCTGGATATTATTAACGAAACATCTCATGAAGATGAAAATTCTAATATTTCTGAAATTTCAAGACTAACTGCTGAAAAGGAAAAACAAGCTAGCATTGTCAAAGATGAGGTAAGAATCATTTGGGGAGACTATTTTAAAGAGCCTCAGATTAAATCATTCCCTCAGATTCATGATTTAGTGCATCAGATTATGCTTCAAGGATCTAAGTGCAAACAGGGTATTGATAGAAAAAATGGAGAAATTTTGGTTGATTTAGTAAATGAATTCAGCGAAATATTCTGGGCAACAAAAGATATTAAAACCAAAAGCGTAAAGGCTCCATATCCTCCTTCATTAAATATGATATATCCAGATCTTGATAATGTCTGATATTTTTTCCGTCTCAGGAAATAGCATGAATCCAATCTTGAAGGATGGAGATAAAGTTATTTGCTTGAAAAATACTGATATTAATAAAGGAGACTTGGTTATCTTAGATGTCGAGCCCTACGGTAAGATTATTAAGAAAGTTAAATGGATAAATGAAAATGAATTAAGAGTAGAGGGAACAAATCCAAGATGCTATTCATCGTCCTGCGACTTCAATCATTCTTTATCATCAATAATTGGTAAGGTTGAGAAGATTCTTGTCTAAATTTGCAAAATTTAAATTTTTTTGCTCTCAAATTTTATTTAAATTATAAATTATTGATAATCCCTCTATAATCTAATTGAGGTACAGATTATGGAAGAATTATTTATTTACAATGTTCTCGTTAGATGGGGGCACGTCCTTTTTGGAATAGTTTGGATAGGATTACTTTACTATTTCAACTTTGTTCAAACAGAATACGTTAAAATTGCAGATCCAGATGCCAAATCAGATGTAATGAAGAAATTAGCACCTAATGCTTTATGGTGGTTCCGATGGGCAGCTTTCTTTACCTTTTTAACAGGATTAATCCTTCTTTACTTTCTACAGGTCTTAGCAACTACTGAGATTATTCTCGGATCAATAATGGGAACTTTAATGATGCTTAACGTCTGGGGCATCATTTGGAGAAATCAAAAAATTGTAATTGGTCTAAAAGAAGGCGATGCTGTTGCGGCAGGTGCAAAAGCTGGCCTAGCATCCCGAACTAATACTTTATTGTCCCTTCCGATGTTGTACTTTATGATTTCTTCTGCACACAGTCCTGTAAAGTCTTATTTTATGGGAACGCCTGCTACTGGAACAGATCCAGGATATTTAGGTCTCGACTTTCTAATTATTTGCTTAGTGATTGCCTTGATTGAACTTAATGCAATCTATGGAAAAATGTATCCAGTCATTGCATCGGTAAGAGGTGTTATTACTTCGAGCCTTGCGCTAACGGTAGTTTTCTCAGGCATATCTTTCTATATTTAATCTTCTGAAACTTCTTCTTCAGTTGATTTAATTAGCCTAGCTATTTTTATCATATTATTTCTGACGAGCACTGTCTCAATGATTGTATTTTGAACATTAATACTTACATTGGCTTCTGGGATTGTTTCTATCTGTTCCAAAATAAGTCCATTGAGAGTTCTGGGTCCATTCAAAGGCAAATCGCATTCTAATTTTCTATTTATTTCTCTAATCGGAATACTTGCATCAATTAAAAAAGATCCGTCTCTTTGTTCCATTATTTCAAACTTAGAATCATCAGTATTCTTAGCTAATTCTCCTACAATTTCACCCAAAATGTCCTCCAATGAAAGCAACCCCTTAACTGAGCCGTATTCATCAATAACAATTCCAACTCTTTTTCTTTCTTTTTGAAAATTGAACAACTGCTGACTCAATGAGGTATTTTCTGGAATGAAATAAGCTTCACTTGATACGTCAACCAAGTTATCAAGATCTTTCTCAGCTAGAGATAAAAAATTAGTAATTCCATAAAGATCAAGCATTCCTCTCAAATCATCTAAGTTTTGGTCAAACATTGGCAGGAAATCAACTTGATTTTTTTGAAGCTGCTCAAGTATTTCATCAAAATCATCGCTTAAATCAATTCCAATGATCTCTGATCTTTGAGTCATTACTTCCTCAATAGAAATTTTATCTAGCTCTAAAATACTTAAGAGCATATCTTGATACCTTGTAGGAATTAAATCACCTGATGTCTCTAAAATAGCTTTGAGCTCTTCGGGAGAGACATCTTCGCTCTCGTTTTCAGTCTTATTGATTCCTAAAAATTTTAAAAGAAAATTTGAAAAATAATTGATAACAGAAACCAAAGGAAAAAGAAGTTTTTGTAAAATCTTTAGAGGAAGAGATGAGAAAAAAGCCAACGGTTCAGGTTTGATCGCCGCAAAAGTTTTTGGAGTAACTTCTGAAAAAATTAAAATTACGATTGTAAGAAGAATTGATCCAATTAATACACCCACATCACCATATAACTTTATGAATAATATTGTGGTTAAAGCAGACGCAAGTATATTAACAAAGTTATTTCCTATTAAGATTATCCCTAAAAGCCTATCAGGTCTCCTCAATAGTTTTTCTATTCTTATCGCAGATTTATTCTTTTCCCTTGCTAAATATTTTAATCTATACCTATTAATTGCCATCATGCTAGTCTCAGAGCCAGAGAAAAAAGCAGACAAAATAAGTAAGATAAAAATACTAGCCAGGAGAAGCCAGACAGGGAGATCGTTCAATATTTAAAGTAATTAGTTAATTATCGTTAAATTATAGAATGTTTTCCTTGAATAGATAAATATTTAACTTAGAATGGCCTTTTTATTTTTTAGCAAATGGTAACAATTAGATTATCCAGAAGTGGGGCGAAGAAAAAACCCTTCTATCATTTCACTGTCACTGACTCTAGAAGGCCTAGAGACAGTGGTTATATTGAAAGGTTAGGTTTTTTCAATCCATTCGCATCCGGTCAAGAAATACGTCTCAAAATTGATCATGAGAGACTTGAATATTGGCTTAGCAAAGGTGCCCAAACCTCCGAAAAGGTAACTAATCTTGTTAAGGAATCAAAAATGACTCCAGATGAACTTTCCAAACTTCAGGATAGAAAGGAGTCAAGAAAGCAAAAGATAATTGCAAAAAAATCAGAACAAAATAAAATTGACAATTCGTCAGAATTATCAATTAATGAAAATTCAGAAGTTGATGCTGCGAACGTCGAAAAACCAAATATAGAGGAAGCAAATATGGAAGACGATAAAAATATCATTGAAGAAGGCATAGAAGGAGTTGGTGAAACTGCTAAGGAAGTCATCGAAGGAGCTGCTGAAGTCGCTGGAGAGGCCGTAGAAGCAGTAGTTGAAACAGCTGAAGCAGCTACAGAAGGAGTTGTCGATACTGCTAAGGAAGTTATCGAAGCAGTAGGTGAAACTGTTGATGCCGCTGTAGATGGAGTAACTGAAGTTGCAAGCGAGGTTGCTGAAGCAGCTAGCGAAGTTGCAGATGCTGTCATGGACGGTGATGTAAAGGGTGCCGTCAAGGAAGTCGCTGAAGGAGTTACCGAAGTTGCAGAAGCTGCAGTTGATGCTGTTACAGATACCGCATCAGAAGTAGTTGAAGGTGCTTCAGAAATAGTGGGTGAAGCAGCTGAGACAGTAGTTGATACTGCAAAAGAGGTTGTAGAAGGCGCTGGTGAAGTTGTTGAAGAAGCTGTTGAAGCGGTAAGCGAAACAGTTGAAGCTGCCGTTGAGGGAGTCTCAAATGTCGTTGAATCCATCAAGGATGCTGTAACAGGCGAAGACGACGAAAAATAACATCTATTTTTTATTATTGAAATGGGGTTTGCTGAAAAAGTGAACCTCATTTTGATTGGTAGGCTTGGAAAACCTATAGGTTTGAAAGGTCATCTTAATCTAATAGCCCATTCTGATAATCCATCTGGACTATCTAAATATAAAGAATTTTTCATTGATGCTGACGGCATCCATAAATTTACTTTAGACAAAATATCCAAATCAGGAAAAAAAACTTTAATTAAGTTTGATTCTATAAACTCAATGTCCGAGGCAGAAAAACTCAAAAATCTGGATCTTTTTATTGATGAAGATAATCTGCCCGATCTTCCAGATGGCGAATTTTATTGGAAAGACATGATTGGAAAAAAAGTGATAAGTTTAAATAATAACTTCAAAGGATACGTAAAAGAAATAATGCCTACAGGAGCTAATGATGTCCTTGTTTGCGACATTAACGATAAAGAAGTTTTAATTCCTTTGATATTTGGTAAGTTTGTAATTGAAATTAGCGAACACATAATAGTGGATTGGGAAATTGATTAAAAAATATGCTTTTATTTCTGTTTTCCCAGAAATTTTTGTTCCATTCTCTCAATCCGGAATCGTAAAAAAAGCTACTGATTCGGGATTAATTCAAATCAAAAGTTTTAACCCCAGAGATTTTTTAAATAATAAAGACAGAATAGACGATAAGGTTTATGGGGGAGGACCAGGAATGGTATTTAAATCAGAACCGATACAAAAATGTATTAAACATACTAAAGATACTTTTTCCGGCTCGTCAAAAGTAATTCATTTATCAGCATCTGGAGAAACCTTTACAGCACAAAAAGCCAGGGAGCTTTCAAAAGAAGATTCAATAATATTTTTATCATCGCGATACGAAGGTCTGGATCAGCGTGTCATAGATGCAGAAGTTGATAGGGAGATAAGCATTGGAGATTATGTATTAACGGGAGGTGAAATTCCCTCTATGGTTCTCTTAGAGGCCATCATCAGATTTATTGATGGCGTGGTTGGTGATGAAGAATCTGTAAATAATGATTCCTTCGAGAATGCTCTATTGGAACATCCTCAATACACCAGACCAGACCAAAATGATCTTGGAGAAGTTCCTGAAACCCTATTGTCAGGAAATCATGACCAAATTGAAAAATGGAAGAGAAAGCATTCACTTGGTAAGACTTTCTTAAGAAGACAAGATCTTATCAGGCAACATGATCTGAGCCAGCAAGATATCGACCTAGTTAAAGAATTTCTTAGTGACCTTGGCTATGAATCTGATAGAATTGCCGAGTTTTTAAGCATAATTGATAATGAAAACTAGAAAGTCAGTACAAATAGTCGAAAACGCTCAACTAAAAGAGAACTTACCTGAATTCAATCAGGGAGATACAGTTCTAGTGCAGGTTATTGTTAAAGAAGGGTCAAGGGAGAGAACTCAACCTTTTGAAGGGGTTGTGATCGGTAGAAAAAATAGGGGTTTAAACTCATCATTTACTGTAAGAAAAATCTCAAGTGGTATTGGTGTTGAAAGGACCTTTCAACTGCACAGTCCTTTGATTAAGTCAGTTGAATTGAAGAGAAAGGGTAAAGTTAGACAGTCTAAACTTTACTACCTTAGAGAAAGATCTGGAAGATCAGCAAGAATTCAAGAAAAAATCTAATCTCTCGTTCTCATGAGAGAAAACAGTTTACAAATAGAAAGTTTCATAGACTCCTTATGGATTGAAAAAGGTCTATCTAAAAATTCATTGGACTCTTACTCAAGGGATCTCAATCTTTTTTTGAAATATTTGGATAAATCAAAAATTGTATTAACTAACGTGACCAGAGCAGAAATCATGGAATTTATGTCGTTTAGACTTTCTAAAGGCCTATCAGCTAAAACGGTTTCAAGAAATTTGTCTGTTCTAAAAGCTTTCTTTGGTCATCTTGAATCTAGAAATTTAATCCCAAGTAATCCTACAAAAGATATAGAAAGTCCAAAATTACCTAGAAAACTGCCTAATACGTTAACTGAGCAGCAAATTAATGATCTTCTCGACGCCCCAAACGAAAAGACAAACTTAGGTTTTAGGGATAAAACAATGATTGAAGCTTTATATTCTTGTGGTATGCGTGTGTCGGAACTTCTTAATCTTAAATTAAGTGATATAAACTTTAATCAAGGGGTAATTAGAATTCTTGGAAAGGGTTCTAAAGAAAGAATAGTTCCAATAGGGGAGGAGCTTATCAGCTTATTAAAAAATTATATTGAGCTAATAAGACCCGAATTACTTAAAAATGTTACAGAGGATCATTTATTTTTAAATTCTCGTGGAGCAGGAATTACCAGACAAGGTTTTTGGTTAAGAATTAAGGATTATTGCATGAAGGCAAACATTGATTCATCTAAAATATCACCTCATACTTTGCGACATGCTTTTGCGACTCACTTACTGAATAATGGAGCCGACTTGAGGGTTGTCCAACTTTTGCTTGGACACGCAAGTCTTAATACAACCCAAATTTACACAGAAGTGGCAAACGAAAGACTTAAGTCTATTCATAAAACTCATCATCCAAGAGGGTAAAATGAGATATCTTGTTACAACCTCAGTTATTTTTTTTAGTCTTGCCTTAAGTTCCCAAGATAATAGGTTTCTTGATTCTTTGCAGTCCATTTTGCCTTCTAGTTTTGAAATTGAATCGGTTTCTGTTTCTCCGCAAGAAGGTTTTTATGAGGTTAAACTAAGCGATGGTTCTTTACTCTATGTCTCAAATGATGGAAAAAGTATTTTCTATGGTGATCTTTTAAGAATAACTGATGAAGGCATTTTAAACCTTAGCGATGAGTCAAAAGCTAAGTCAAGGCTAGATAAAATTCAAGAACTAGATAGAACCACTTTGATTACTTTTAAGGCAAAAAATCCTCTTCATCAAATATATGTATTTACTGATGTAGATTGTGGGTATTGCAGAAAATTTCACAGTCAAATTCAAGCATACAATGAACTAGGAATTCAGGTAAATTATCTAGCTTTTCCAAGACAAGGGCTTGCTTCGGAGGCCGGCCAAAAAATTATATCCGCATGGTGTTCAACTGAAAAAAATAAATCTTTGACCTTGTTGAAGCAAGGTGAAGATATTGAAATGAAAAGTTGTCTCAATAATCCGGTGGAATCTCATTATATTTTAGGACGCAGTATGGGCGTCCAAGGGACCCCTGCAATTCTTAAAGATGACGGAATCATTATTCCGGGATTTATTGAACCAGACAGACTTATTAAATTACTGAATTAAAATGGAAAAAGATTTTTCTAGAATTGAACGACTACCTCGATATGTTTTTGAGGAGATAAATCAATTAAAAATTCAAGCTCGCCACGATGGGAAAGATATTATTGATTTTGGTATGGGAAATCCTGATCAAGCTACTCCTGATTTCATAGTTAATAAACTTACTGAAACAGTTAATAAAAAAGAAACTCACCGCTATTCTCAATCAAAAGGAATCCCAAGGTTAAGGAAGGCCATCTCAGATTGGTACGATAGGAAGTATAATGTCTCAATTGATCCAGAAAACGAGGCAATCGTTACAATGGGATCTAAAGAAGGACTTGGTCATTTGGCTCTCGCAACAATGGATAAAGGAGACGTCATTCTAGTCCCGAATCCATCTTATCCTATTCATCCCTTCGGGTTTATCATTGCAGGAGCAGATATAAGACATGTCCCTATTGGTCCAGGCATTGATTTTTTTAACCAACTTGAGGAAGCAATTGCTAATACATTTCCTAAGCCAAGAATGCTTGTTTTAAATTTTCCATCTAATCCAACGACTGAGTGTGTTGATATAGGGTTTTTTGAGCAGGTTGTTGAGATTGCAAAGAAAAATGAAATTTGGGTTATTCATGATTTAGCTTACGCAGATTTATGTTTTGATGACTATAAAGCTCCTTCCTTTTTAGAAGTAAAAGGAGGGAAAGATATTGGGGTCGAGTTTTTTACACTATCTAAAAGTTACAATATGCCAGGATGGAGAGTTGGTTTTTGTTGTGGAAACAAAGATCTTATCGGCGCTCTATCTAGAGTTAAATCATATTATGACTATGGATTATTTACTCCAATTCAAGTTGCATCAATTGTCGCTCTTAATGAAGGAGATCAAGAAGTTAAAAAAATTAGAGATATGTACAAAGAAAGAAGGGATGTCTTATGTGACGGATTAAATAAAATTGGCTGGGAGGTTGAGAAACCAAAAGCTACTATGTTCGTCTGGGCTAAAATTCCAGAGAAATTTAAAATGAAATCGGTTGAATTTTCTAAGTTATTACTTAATGAATGTGACGTAGCAGTTTCACCAGGAATCGGTTTTGGGCAGTATGGAGATAGCTACGTCAGATTTTCTTTGATCGAGAACAGACAAAGAATAAACCAAGCAGTTAAAGGTATAAAAAAAATATTTTAATGGCTCAGCAAGAAATAAAAATTGCTTTATGCGGCGCAGGAAACGTTGGAGGAGCCTTATTGGAACTATTAACGGTTAATGCAGATTTCTACAAGAAAATGTTTGATACAGAATTTCTAGTAACCGATGTAGTGACAAAAAGCGGCAAATTAAGAGGATACAAGGATAAGTTCAACGGAAATATTCACACCGACTTTGAATTTATTAACAAAAACGATCCTATTAATGTTGTTATTGAGGTTATGGGCGGAATAGACGATGCATATGAAGTCGCAAAACAAGCTCTTGAATCTAAAAAAGACTTTATAACTGCAAACAAAGCAATGATGTCTTTATATGGAGATGAGTTGTTTGAATTAGCTGAAAAAAATAATTCATTCATTGGTTTTGAGGCTTCTGTTGCTGGAGGAATTCCAATTATTAAGACGCTTTCTTCAAAAGCAAGAATTGAAAACATTTCTTGGTTTGCAGGAATTCTTAACGGAACAAGCAACTATATACTATCTAAAATGGAATCGGACGGTATAGAGTTGAAGGAAGGCGTAAAGCAAGCACAAGAACTTGGATTCGCTGAAGCAGATCCAACATTAGATCTTAATGGGACAGATGCAGCGCAGAAAGGAAAAGTATTATCGTACCTTGCTTTCGGTTCAAAATTAGATAGCTCCATCGAAGTAGATATCGAAGGAATAGATATAGTTGAGAGCATAGACTTCAAGTTTGCCTTAGAGCTTGGGTATTCAATCAAACCTTTATCAATAGGATCTTATGAAAAAGATAGACTCATTTTGAAATCATTTCCTGCATTGATTCAACAATCTTCAATACTGTCTAAAGTAAATGAGGAAATGAATGCAATTGAGATTTTTACTAAAGATTCAGGCTCTAATCTTTTTTACGGACCGGGAGCCGGACCAAAACCTACTGCATCCTCAATATTATCTGATCTCTTTGATATGGCTCAGGATAATAGGATTAATTACAGTAAATTTGGTCACGGATTAATGGAAGTTTCTAATGATACTTTTTCTTGTCAGAGATATTTAAGATTGGAAGTAAATGATATCCCTGGTGTAATGGCCAAAATATCATCTTTTATTGCAAAGCAAAATTTAAGTATCGAGTCAGTGATTCAAAAGGAAGATTTTTCACAAAATGGTCTTATTCCTATAGTAATTGTCCTTAATGAATGCAATGAAAATGAATTAGAAGACCTTTTAAATAGCTTTTCCAATGAGAAGGACCTTTTCAAAAAGATTATTCATCTTAGAATTTTTAATCCAAACAAATGAAATACGTAAGTACAAGAGGTGAAGCTAAACAAGCTTCCTTTGAGGATATTTTAGCTTCTGGTACAGCTTCAGACGGAGGGTTATTTGTTCCAGCTGTTATTCCTAAGCTTGAAAGCGTAGTCATAGATGATATGAAAAATTTATCCTATATAGAAATAGCTGAGATTGTTATCAGACCCTTTGTCGGTGATTTCCTAAATAAATATGAATTACAAAGCATAATTTCAGATTCATACAAAAATTTTGAAATCGATGATGTGGTTCAAATTAAAGATTATGAATTTGGGCATGTTTTGGAATTATTCCATGGTCCTACACTCGCATTTAAGGATGTGGCAATGCAACTTTTAGGCAGGTTTCTAAACGCAGCCTCTGAGAAGTTAGGAAAAAAAATAGTAATCTTAGGAGCAACAAGTGGTGATACTGGATCTGCAGCAATTGCAGCATGTCAAAACTTTGAAAATTTACATTCCTTTATATTTTTTCCCGACGGCAAAATATCCGAAGTCCAACGTAAGCAAATGACAACTTGGAACAAAGATAATGTCGAAGCGGTTTCAGTTGCTGGAAATTTCGACGATTGCCAAGATTTTGTTAAGAACATGTTTGCAGACACTTCAGAAAATAAAGAAATTCTCTTCGCATCAATTAACTCAATAAATTGGACAAGAATTCTCGCTCAAACAGTATATTTCTTTTATTTAAGTTCAAGGATTGATAAAAAAGAAATTAATGTCTCAATCCCTTCTGGAAACTTTGGTCATGCTTACGCTGGCTGGTATGCCAAGAAGATGGGTCTTAATCTTAATAAGATAAACATTGCTACAAATAGAAATAATGTTCTTGACATCTTTTTCAAAGATAATATTTATAGAAAACTCAAGACAATGGAATCATTGGCTCCAAGCATGGATATTTCGTCCGCAAGTAATTTTGAGAGATTGGTGTTTGATTCATTGGGGGGAAACGGAATCGAAACACAAAAATTAATGAAACAATTCAAGAAAGATGGCTTTTCCATCACCAATAAGCTCTATAAAGATCTCTGTAATGTTTTTGAAAGTCATTCTGTTACTGATGAAGAAATCTTGGAGGAAATTGAACTTCTTTATGAAATGACAGGGGATATTTTTGATCCACATACTGCAATTGGGATTAAAAATATTCGTGAAGGAAGCGCAGAAAATTATGTCTGTTTTGCAACAGCTCACCCTTCAAAGTTTATTGATACCATAAAAAAGGTTATACCTGATTTTTCCGATACTCCTAAACGACTACAAAAATTCTTAGATTCAGAAGAAAAATATGAAACCATGAATTACAATTTCTCAGATTTGAAAGAATTCATATTTAATAAGATTTAAGATGCAAGAGATTTCATTAAAAGATCGTTTAATAGCTGCAAAAAACTCTCTTAATGAGTTAAGGGGGTATCTTTGACTTAACGGATAAAGAGTCAAAATTAAAAGAGATTAATCTAGAACTTGAAAGTCCAGAAGTTTGGCAAGATCAAGAAAAAGCTAAAATACTCAATAAAGAGAAATCTTTTTTAGAAAAAATAATAACCCTGTACTCGGAATTATCTTCCAATGTTAATGATCTAATTGAATTAGAATCAATTTCGAGTGATTCTGAGATTAAGGATTTATCTGATGAAGTAGTTAATCTTGAATCACAATTAAAGGAATTGGAATTTCAAAGAATGTTCTCAAACAAGATGGATCCTAATGATGCTTTTCTCGATATTCAGGCAGGATCAGGAGGGACTGAGGCGCAAGATTGGGCAGAGATGTTGATGAGAATGTATCTTAGGTGGGGCGAAGATAAAAAATTTAGTGTAGAGGTTATAGAAGTTTCTCCGGGCGATGTCGCTGGAATTAAAAGCGCTACTATAAAATATTCAGGTGATTATGCTTACGGTTGGCTAAGAACAGAGACCGGAGTTCACAGACTTGTGAGAAAATCACCTTTTGATTCAGGAAACAGAAGACACACTTCATTTGCATCAATTTTCGTTTCTCCAGAAATAGATGACGATATTGAAGTAGATTTAAATCCTGCAGATATAAGAGTTGATACTTATCGTGCAAGTGGAGCAGGAGGACAACACGTTAATAAGACTGATTCCGCTGTTAGACTGACCCATGAACCAACCGGCATCGTAGTCCAATGTCAAAGTGGAAGATCCCAACATAGAAATAAAGAAGAAGCCATGAAACAATTAAGAGCAAGGCTTTATGAGTTGGAACTAGATAAGAAAGAAGAGGAATTGCAGAGTTTAGAAGATTCAAAATCTGATATTGGCTGGGGAAGTCAAATAAGGTCATATGTTTTAGATTCATCTAGAATTAAAGATCTAAGAACTGGAGTAGAGACTTCAAACTGCAATTCAGTCCTGGATGGTGATATCAACTTATTTATTGAGGCTAGTTTAAAAGAGGGCATTTAATTGAAAGAGCAAGACGAAAATAATTTATTTGAAGTACGAAAAGAAAAATTAAAGAAGCTTAGAGAGCAAGGAAAGGACTATCCTAATTCATTCAGGAGAAATGAATTAGCCAAGGAATTAATTAAAGAATATTCCGATTTAAGCAAAGATGATTTAGAGAACAAAAGTATCAGAGTTAAAGTTGCCGGTCGAATTATGCTTCGAAGGCTCATGGGAAAAGCCAGTTTTACTACGATCAAAGATATGAGCGCACAAATTCAGCTTTATTTAAGAGAAGATACATTAAGTAACTATGATGATTTTAAAACCTGGGATATTGGAGACATAATTGGCGTAGAAGGAGAGCTTTTTAAAACGAACACAGGAGAACTATCAATCAAGGTAATTGAAGCTGTTCTATTAACCAAATCACTAAAACCCTTACCTGAAAAACATCAAGGACTTGTTGACGTTGAACAGAGATATCGTAAAAGATATTTAGATCTCCTAGTTAATGAGGAAGCAAGAGAAGTTTTTTTAGCAAGAAGCAAGATTATTTCTGAGACTAGGAATTACTTTGATTCAAGTGGGTTTATAGAGGTAGAGACACCAATGATGCATCCCATACCTGGAGGAGCCGCGGCTAAACCTTTTGTAACTCATCATAATGCTTTAGGAATGGATTTGTATTTAAGAATTGCTCCAGAACTTTACTTAAAAAGGCTTGTTGTTGGAGGTTTTGAAAAGGTTTATGAGATTAATAGAAATTTTAGAAACGAAGGATTATCCACTAAACACAACCCCGAATTTACCATGTTGGAATTTTATACCGCTTATGAAGATTATGAGTTTCAGATGGATTTTGTGGAAGCATTAATAAAGCATCTTTCGAATTTAGAGCATAGCAAAAGATCTTTTAAAAAATTTAACAGAGTGTCTTTTGATGATGCCCTAACTGAAAATACATCTCTTAATAAAAAAGATTTAGATGATATAGAAAGTCTAAGAAAATTTGCACAATCACTAAAAATTGAAAATTTTAAAACATTATCTATAGGTAAATTAAAAGCTGAAATTTTTGAGTCAAAAGTTGAAGATAAGCTCTCTGAACCAACCTTTATCTATAAATATCCTCTGGAGATTTCTCCTTTATCAAGAAAATCAGAAGGTGATGAGGGTTATGTAGATAGATTCGAACTTTTCATAGATGGTAAAGAGATCGCAAATGGTTTTTCTGAGTTAAATGATCCAGAAGACCAGCTAGAAAGATTCAAAATGCAAATGGAAGATAAAGAAAAGGGTGATGAGGAAGCTATGGAGATGGATTTAGACTATATCGAGGCACTTGAATACGGCCTTGCTCCATGTGCTGGTGTTGGCATAGGATTGGATAGATTGGTAATGTTACTTACGGGAATAGATTCCATAAGGGACGTAATTTTATTTCCGCAATTAAAAAACAAGGGGAATTAAAAACATGAGTAAAGATTGGACAAAAATAAGGGCTAAAGTTAAAGATTTCATAGAAAATGAAATCTATCCAAAGGAAACCGAACTTGCTAAAGGCACACCTGAATCAAGAGAGATGCTTGGCTCCCTAATGCAGCTCGCTAAAGATGAAAAAATTTGGGCTTTAGGGCATCCAACAGATATTGGTGGTGGCGGAATGCCATTCATGGAGTATGTCTACGTGAATGAAGTAATCGGTCGTTCGTCTTTTGCGATGGTGGCCTTAGGAACACACTCTTTACAAGATTCAATCATGTTAAGAGAATTTGCTTCGCCTCACTGGAGAGATCAATACTTAGAGCCTCTTGTTCAAGGAGAAATCTTTCCAAGCTTCGGAATGACAGAGCCTGAAGTTGCGAGTTCTGATCCAACTCAACTTCAAACTACGGCAATTCTTGAGGATGGTGTCTGGAGAATTAACGGTAGAAAGTGGTTCACTACTGGGGCAGCAAGAGCTGCTTACACAACCGTAATGTGTAGAACTGAATTAGAAGCTCCAAGTCACGGTGCTTTTAGTATGATCATTGTTCCAACAGATAATCCTGGTTATAAAATTGTAAGAGAAACGCCTGTTTTAGGTATCAATGGCGGCCATTACGAGGTCAAGTACGACAACGTCGAAGTCCCAGAAGAAAATTTACTAGGTCCACGAGGGCAAGGTTTTATCATTGCTCAGAAAAGACTTGGCCCAGGAAGAATTTTCCATTGCATGAGATGGCTTGGCCAAGCTCAAAGGGCATTTGATCTACTTTGTGAAAGAATGCACGAAAGAGAAACTTTCGGCACACCTCTAACAAAAAAACAATTATTGCAAAAATTTGTATTCGATAGCGCTTGTGAGATACAAGCCTCGAGACATTTAACGCTTGATGCAGCAAAAAGAATTGATCAAGGAGATGATGCGCGAATTGAAATCGGTCTAATCAAAGTTGTCGGCGCAGAAATGCTTCACAACGTTATTGATAGAGCTATTCAAGTCCATGGCGCTAAAGGGCTTACAGACGATACTCCTTTAAGCCTTATGTACCGCCATGCCAGAGAGGCAAGAATATATGACGGTCCCGACGAAGTTCATATTCAATCAGTGGCAAGGCGAATCCTGAAGAATTATGAACATAATGGTCCTGGTTGGGATTTTGGTGAAAGGGATGCTTCATTAGCATTTTCTTAACATGCAAAATTTTCAGGAATTCTTAGAGAATTCTCTGCAGCAAAACATTAAGAAATTGGTCCCCCTTACTGGAGGAGCATCAGCTGACATAAACAGAATCATCCTTGAAGATGATAAAGAACTTATTGTTAGACGTTCTCTCTCTAGAGAACAGTCGGTTATGGCTATACCAAAAAAATTGGAAGCAAAAATTCAAAGAATCGTCAGATCTCTTGATGCACCAGTCCCTGAAATAATTTTTGAATTTTCTGAAGATGAAGAAATTGGTGAGGGATACGTTATGGAAGCAATTCCCGGAGAAACGATTCCAAGAAAAATTCTTAGAGACGATAAATATGCGAATGTGCGCGGTAAATTGTCTTTTGAAATTGGTAGGTCGCTTGCAACTATTCACCAAACAGAATTAGATGACTTAGGCGATCTTGATAAAGTCTCTTTTGAAGACTCATTGAAAAAACTATATTTGGTATATTCAAGTTTTGAGCAACCTCAGCCAGTTTTTGAACTAGCATTCAAATGGTTAGAAATTCAAGAATTAATAAACTACGAAAATGTATTAGTTCACGGAGATTTTCGTTTCGGTAATTTTATTATTTCTGAGTCAAATCTAGAATCAATTATTGATTGGGAGTTAGCTCATATCGGCAATCCAATGGAGGATTTAGGATGGTTATGCGTAAGATCTTGGAGGTTTGGAAACGTTCATAAAAGAGTAGGGGGTTTAGGTGATATAAAGGAACTTATTGAAGGATATGAGTCAATTTCAAATATTAAAATCGAAAAATCTCAAATAGATATCTGGCAACTTTTTGGTTCATTACGATGGGGCGTAATTTGTATGATGCAAGCTTTTGCACACTTAAGTGGGTCAATAAATTCTATTGAAAAAGCAGCAATTGGTAGGAGAGTTTCTGAGACAGAGTATGATTTAATGAATATGATTAAACATAAAAACTTTTTATGACAGTATTTGATAGACCATCAGCATCTGAATTATTGGATGCAGTCATTGATTTTATAAATGCTGAAACAAAGTCAGAAGACTATCCAGCAAATAAAATATTCAAGCTTCAGATAGTTTCTAACGTTCTTAGCATTGTTAAAAGAGAGCTAGATTTAGGTAAAGAAATTAATGAAGATTTTTCAAAATTAGGCGCAGACTTAATAAAAGAAAAAGACTTTTCTATAGGCAAGCTTGCAGAAAAAATTAGAAATAATGAAATTAATATTTCAGATAAAAACTTTATTGATTTTCTTTATAAATTAACTGAAAAGAAAGTTGATATTGATAATCCTAAATACAAAAAAATTTAATGCTCCATGAGCTTTATCCAATAAGTTAATTCTTGCTATGATTCTCGAATGAAAAAAAATATCTTAATTCTTATACTCCTATCTATTTCATTATCTTTAACTTCAACAAATCTTGAAAGCTTAGATAATGATCGTTCTTTAACAGTTCATAAGACACCTACTTGTGGATGCTGTAAAAAATGGATGAAACACCTCGAAAGTCTAGATTTTGAAACGTCTCCAGAAGATCACCAAAACCTTCTACACATTAAAGAAAAATTTGGAATAAGGCCTGAGTACCGATCCTGTCATACTGCCGTTTCAAAGGAAGGGTATGTCTTTGAAGGTCATATTCCAGGTGAGTATATTTCTAAATTTCTTGCAGAAAACAATCCAAACGCCATAGGTTTATCTGTTCCTGGCATGCCAATGGGTTCACCTGGAATGGAAGTTGGAGATAAATTCACACCTTATGATGTTCTCATTTTATATAAAGATGGAACGAGTGAAGTTTATGCAGAAGTTAGGAAAAACTAGCTCAATATAATCTGATATCTCAATCAATGGATTATGAGGGCTCTGAGCTTAATTATTTGACAAAAAAGGTATTAGAAAATACTACTCTTAGCAAAGCTTGACAAATTTAAAAGAAAAGAAAGCCAAAACTCGCCAAATTAGATCAAGTTTCTTCTAGAAATTATAATAACTTCATCTATAACCACTTGGGAGATATTATGGATAATGCATTTAAGATGATTGGTGATCTTGTAAAAGGTCTTACTGGTATTTTAATTGGAGTAGTTGCTCTTGGAGTAGTTGCAGGCGTAGTATTTGGAGAATCTTGGTTCTTCGGAGAGGTGCTAGGAAACTTATTAGCTGTTGTTCAAACTCTTGGTGACAACGGTATTGTGGGTCTTCTTGTTGCTGCAATTCTTATCAATTTACTTCGATAATTAATGTTTTAATAAAACTAGGGGATAGCATCCCCTAGTTTTTTAAATTCGATGCGTAATTTCAAAATAAAAAAACCAATCGATAGCTTAAAAGTTCCTAAAATAAAAAAAATAAGAAAGTTTCTTTTTAGGTTTACGGAAATATTAGCTCTATTCGTAGCCGTTTCGGTTCTCTTTGGAGTAGTTTTTGGACCTGAAACGCCTTTTTTTGGCCAAGTATTTCAAAATTTATCATCTGCTTTAAAAGTTTTAGGCGAAGAAGGAATTATTGCTTTAGCATCAATTCTTTTAATAGGTCTGGTAATAAGGAAAAATAATTAGGCTATAAGGTCTTTTACTTCTTCTTTCTCTTCTAAGAGCTCATTAGTAGTAATTTCAATTTTTGCCTTAGCATAATCGTTCAGTTCAAGATCTTGGACGATTTCGACCTTTCCATTTACCGTCCTAAGTGGGTAACCAAATATCAGTCCTTCGGGGATGCCGTAACTTCCATCAGATGAAACAGCAGCGCTGAACCAGGTACCCTCCTCAGTATCATTTTCTACATTCTTCACTGTATCTATGGCTGCATTTGCAGCTGATGCTGCTGAAGAGGCTCCTCTAGCATCTATGATTTCTTTTCCCCTCTGTTGAACTCTGACTAAGAAGTCATTCTCTATCCAATTGCTATCATTTATGATCTCTGAAACTGATTTCCCGTCAATAGATGCATTATCTAGATCGGGATACATAGTTGGACTGTGGTTTCCCCATATGGTCATTCTTTTTATATCCTCAATGGGTCGATTAGTTTTGATAGAAATCTGAGCTTTTGCTCTATTTGCATCCAATGCGGTCATTGCCATCCATAACTGAGAGTTATTACTCGAGTTAGATTTTCCAATAAGAGCATTGGTATTTGCTGGATTTCCAACAACAAGGATTTTTGCGTCTTCTTTTCCTTTAGTTCCAATGGCATTCCCTTGATCTGTGAAAATACCTCCGTTAACGTGTAACAGATCTCCTCTTTCTTCAATCTTTTTACCGTTAATTGTTATTCCTCTCGGTATGCTGCCCACCAGCAAGGCCCAGTCACAATCTTCAGCCGCATCATTTATATCAGACGTAGATATAATTGATCCGCAATTTGAAAATCCACAATCCTCAAGCTCTAAAACGGTTCCTTGCAATTTATCCAATACCGGAGGAATTTCGACTAATTTTAGGTTTACCTTTCTATTTGGCCCAAAGGTCTCTCCACTGATTAACCTAGGAAGTAAAGAATAAGAGATTTGACCTGCAGCTCCAGTAACTAGTACGTTTATTTCTTTCATATCAATTTAAAATAATTTTTATTGTTTTTATGTTCAACTTTTACAGGAAGATCTAATAGATCCTTATTAAGAATAGCTGTTAGGTCTTGATCATCTGATGAATTAGCTAAAAATCTAGAGCCATTCTCTAGAGTGCCAATAATTATTGCACATTCTAGTTTTTTTCTACCATTAATTATTGTGTAGGTGTCAATTTTTCCATCACCATTTGCATGTTCTATCAAATTTTTAACTCTCGTGGAATTTATTTCATTTTGAATGGATTTACTTTTTTCTAAAGATAATCTTTCTTCAGGCTTGGATGAAGAAAGAGACATGGCAGCATGCTTTGTTAAAAACCAACTATTAGCAGTTAACAAACCTTTGCCAGAATCAGAACGCAATTTTCTTACCATTTCTGATGTAGACATTATTGTGTAACTATTCCCGGGTCCACCAAAATAGGGTAAACCTCCGGTTACTGTTAATGGTTTATCAAAATCATCATTTATCCCAATTTCTTTCATAGCAACTTGGACGGCAGATGGAAAACAAGAATAAATATCAAAATATTTATAATCTTCCAAAGTGGTATTGCTTTGGCTAAAGACATTTGAAATACAAAATTTAATGGCAGGTGAATCAGTAAGGGATGGCCTTTCTGATACATTCCAGACATCATTGGCAATTGATAGGCCTGTGAGAAAGATACATTTATTTTTAGGAATCCCTAATTTTTTTGCGTAACCGTATGAAGTCAAAATCAAAGATGACCCCATGTTTACTCTAATGACTGAGTTAAGGTATTTTGTGTAAGGATAACCAACGTATCTATTACTTTCTGATACTTTAGAGATATCTTCCGGAGATCTATAAGTTTGGAACCAAGAATAAGGATTATCTGCTGCAATCTTTGAAAATTTCGAAAATAAATGAGAACAATCTTTTAAGTGTTCATCTGCAGTCTTGTTTTGTTCTTTTCTTAAAGCTTGAGCAAAAAGAGGATAAACATTAGTAGGCAAGTCCATCTTGTGATTTTTTTCATATTCATTAAATCCAAGTTCATTTTCTCCTATTTCTCGAGGTCTAGTTTTTGGATCATCGTACCAATCAAGATTGTTGCCAGATTTTAGGATATCAATCATCGTTTTAAGGGTTTCACCTCCATTCAACAAAGCACAATTAATATCTCCTGAAAGTATATTTTTTGCAGCATCTTCTATAAGAACTTGTGGAGCATTTCCACCCATAGATGTGTAAACAAACTCTTTAGCACTTATGTTTAGATTGTTAGCAATCGAATGAGATATATTTTTGTAGCCAAAACTATCCTGGTTGGTCGCCGTGGGATAATCTACCGAAAGTCTAACGGTTCCCACATAGTCTATATGTTCATGTAAATTTGCCACCTGAGTGTCAGCTAAGGCTTTTCTTGCTGTAAGAGAAAAGAGTTCTAGCGGATTAAGTGATTTTTCCAGAGTATTTTTATCAACGAAGTCACCAATACCAACGAAAACAGGCGAGAGATCGAGATAGGACTTTCTTTTTGTCATTAGGTTTGAATGAAGGCTAACAAAGGGTAAGATTACGCATTCAAAAAATTATTTTATCGAAAGGAGTTCTAATGTCCATAAGGTTTGATGACAAAGTAGCAATAGTAACAGGTGCCGGCGGAGGCCTCGGTAGATCACATGCTTTAGATTTAGCGTCTAGAGGTGCAAAAGTAGTAGTTAATGATTTAGGAGGAAGTGTGGATGGTGCTTCCAAAGGATCATCTTCTGCAGCAGAAAAGGTTGTTGAAGAAATTAAAGCAGCTGGAGGCGAGGCTATTGCCAATGGAGCTAGCGTAACAGATATAGATCAAGTTAAAGAGATGGTGCAACAAACCATTGAAGCCTACGGTCGCATAGATATTCTTATCAATAATGCAGGAATTTTAAGAGATAAAAGCTTTTCAAAAGTTGAAGATGAAGATTTTAGAATGGTTATGGAAGTTCATCTAATGGGTTCTGTGAATTGCACTAAGGCAGTTTGGGAAATAATGAAAGAACAAAACTACGGAAGAATTGTCATGACTTCATCTTCTAGTGGGCTTTACGGAAATTTCGGTCAAACCAATTATGGTGCTGCAAAAATGGGAGTTGTTGGATTGATGAATACACTTAAACTTGAGGGTGCGAAATACAATATCAAATGTAATGCTCTGGCGCCTGTCGCGGCAACCAGAATGACAGAGGAGCTAATGCCAGGAGAAGTTCTAGAGAGACTTGAGCCTCAGTATGTAACTCCTGCTGTGACCTACATGGTTTCTGAGGATGCACCAACAGGGGTCATTATGGCTGCAGGAGCAGGCGTTTTTGCAAGAGTTATGATACATGAAACTATCGGTGTAAATCTTGGAACCACAGATAAAATGGATGCCGA
>CACKZK010000016.1:0-18019 GCA_902604535.1 uncultured SAR86 cluster bacterium
AAAAAGTGATGTTCGCAAAAGGTCATTACTATCTTTACAAAAAGAAAAATTCTTTCAAACATCTAATTTATCCTCTTCCTAATTCAAATGGTCACGGTATTCATGCAGGAATGGATATTGATAATAATCTTCGATTTGGTCCAAATGCAAAATGGGTTGATTCTATAAACTATTCTTTTAACGAAAATACTCTTGAGGAGTTTTGTAACTCAATTAAATCTTATTGGATTAATTTTGATCCTAATTGTCTAATGCCGGATTACACAGGAATCCGATCAAAGATTGTGGCGCAAGGTGAGGGTGGTCAAGATTTTGAAATACTTGATCCAAGCGATCACGGCCTAGAAAATTTAATACATCTTCAGGGTATCGATAGCCCTGGTTTGACGAGCTCTCTCTCCATTGCAGCAGAAGTAATTAAAAAGTTAGGGATTCACTAAACTAATAAAAAAGGTAAAGTCTTCTGACGTTTCTTTCAAGACTGAGGTTTTTCCACTCAAGCCGCCATGACCACCAATTAAATTTATCCTGAACAGAATTTCATTATTTGATGTTGAAAGATCTCTTAACTTTGCTACATACTTTGCTGGCTCAAAGTATTGAACCTGAGAATCATATAATGAAGATGTCACCAGGATATTCGGATAAGGAAGATTCGATAGATTATCGTAAGGAGAATAACTCTTCATGTAATTGTAATCTTTTTTATTATTGGGGTTTCCCCATTCATCGTATTCAAATGTCGTTAAAGGAATAGATTCATCAAGCATCGTTGTAACCACGTCCATAAAGGGAACAGCTGCTAGAATACCTTTGTACAATTTTGGAGCTTCGTTCGCAATAGCTCCCATTAATAAGCCTCCGGCACTTCCTCCCATAGCAAAAACATTATCTTTATCCCCAAAACCTTTTTTTAAGCATCCTTGAGTAACATCGATAAAGTCGTAAAAGGTATTTTTCTTTTTATACATGCGTCCATCTTCATACCAATGTTTACCCATTTCAGATCCACCACGAATATGTGCTAAAACAAATATAAAATTTTCTTCTAATAAAGGAATAATGCTGGAACGGAAATTTGCGTCAATAATATGGCCGTATGATCCATATCCGTAAAACAAAACAGGTTTTTTATTGAGGGGAGCCCCGTTATCTTTGTAAACTATTGATGAAGGAATTTTTGTATTATCTCTAGACTTTAGTATAAGTCTTTCAACTTTTAAGCCTTCAGTTTTGCACTTAATTTTTGATTTCCAAATGATAGATCTTTTTTTGGAAACTAAAAATTCTTTATAAACAGTTTCCGTTTTATTAAGAGATGAATAAGCAAAACAAAAATAATTAGCTTTAGGATCATTATTGCCTGCTAGAGAGACGTCATAGCAGGATTCATCAAATTTAATGTATTCATGAGATCCACTTTTTGAATTTATTTTTAGTATCTGAGGTAAGCCATTTTCTCTCACATCTAGAAGAATATGATTCTTGAATATTTCAAAACCTAGCAAATACCTTTTTTTATTTTCTTTAAGAATAGTTTTCCATTTTTTATGTTGATGACAAACGGATAGATCAGAATATTTAAGTGAAAAATTATCCTGACCATTCATATTTGTCATGACATAAAAAGTATTATGAAAAATGTCTACGAAGTATTGATGTTTTTTCTTTCTCTTGAGAACTAATTTCAAACTTAAAGCATCATTCAATGGGAAAAATCTAATTTCATTAGAATTAGTCTGACTTGAATAAATAAATCCATATTCTCTGTCTCTAGAAATTCCAAGACTGCAATGAAACTGAGAATCAGTTTCCTCATAAAGCAATACGTCTTTTTTTTGGGGAGTACCTATCTTGTGAAGAAATACTTTATTACTAGTTAATGTTATTTCATCCCTTTTGATGTAAATGATATTTTTTGAATCTTCCGACCATATAAATTGACCATCAGTACCTGAAATTTTATCTTTGAGATTTCCCCCGGTCTTAATATGTTTAACCTTTATTGTGTATTCTCTTCTTCCATTTGTATCTTCTGCGTATGCCAATAAGTCATTATTTTTAGAAGGAGAGACGCTTGAAACTTGATAGAATTTTTTATTTATTGCTAATTTATTTATGTCTAAAATCAATTCTTTTTTTGAATTTGTGCTTTTAGATCGAAAGTATTTTCTATAATCATTTTTTTTTAAAGATTCTGAGAAATATTTGATTTTGTTTTAAGCCATTCATCGTGATAAACGCGTTCAGATTTTAAATAATTTAGTACCTCTTTATTTTTTCTTGAATCGTCTCTTAGCCAGAAATAGTTATCTATTCTTTTATCATTATGCTTTTTTAAGACTTTCTTGACTTTTTTAGCTTTTGGTTTCTTTTTCATATTAATTAATTGTCTTTTATTCTTTCACCTTTATAATCCGCAACCATTAAGAATGATTATTTTAAAACTTTCACTTTTCTAGGGGGATCTATATGAAATTTTTCCATCACCTCTTAATTGCGTGTCTTTTATTTTCCACAAACTTTTTTGCTCAGTCTGATAACGAAGATTACACTCTCGAAGAAATAATTGTAACCGCCCAAAAAACAGAAAAATCTCTACAAGATGTTCCTATTGCTGTTTCGGCTTTATCTGCTGATGACCTAGCTTTAAGGCAAGCTGTTAGATTCACTGATTTACAGCTTAACGTACCTAATCTCAGTTATTCAGAGACAAATTTTGGTGGTAGCTCAGTATCCATCAGAGGTATAGGTAGACTTGCTACTGGTATTTCTTTCGACCAATCGGTCACAACTCATATCAATGAATCTCCATGGGGAGAAAATACAAATGTTTCTACAATGTTTGATATGGATAGAGTTGAAGTCTTGAGAGGCCCTCAAGGTACTCTTTTCGGAAGAGGGACAACAGCTGGATTAGTTAATTTGGTTACCAAAAGGCCATCCGTTGATACTGGTCTGGACGGTTATGCAGGTTTTACAATTGGTGAATACGATTTAAAAACTTTTGAAGGCGCTATAAATATTCCTTTAGATGAAAATTTTGCTGTAAGGGCCGCTTATACTCAAACAGAAAGAGATGGATTCACTGAGAACCTCTATGAACCATTGGGCGGTACTTTTGATGGTCGAGATCATTATGTGGGAAGAATTTCTCTAAGATATGATTCTGGAAATACTGTAATTGATTACATGTACCAAGAGCACGAAGAAGAAAGTACTAGGACCCTTCGAACAAATTATGTCTGTACTCCCGATACTAATATTGCAAGAGGTTGCGCCTTAGGTGGCGAAGGAATTGGAATAGCTAATCCAGCGGCTACCTATAATGGAATTCTCGGAGCAGTTTTTCTAGAATCAGGGCCCTTGGGTGCAAACACAGCTACTTACACAGCGTTTGGTTTAAATGATGTTCCAAGACCTGCAAACATGACTCTTAGGCAGACTCATAGTGATTTTGCTCCTATATATGACAGGCATTCTGGTACTCATCAGCTTAATATTTCTCATGATTTAGAGGATGGAATTGTGTCATTAAATGTTATGTCACGGGAATCATCATCATACACAAGAATGGATACAACTTTGGCAGTTGAACCTTTGATCGGTGTAAAAATTTCTGATGATCCTCTAACTTATCTTGGAGGCTTAGTGTCGGTTGATATGCTTGATCATTGCGTTGGAGATCAATGCGGAAAAAAAGGTCCTACGCAGGTTGAAAGACTCAGCGGTCAATCTGGCAAGTATGTTTTACAGACTACTAACAGAAACTCATTTATTGACGGATCTAGTAATGAACAAGCAACTGAATATCTCGAACTAAAATATAGTTCTGATCTAGATGGTATTTTTAATTTCATAGTCGGTGTAAATCATTATGGTCATTATGAAGATGATAGTTATCTGACAACTTCATCTCCCTTAACGCTCCTAGGAGATGCCCAATTTTTTGTTCCTACTACATTTGGCGATGTCAATGAGTACGAGTTAGAGGCCAGCGGTTTATTTGGAGAACTTTACTTTGATGTGAGAGATGATTTGAGAATTACTCTTGGTTTGCGATACGGAGAAGAGAAAAAAATTAACGATATCGTAACTACAAATTATGGACAAGCAAGAAACGTCGGCGCATTTGCCGGTGTCCCTTGGTTGTTGGTCGATGGAGATTTATATAATTGTTTCGAGGGTATTGCAGGAGCTTTTGGTCAAGCACCAGACCTTGGCGTTATCGGTCAGATTCTATCTGGTCAATCTTCTAACGGTTGTGGAGCAGGTGAGCAAGAAACCATTGACCTTTATGAAGTCTCAGCTCAAGTAAATGCTGCATCTGCTGCTTTAGCAGGCGGTATTGCTGCAGCTGGCTTAATTACAGATCCTCAACAACAAGCTTTAGCAACTGGAACGGCTTATGCAACTTATTTTATGAGTGTTAAAGATTTGGTCCCCCCGCTTTATGATAGGAGTGAAAGTTATAATATTCCTGGCTGGGAGTCTTATAAAAAGAATAAATTAGATTACACAACAACAGCTGGTAGGTTAATTGTTGATTATACTTTTGGTGATGATTCTCTTTTGTATGCTTCATATTCAAGAGGAACTAAACCTGCAGGTATTAATCCTCCAATTAATCCAAGAATTTATGAGAAAGGTTTAATTCCTGCTAATACAGTTGAGGAAAAGGTTGATGCATTTGAATTAGGTATCAAGTCAATCTTACTCAACGGTCAAATGAGACTGAATACTTCGATTTTTTATAACAAGTATACCGATATGCAAATATCAAGGATTCTTGCCACTACAACCTTTAATTTCAATATTGATTCGGAAAACTTTGGGGCTGAGATAGAAATGGATTACGTTCCTGCTTCAATTCCAAACCTTAGGTTAGATTTTATGTTTGCCTACATAAGTACAAAAATTCAAGATGATGAACTTACAATTGATCCGTTTAATATTGCAGCTCAAGGAACGCCTTATTTTGATGCCAGCAATACTATCTATAAATGTATTGATCTATTCTATGAAGGTGAGGGTTGTGTTGCAAACACGTTTATTGCGGATAAAGATCTTGTCAATTCAGTTCAAGCTGTCTTAGCTAGTTTGGATGCTTGGTTACCAGTTCCTGGAACAACTCAAGCAGACGGCCATCCAATTTATATGTCTAGGGTGGCATTATCAGCTCTTGGAATACCGACTTCTACAGGTGTGAAGCAAAGCATTGATGGTAATCGTCTTCCAAATACGCCAGAAATGACCACATCATTAGGTCTTTCTTACAATTTTGAGATTGGTAACGGTATCTCAATTGTTCCAAATGTTTATTACTATTATCAAAGCGACATGTACGTAAATGAATTTAACAATGATTTATACGGTAAGGTTGATGCTTGGGATGAAATAAATATTGGTTTAACGGTGGGAGACGTTGAAAATCAGTGGTATTTCAGATTTTTTTCAAGAAATGCTCTTAATGAAGACAATATTACTTGGAAATATAACTCAACTGACGTGACCGGTAATTTTCAAAGTTATTTTTTAAGAGATCCTAGAGTAACGGGGATAGAATATAGATATAGGTTTTAAACAATCAACTTATCTAATAAAAGCCTCTTTTTAATATGGAAAGAGGCTTTTTTTATACCTAAATAATTGAATAAATATGCAATAAAAACGTTTAACTTTATTTGATTTTCCTATAGATTGATCATATTACATTTAAGAATGGAGTCTTAAATAGTACTTACAGGGAAGTTATTAACTCAAAACACAAAGGGGAATGTTATGAGTATAAAAAAATTATCATCGCCATTATTAATTTTGGCACTTATTTTCACTGGATATTCAATAGCACAAGACAATGCTCTTGAAGAAGTAACCGTAACATCGCAAAGACAAGAACAAAGTCTTCAAGACGTTCCTTTAGCTGTCACAGCCTTTAATGCAGATGATTTGCTTGAGCAGCAAATTGAGGAAGCTTCGGATCTACAACTTGTGGTTCCTGGATTGACTTTTGCACCCACAGCTTTTTCTGGTGGTGGTGGATTTGATATTCGTGGTATCACTAATTTGGCAGTTTCTGCTTCTGCTGATGCAGGGGTAGCGATCCACATGAATGACTTAGCTTTAGGTTCAACAACCTTGCAGGACGGAACATTCTTTGACATGCAGAGAATAGAGGTTATTAGAGGACCAGCAGGAACCTTATTTGGAAGAAACTCAGTTGGTGGCGCCATCAACATGATTACTGCAAAAGGGGACACGTCTGGTTATTACGGTAATGCGAGTATCGATATTGCTGACTATAACGGACTGAAAACAACCTCAACATTTAATATTCCATTAGACGATAAAGTGGCCCTAAGACTTGCCACATCTACCCTTAAAAGAGACGGTTATATGGAGAACATTTACTCTGTTCAAAAAGATCAAGATGTTGATGGTAGAAATCAAGTAGCTTATCGAGCTACTTTAACTTTTGAGCCAACTGACAATACTACAATCCATATTATTCACAATGCAGAAATTGAAGATTCAACCAGAACGTTAGGTGGTAACGTATATTGTAAAAGAGATACATCTTTTGTAACGGGTTGTACTCGTACTTCTGAGCGAGCATTTGAGTTAACCCACCCCATGGGAACTTACGTTGAAAACTTAATGGTTGCAATGGGGGTGCTGGATTTCACTACAACAACTGATATGTCTGGAGCTCCTCAAGGGTTTAGACAAGTTAATACTCGTGGTAATTCTCTTTATCAAGTTGATCAATATACTACGCAACTTCTCATAGAGCACAGTGTTGACGATATTGATATTTCAATAGGTGCTCACTCAAAAGATAGAACATTCATGAGAATGTCTTCTTATTCCTCTCCAGAAATGCAAAGATTAAGATTTAAAGATACTGCAGCTACGCCCGGCGGTTTGATCAACATGTCTGGTTACGGTCCTGGATGTGATTTGGACGCAGGGACTCTTGGTGCCTATGGTGGATGTGTTATGGATACAATAAATTATCCAACCGGAGGAGACAGACCAGAAGCTGATGTAGATACAAAAGTACTTGAATTAAAAGTAAGTTCTTCATTTGACGGTAATTTAAACTTCTTAGCAGGTTACACTTACTATGATAATGCTTCCATTACCATATACGATGTATACGCAAGTGGATTAGATGTTTTAGCTCAAGCACCGCCAGCATTATTGGCTGGTCCTGCGGCTGCTTTAGGCGCTCAACTATACCCAAGTTTATATAGAACAAACGATAAAGGAACTATTGAATCGCAAGCAGTTTTTGGGGAGCTTTATTACGAGGCTAGAGATGACTTAAAGCTTACTTTCGGTCTTAGATATAATGAAGACGAAAAAACAAGTTTAAGCCGTATCGCATTTGTTAATGTTTTAGGTTTTGCAAAAGGAAGGGCTACTGATTTAGGAGTTAATCTTTTGACAGAGGGAGCTATTCCAAGCGCTGCAGCCTTTGAAGCTTTTGCATGTGGAAGTTTTGAGGAAGGCTTTTGTCCATTATTAGGAAGTGTTCCTGATTATGGAGAAGCTTATATTGCAACTACTGGATTAGATCCGTACATGGAATTTAGTTCTATGACTGGAAGATTTGTCGTTGATTATTTCGTTAATGAAAATTCCATGATTTATGTAAATCTATCAAAAGGTTTCAAAGGTGGTGGTTTTAACCCTGCTCTTGATCCTTTGATTTTTCCTAATACACCACAAATATTCCCTGCAACAGACCTCATATCTCTTGAATTTGGTTTTAAAACAGAGTTTCCAGAACAAGGGGTTCGTTTAAACGGTGCCGTTTATGCATATGATGCTGAGAATTATCACATCACAAAAATTATGAACAAAACGTCAATTAACGAAGGTATTGATGTTGATATTATGGGATTAGAATTAGAGCTTTTATATGCACCTCCTTCAGTTCCAGGTTTAGCCCTAAACGCTTCGGTGGCAATGACTCAATCAACTATTGCTGATGGAGTATCTGCATTGGATCCAGTACAACCTGATGGAGCTTTTTCAGGACATCCGGATAGTAAGGACTGGCATTTAATGAAAGATGAACTTTCTACTATGTTCATTATGAGAAAAGATGCACTGCAGGCTGTTTACGGAGCTTGGTTGCAAGAAACTGTTACGGGCGGAGCTGCTCAAACAGGATTGGATGCAATAGAAGTTCTAACTGCCGGAGAAACTACTACTGCTGATTTAATGGCAGCATTAATACCTGCAGAGTTTCACGGAGATAGAACTTACGGTCAACCAACACCAGTTAGTTATTTGGTTCCCGCTTTAGGTTTAGCTCCTGCTGAAGGACATTTACCTTCTCTAGGGGTTCAGGCTGGCATGAGAACTATGGCTCAATTAATGGGCTTTGATCCAGCTGCAGTAGTTTCTGAAGGTCTAGAAACCGATATTTCTGGAAATTCATTAGTTCATCCTGATTCATCTGCTAATGTTGGTATTTCTTACACAGCACAAGCAGGAAGTGTCAACATAACCACTAGACTCGATGTTGCTTATCAAGGTGCAAGGTATGTACGTATTTTTAATCTTCCTGAGGATCAGATTGATTCTTGGTTAGAATCAAATTTACAGATTACTGTTACACCCGCCAACGACGATAGTTGGTATGTTCAATTCTACGGTCAAAACATTACCGATGAACTTAACGTCACTGGTATTGGCCTGGGTGATGCTTCAGTAGGACAAACTAGAGGCGTTACTGTAAGAGATCCACAAGTCTTTGGTTTTAGGGTTGGTTACAATTTCTAACCTTCATAAATACTTACAAAAAACCCTGATTTTTATCGGGGTTTTTTGTTTTTTCCTTTCTTGTTCCTATGATCAAGACTCATCAATCATTAGTATTCAGCAGGGCAAAATCAAAGGAATTGATCAGAATGATGGCACAGTAAAATATTTTGGTATCCCTTACGCGAAAGCTCCAATTGGCGATCTTCGTTGGAAGGAACCTTTGCCTCATGATGGATGGGAGGGTACTTTCTTAGCTGATTCACATGGTAAAGCTTGCATGCAACCACTTGAATTATTGACACCTGATGGGAAACTGACCGGTAATAATGGCTTTTATGATCTTATTATAGAAAAATCAGGCTTAGATATTTCATCTGACGATTCTCAAAATAATGCGGGTTTTAATCGTTTTACTTATGACGATATGTCTGAAGATTGTTTATTTCTAAATATTGTTGTGCCTAAAGGAGGCTCAGCAAATAAACCAGTAATGTTTTGGATTCATGGAGGTGCTTCGCGATGGGGTTCTGGGCATGAAAGTAATTATACCAGTCAATATATTCCTACTGAGGGGGATGTCATTGTGGTGAGTATAAATTACCGACTTGGTGTTTTTGCTTGGTTAGCTCATCCAGAATTATCAAAAGAGTCAAAAAATAATGTTTCTGGTAATTACGGAACTTTAGATCAAATAACTGCTTTAGAGTGGGTGAAAGAGAACATTTCAAGCTTTGGGGGCGATCCAAATAACGTAACCATCTTTGGTGAATCAGCAGGAGGCCAAGCGGTTACCTCGTTGATGATAAGCCCTCTATCGAGGGGATTATTTCATAAAGCCATTGCACAAAGTGGAACTGGGTTACCAAATGTTCTTACCGATATTAGAGAAGATAAGGGAAATTTAGTTTCTGCTGAATCTAAAGGCATAAAGTTAGCCGAATATTTTTTGGGAGAAAATTCTAATATAAAGAATTTAAGAGAGTTACCCGCTCTAGATATTGTTTCAATTGATGATTTTCAACTAGATCAAGACCTAATAATGCTGACAAATCAAATTGTTGATGGGTATGTATTTCCTGAATCAATAAAAGATGCCTTCTTAAATAAAAATGTTCATGATTTACCTTTTATGGTGGGGTTCAATGGTGATGAGGGGACTAGTCTGTTTCCTTTGATTATTGACCAAAAGACATTCAATTTATTTGGTGAGTTTTGGCCAGAAAGTCTTTGGGCTTTTGTAAATCCTGATCCCTCATCATTTCAAGGGCCTAAAGGAATGAAAGATTTTGCATTAAGTTTAGATGATAATTTTTATGATGCAGCAACCGATTTCTGGGGATATTTATTTTTCGGTGCACCTTCCTATTTTGTTGCAAAGCAACACTCATTATCTGGTAATCCTACGTATCTTTATCAATTTGATAAAAAACCTAATATTCCTAATGATTATCTAGGTGCTACTCACGCTCTCGAGCTTGGATATTTGTTTAATAAAGGGGGATTATTCGGTATCGATGGTTCTTATGATGATTCTGATATTGAATTAGCTAAAAAAATGCGTGCAGATTGGATTAATTTTGCAAAAAATGGCTCACCAAATATTGCTGAGAGATTTGATCACATTAGGTCGAATGCGAGAATTTACGATTCATCAATTTCAGATAACAAAATAGAGCACTCAGATTTTTATAAGTCGTATTCAAATTTTTGGGAAAATCTTAATTAGCATATTGACTTTCACCCAGAAATAATTTTTTCACCATATAAATTTATTTAATTTTTCATTCAATTAGGATAGATTACGCACTTAAATTAATAATTTATTCTAAACAAGGAGCGTTATGTATAAATTTTCAATCAATTTAATATTATTCTTCACATTTCTCTCATCACCCTTAGTTTTTGTTCAAGATTCTGATGGATTAGAAGAGATTATTGTTACTGCACAAAGACAAGAACAAAGCTTGCAAGATGTTCCTTTATCGGTTTCGTCTTTTTCCGGTGATGATTTGTTAGAACAGCAAATAGAAGGAATTAACGACATGCAATTATTTGTTCCAGGACTTAGGTTCGGAGGAAATATTGGTGAAGGTGGAGGAGATATTGAAATAAGAGGAATGGTAAATGGCGCAGTATCAGGTACTGCAGATTCAGCAGTTGGAGTTCACCTGAATGACTTGGCCGTTGGAGTAACACCTCTAGATACTGGTCAACTATTTGATATGGAAAGAGTTGAGTTAATCAGAGGACCCGCTGGGACTTTATACGGAAGAAATGCAATTGGTGGATCATTGAATATGATTACTGCTAAAGCAGATCCAACTTCTTTTTCAGGCAAGGTTAGTTTAGATCTTGGAGATTATGGAAGATTTGGTACGACTACAGTAATGAATATTCCACTGGATGATAATGCAGCTTTCAGATTTGCTTCAACAACTTTAAAACAAGATGGTTTAGTAGATAACATTTATAGCGAAGGACTAGATTATAACCTGGATAACCGAAACCAACTGGGATACAGAGCAACTTTGAGCTTTGAACCTTCTGAAAAAACAACTATTCATATCATTCATCAAGCTCAAATTGAAGACTCAAAGAGAACGCTTACATCAGGAACTTGGTGTGACAGGGATCCCTCTGCAGTTTTTGGTTGCACAATGCAAGCGCCTGAAAATCAAAAATTTGAAATTGCTCATCCTATGTCAACATTGGTTGAACAACTTCTTATCGCGCAAGGAGTTTTAAACTATACACCAGTCACTAGTTTAGCTGGAGCACCTCAAGGGTTATGGACGATGAACGTCAGAAACGAACCTGTATATACCGTTGACGAATATATTACTCAATTCATCGTAGACCATGATATTAATGACGAACTATCTTTATCTGTTGCTGCGAGCAGAAAAGATAGAAAGTTTTATAGGATAGAGGCTTACGAATCTCCAGAGTTAGATACATTAAGATTTAACGATACTCCAGTAACTCCTGGCGGTATTGGAACTATGTCTGCAAGTATCGATTCAAATTGTTCAGTCGAAGGCTACACTGCTGGTTTTTATGGTGGATGCATTTTGGATACACTGAATTATCCTACAGGAGCATTTAACTATAGTTCTCTGGCTGATACGGATGCAGTTGAAATGAAACTAGTTTCTAGTTTTGATGGACCTCATAATTTTCTATTCGGTATGAATTATTTTAAAAATTATCAAGATACGGATACAGATGTTGTGGCTTCTGGTCTAGATGCATTAACTGTGTCTCCACCTGCAGCAATGATAGGTACTCAAGCAGCCAGTCTTGGTGCACAACTTTACGCACCATTTTTTAGAACAGCCAATATCGATGTAATAGAATCAACCGCTGTATTTGGTGAATATTACTTTGATGTTCGTGACGACCTAAAATTAACCGTTGGCATGAGATACACAGATGACTTTAAAGAAGCAGGTCCAAGTAATCCGTCATTTAATATATTAGGTTACGCCAAAGGTAATATTACAGATGCTGCAGCTTCAGCTTGGACTGGTGGATTAGTTCCATCTGCCGCAGCCTGGGAAGCTTTATTTTGTCCTATAGGCGCCACATTTTGCCCAGTTCCAGAATCCGCTATTCCTGGTAACAAAGTTCCCGCACCAGGAGAAGCTTACAGAGCAGCAGGGCTAGAAACCACTAGAGAAACTTCAGAATTTACTGGAAGGATTGTTTTAGACTACTTTATAAATCAAGATTCAATGATGTTTGTTTCCTTTTCCACTGGATTCAAAGGCGGTGGGATTAATCCCGGGTTTGATCCTGCAAGTTTTGCTGGCGTTCCGACTGGATTTCCAAATTCAGAAGTAAATAATCTTGAAATAGGTTTCAAAAATGAATTTCCTGCTCAGGGAGTAAGACTTAATGTTTCTGCTTACTATAGTGATATTGAAAATTACCATATCACACAAATTAAAAATAGAACCTCAGTAAACGAGGGTATTGATGTTGAAATCATGGGTGCAGAGGCTGATTTACTTTACATGCCTCCCGAAGTTCCTGGTTTTTCCCTGAATGCCTCTCTCAGCTACACATCTTCTGAGATCAATGATGGAGAAGGCTCTATAGATATGGTTAATAGAGATTTGCAATTAACCGGAGGAGCAGGATCAACTGATTGGCATACTGTCAAAGATCAAGTTTCAGAAACCTTTATCATCAGAAAAACTGCTTTGCAGGCTATGTGGACCAGTTATTTGCAAGAGATAGCCACTGCTGGTGCAGCAGTCACTCCTGCAGATGGCATATCTGCATTAAATCCGACTCTTGATGGTTTAACTCTTGCAAGTTTGGTGTTTTTTAATCCTGTAGAACACCATGGTGACAGAACTTTTGGAGAACCAACTCCAGTAAGTTATTGGAATCCATTAGCTGGTCAAAATCCAGCTGATGGTCATCTACCCTCGGTATTAAATAGAGCTTCAGGTCTTCATCAAATTCTAGCTCAGCTACATGGATTTGATCTAGTTCCTGGTTCTGATATCAGTGAAGGTTTAGTGAGTGATGTTTCAGGTAATTCTTTATTTCATCCTGAACTGCAAGCTAATCTTGGTATAGGCTATCTACAAGATATTGGAAATCTAAAAATTAATTATCGTTTGGATTACTCATATCAAGGAGAAAGATATTTAAGAGTATTTAATCTTCCAAGTGACGTGTTAGAGGCTTGGGACGAGTTAGGTGCTCAAATTACTTTGTCCAGCTCAGATGATTCTTGGTTTGTTCAATTTTATGGACAAAACATTACTGACAATAATAGCTATTATTATAGAGAGCTTCAAAGTACCGCTGTAGGAAACTATCAGAGGATAATGGCTAGAGAAAGGGCTAGATATGGAATAAGAATTGGTTATAACTTTTAAATACAATTAATAAAAGACCCTGCTTCGGCAGGGTTTTTTTTATTTTGAGATAATAATTATTATAAAATGTATTTAAAGTTTTCTTGAAATGATCAAATACATTAACAATATTGCTGGAATTTTAATCCTTCTAAATATCTTCGATCAGATTTTATCTTCTAGCGAATTTATTCCAGAGAATATTTATTTTGATATTTTTGTAATTTCTTCTTATATTTTCTTTGGCGCTGAGTTTATTTTGAGAATATTCATTGAAAGAAGATTTTCATTTCTACTTCTTTTTGATTTTATAGTGCTGGCAAATTATATCTTCTTTGGATTTTATGATTTAAGAATTTTAAGAATCTTTAGAGCTTATTCAATTTACAGTAATCATAAAATGTTACTTCCTACTAATACATTATTGAGGACAGTTTACAATCAGCGTCTAGCTTTACTGGGCTCTCAAATAATGGTTTTTTCTGTCCTATTGATTTTCTCGACCCTAATACATTTTATTGAACGAGATATTAATCCAGAATATTTTGGCTCTATTGTCAGTTCAATGTGGTTTGGAATTGCAACATTGACAACTGTTGGTTACGGAGATGTAACCCCATCATCTCCTTTAGGGCAAGTTCTAACATCAATGACTATGTTCTTGGGTATTGGAATGTTTGCACTGCCAGCAGCCATTTTAGCTTCGGCTTATTACGAGGAAATACAAAAAAGAAACTTTCTTATCACTATGGAAACAATTTCAAGTATTCCTTTATTTTCAATGTTACCAATAGGGGCATTAAGCAAAATTAATGACAAGTTAGTTGCTGAAATTTATCCAGCAAAACGGAAAATTATTGAGAAAGGCGATGCTGCAGATTGTATGTATATTATCGAATTTGGATCAGTACAGGTAGAGATAGAATCTCCTGTAACATTAGGGCAGGGTGATTACTTTGGAGAAAAGGGAATACTTTCCAAGGAATTACGCAATGCCTCCATAAGTTCTCTGGAAGAAGTTAAATTGCTTTCTTTATCAAAAGAAGATCTAGAAGATTTGATGGAAGAGTATCCTAATCTTTTTGAAGAACTTGAAAAAATTAGCAATGATAGAACAGGTTAGTTAAACGAATAGGAAAACTTAGTACTTAATCCTTGATCATCTCTCACAGCATTTTTAATTGGGTCGGAATCATAAGCAATGTCATATTGGAGGCTTATATTGAATTTTGCATTTACTTTGAAGCTAAACGCCATAAGAAAGCTTGCTTTGTAGTCACTAAAATCTGACACTCCAGGTTGATAGTAAATCGTGGTATTAAAATTTATATTTTCTGCAACTTCAAAGTTATCATGAAAATAGGCTGAAAATCTTGTTGTATCGGTTACTAAATTTTCAAGGTCAGTTTCCTCTTCATAAATGACACCCGCTCCAAATCTCATCTGATCGTCGATGATCATCCTAAGGCCTGTACCCAATAAGTTCCTTTCTCTAAATAACCTAAATGGATTTTTAGCTGATTGGATAAAAAACTCAGTATTGTATTGATTGTAAGTATCAAATACTGATCTGATATGAATCAGTTGAGAAATGTCCGTTACATTTTGGTTTATTTTTCTCTCAGATTTTCTCAGTATCATGAAGTTTTCTAGATCATTTAAATTGTAGTCAAATCTCAGATCTAATGAATAGAAATCTCTATCTTTATTACCTCTTGAGGCATTAAGAGCAAAGCCTAACCCCGCAAAAAAACCTTCTTTACCTTCATTTCTTAGTTCTTCTATGTTCACAATAGTCTGTGATAAAGCAATCGAAGGTAGAAGCAAAAAAAGAAGAAATATTTTACTTAGTTGTTGCGACATATGCTCCATTCCAGTTTTGATCGACTAAATTGACTTCCAAATCTTTAATTCTGTCCTTAAAAATAGCGTAGTATAAATCAAACTCCTCTACTTTATCTTCCCATCTTTGCAAAAGATTTAATGCTTTTTCCCATTGTTGATTTCTGTAACTTTGAAGAAAATTTATGTGATCGTTTTTAAATTCCATCAATTCATCATCATCTAAAGAAAAATTATCAAACGATGTATAAATTTTTACAGGTTCACTTTTTCCTTTAACTTGAATTAAATCAACTTCAAATAGATGAGCATCAGCTTTAAGATTATTTACAGTGTCTGCACCAAGAATCCTTTGAAATCCGTAGGTACCAGATTGTCCTTCTAATCTTGAGGCAAGATTCACTGGATCTCCTAATACTGTGTAATCAAACCTTTTCTCGGAACCCATATTTCCAACTATGCATTCCCCAGTATTAATTCCAATTCCTATCTTCAGCTCCATTCCTTTATCCTCTTTGAAATTAACATTAAATTCATGAAGAGCTTTCTCCATATCAAATGAAGCTTTTAGAGCTAAGTCTGAGTGATCAATTTGATCTGTTGGTGCGTTCCAAAAAGCCATAATACAATCACCCATGTATTTATCAATTGTTCCATTATTATTTAAGATTTCATTGGATAAAACAGTTAGTAAATTATTAATCAAATCCGTCAATTCTTCTGGATTAGATTTATAGCTTTCTGAAATGGCTGTAAAACCTCTGATATCTGAGAAAAGAAAGGTCATATTCTTCCTCTCGCCACCAAGTTTTAAAGATTCACTCGATTCAGCAAGTCTTGAAACCATCTCTGGAGCTAAATATTGAGAAAAAGCCGTCCTAACTTTACTTCTTTCTAATTCAGTAAATAGGAAATTAAAAAACGTTATTATCAGATAACTCATTAAACAAATAATCAACGGAGAAATTGGATCAATTAAAAGATTCAAATTATTAAATCCATAAAATGAGCCAAAAAGACTACTTAAATTTGCAATCGAGAAAGTGATTAAACCCCCGATTGGCCCAAAATATTGAATAATTAGGCAGATGAAAATAGAAAAAAATAATCCAAATAAGAATTCTGCTCCTTCCATCCAATCCGGTCTGACCAAAAAATCTCCATTCAGAATTTGTTGAATACCTTGAGCTATGACAGTAACTCCAGGAATATCCTTTTCTAGAGCTGTATTTCTGATATCCAGTAAGCCAGATGCACTAGTTCCAATTAATACAATTTTTCCAACGAAAAATTTTTTATCAAACTTATCTTCGATAACATCAAAAGCAGGAACAATATTTAAATTCTCCTTATAAGTTGAATGTAACCAAAGGTAGCCATTTGCATTAGTCGGAATTATGACATTCCCTAATTTAATATTATTAATCCCAGTATTTTCACCAAAAGCTAATTCTCCCGAAGCATTTGAAGACTTTATTTGATAGGTACTTGCTCCTATAGCAACTCTAAGTGTTTCAAGCATCAAAGAGGGCACTATTTGTCCATTGACAACTTCGAACGTGGGAAGGCTTCGTACAACACTAGATTCGCCTCCAATACTCATTGAACCGATACCTGCAGCAGAATCCATTAAAGAGGGTAAATTATTTTGCATTCCTGTGTAATTAGGAAGAAATTGTTTTGGAGAATCACCTTGTATGATTAATCCAAATTTTGGATCTAAATCTCCATTGACTAATTTATTATTTGGAGCACTTCCAAGGACTACAGTTGTATGAGATTCCATTGATTCTGCAAAAACTTCGTCATTAGGCTTTATTTTTTTTAATTCTTCAACAAGATTTGAATTGGTTGAATATTGTTCAGTTAGCACATCACTTCCAGTCCTATCTCTTTCACTAAAAACAATATCAAAGGAAGTTGTCAAAGCGAGCTCAGTATTTTCCACTAACTTAGATAACAAATCTCTTGGCCAAGGCCACTGACCTAAGTTGGAAAGGGATTCATCATCGATATCAATTATAAGAATTGGATCGTCCTCAATAGGATCTCTTGGGCTAATTTGCTGCAAGGTATCAAAAGCAAACAATCTTAAATCATCAAAGATATTTAATGGGTTTGCAAGGGGAATCATCCCAATCAAAATTGCAAGAGGAAGAAGTAATTTTTTCTGAATGTTTTTCATTTTTTTTGGATAAAAGCTTTATAATTGACGCTTTGTCATGTCCAGTAGATATATTTTATTACTATTTATCTTTTGTTATGGCGTTTTTGCATTAACCCAGAACGTGCCTCCAACTATATCGGATCCTCAACAATTAGAAACCATAAGAAAAGAAAGGCAAGCTATTTTTGATGAGTTAATAGAGAATCCAACAGATCAGGGTAATTTATTTAAATATGCAAATCTTTCAATCATTTTAGGAGATTTAGAGGCTGCTATTGGAGTATTCGAACAAATGTTGATTTATGATCCTACACTTGCAAGGATTAGGTTAGAGCTAGGCGTTTTGTACTTTAGATTA
>CACKZK010000017.1:0-14416 GCA_902604535.1 uncultured SAR86 cluster bacterium
AGAACTCCAGGATATATAAAATTTCCATCTTCTGTTTGATAATTTTCAAGTATGGCAGCTAGAGTTCTTCCAATAGCGAGTCCAGATCCATTTAATGTATGACAAAACTCATTACCCGTGTCAGCTTTATACTTCAAATTAGCTCTTCTAGATTGAAAATCAGTAAAGTTAGAACAAGAAGATATTTCCCTGTAAGTATTTTGACTTGGAAACCAAACTTCCAAATCAATTGTTTTAGAAGCAGAAAATCCTGTATCTCCTGATGATAGAATTACTTTTCTAAAGGGTAATTCAAGTAATTCTAGAATTCTGCTTGCATCTGCTATTAATTTTGTATGTTCATCCTCGGATTTCTCTGGATGACATATTTTGACGAGCTCGACTTTATCAAACTGGTGTTGCCTTATTAATCCTTTTGTATCTTTACCATAACTTCCAGCCTCACTTCTAAAACAAGGTGAATGGCATACATACTTTAAAGGTAATTGCTCCAATGAAAGTTTTTCATCTCTATGAAGATTAGTAACAGGAACTTCTGCCGTAGGAGCTAAATAAAGATCAGTACTATCATTCAGTTTGAATAAATCCTCTTCAAATTTAGGAAGTTGGCCTGTGCCAATTAATGATGCCTTATTCACTATATAAGGTACATAAAGCTCCTCGTAACCATGCTCATTTGTATGAATATCAATCATAAACTGTCCAATCACTCTATGTAATTTTGCTATTTCTCCGCTAAGTACTGTAAAACGACTTTTGGCAATTTTAACTCCTCTACCCTTATCAGTTTTATCAATAAATGAAGAATGAGGCTTAGGCTCAAAGGAAAAGTAAGGAATCTCTCCTTTTTCCTCAATAATTTTATTTGAAGCTTCATCTTCACCAATTGGAACGGCCTCATCTAAAAGGTTTGGAATATCCAGAAGAAACTCATCGATACTGTTCTGAATAGATTGAAGTATTTCCTTATCTTGTTTAACCAATGTTGATAAAGATGAAGCCTGATTTTTTAGGCCATCATCTTCTTTTGACTTAGAAATTTCTTTTGATAACTTATTTAAATTTTCTTGATTAGTTTCTAAATTAACTTGGGCTATTTTTCTTTCTGCCTCAAGCTTCATCCACTGATCAACGTTAAGAATATAACCTCTAGCGGAAAGATTTTTTTTAACTAATTCCGGAGATTTAATTAAAAGTTTTTTATCTAACATGCTTAATTGAGAAATATTTTTTCTGTTTTGTCTGATAGGTCTGGTTCAAATGATACCTTTTTATCTAATTGTTCGTATTTAAATAAATCAATCGTCGATATTCTCTCAAATAAATCTTCATAAACTATTTTTTTTATCTTTTGATTTACAAAATCCATTTTAATTTTTTTAATATAAAAATTATCTATTGGGTCAGAATATTGGCAAGATTCTTTAGAGCAATTTGTCATTGAGAAAAAATCACAAATTAATGTTGGTTTGTTGAATAATAAAAATGCGGGTGTTTGATAAATTGATTCTTCTGATGAATAAATAATTAATTGATCCATTTCAAGATCGTGTCTAAACATCTGGTTCTCATTGATTATTAGTTCTTCTTTAGGAATTGAGGAAAATACCTTTAAATTAGAATAATCTCTATAAATACTTCCTTTTACTAGATCAGATGAATCATTAAAATTTTGCTTATAAGATACCTGAAAGCTAATGTTTTTATTTAAGAATAATTCAATCTTTGATACATCGCAGGCAATCAAATAAAAAGAATTAAAAATGAAAAATAGAAATATAGAAGATTTAATCAAGTTCAATTTTTTGAGATAAGACTTCTCTGTTGCCGTTAGAGTTCATTTCGCTAACAATTCCCGCGCTTTCCATCGTTTCTATTAGTCTTGCAGCTCTGTTATAACCTATTCTAAATTTCCTTTGCACAGATGATATGGAAGCTCTTCTAGAATCTACAACAAAAGCAACTGCCTGATCATAAAACTCATCTTTCTCTTCATCTGACTCCCCGTTAGGACCTTCTGATGATTCTGGAGATTTCGTAACTTCTTCAAGATAGCTTACTGACTGTCTATTTTTCCAGTCCTCAACCACCCTAATGATTTCTTCTTCGCCTACATAAGCACCGTGAACTCTTAAGGGAATCGATGTACCGGAGCCTATGTACAACATATCCCCTTTTCCAAGCAATTGCTCAGCCCCAACCTGATCCAGAACAACTCTGGAATCCATCGAGGAAGCAACATTAAAAGCCATTCTTGCTGAAATATTTGCCTTTATTAAACCAGTAATTACATCAACAGAAGGTCTTTGCGTTGCCAGAAGCATATGAATCCCAGCAGCTCTGGCTTTCTGAGCAAGACGAGCAATCAGATGTTCTACTTTTTTTCCAACTACCATCATAAGATCAGCCAATTCATCAACTGCAATTACGATTAAAGGTAATTCTTCTAGTTCAGGAGGATTATCGTCTTCTTTTTCCGGATTTCTTTTCCACAGAGGATCAATTAAAGGTTCTCCGTCCTCTTTGGCTTTTCTTATTTTTGAATTAAGACCGTTGAGATTTCTAACAGAAAGTGATGCCATGAGTCGATATCTTTTTTCCATTTCATTGACGCACCATCTCAGGCCATTAGCTGCTTCAGACATATCAGTGATAACTGGACAGAGTAAATGAGGTAAGTCTTCATAAACAGACAGTTCTAACATTTTAGGATCAATAAGGACGAATTTAACTTGATCGGGAGTTGCTTTATAAAGAATACTCATCAGCATAGAATTTAAAGCAACGGACTTTCCTGATCCTGTCGTGCCCGCAACTAGCATATGCGGAAGTCCGGCTAGATCTTCAACGACTGGAACACCTTCAATATTTTTGCCAAAAGCTAAAGATACAGAACTTTTCGCATCTTCAAATAACTTAGAGGCAATTATCTCGCTAAGCAAAACATTTTCTCTTTCTGAATTGGGAACTTCAATACCTATGGTTTCCCTGCCTTCTATTACTTCTACAATTCTTATGCTTCCAACCCCAAGAGATCTAGCTAAATCTTTATTTAAATTTGAAACTTGTGAAACCTTAATCCCTTTTGGCAGTTCTACCTCAAACCTTGTTACAACTGGTCCGCGCATGGTCTCTTTAACAACTGCGTACTCGCCCTCAGGGCCAGTAATTTTGAATTCAGCTAACTTTGTAATTAATGCCTCTTTTAAGATCTCAAGTTCATACTTCTCTTTTGATGATATTTCTTTTCCTAAAGTTTCTTTTTCATCAAGTAATCCAATTTTAGGCATATCTCCTGGAGCTGGATCTTTAAACAGTTCTTGCTGTTTTTCTTTGTGAACCTTTTTCCCTTCTTCCACTTTTTTTTCTGCAGGAACAATTTTAGGTTCAGGCATTTCATTTATCTTGGCTTTGTGTTCATCAAGAAATTTTTGTCTACTGTTTTTTTCTTTTCTTTTATCTAAAAATGTTTGTATGCTTTCTCTGAAGGATAGTGAAGATTTTTTTATATAAAAAGATGAATTAACTATCAAATCTAAAAAATTTGATACAAAATTTTTCCAATTTATTTTAAAAAAAGCTGTAATTCCTAAAAGAAATAAAAAAACCACACAAATAGAAGCGCCAACTTTGTTTAAGTATAAAATTAATGGAGAAGAAATGATCTTTCCTAAAATTCCCTCAGAACCTTGAGGAAAATAACTTTCTCCAAAGTTGAAATGAATTGCTACTAAAGCACTGGAAGAAACAGCAATGAGTATTAAACCAAATGGCATGGCAACAAAGAATCTTATCCAGGACGACTTTGTAACCTGCTCTTTAGTCTCTTTGTTAAATAAATAAGCGAAGGTCACTAAGTAAAACAACGAGGGAACTATCCAGGCTACAATACCAAAAAAAGAATAAAGAAGATCGCTGATCCATGCACCTATTAAACCAATTGCATTTTGATAAGAAGTTTCACCAACGATATTTTGCGTTGTCCAAGCTACATCCTCTCGAGTAAAGGATGCCAGAGAGATTGTGCTTATAATAGCTATCAACAGTAAAAAAAGTATAAAAGCATCAATTAAGTATGTTTTTATTGATGGGCTTAAAGATATAGAATTAAATCCGTTAAAAGATCTTTTATTTGATTTGCGTTTGTTCACTAGTTTTTAGATATTTTAACATTTTTAAAGATAGAAAATCATTATGGATAACATTGAGAAATTAATAATTTTAGGTTCAGGGCCGGCAGGTTACAGCGCGAGTATTTATGCAGCTCGAGCCGGACTAAATCCAACACTTATAACAGGATTTGAAGTTGGAGGGCAGCTTACCACAACTACAGATGTTGAAAATTGGCCTGGAGATCATGAGGATCTTCAAGGTCCTGACTTGATGATTAGAATGCAAAATCATGCAGAAAAATATGGCGTTAATATTATCAATGACCAAATAGAAAAAGTGGATTTGAGTAATGAAATTAAAGTTCTTGAGGGAATAAATAAATATTCGTGTAAATCTTTGATTATAAGTACAGGAGCATCAGCTAAGTATCTTGGACTTCCTTCTGAAGAAAAATACTTAGGGAAAGGTGTGAGTGCTTGCGCAACTTGTGATGGTTTCTTTTATAAGGATGAGGAAGTAGCTGTAGTTGGAGGTGGAAATACTGCTGCAGAAGAAGCATTGTATTTAGCAAACTTATGCAAAAAGGTGCATCTTATACATAGAAGAGATTCCTTAAGAGCAGAAAAGATTCTTCAAGATAGAATCTTTGAAAAAGCTAATGAAGGGAAAATAAATTTAATTTGGAATAATGAACTCAAAGAAATTAAAGGTGATGATAACGTTGTGACACATCTAAATCTTAGTAATTATGATGATCTCGAAGTGAAAGGAGTTTTTATAGCTATAGGCCATAATCCAAACACAGAAATTTTTGAAGAACAATTAGACATGAAAGATGGTTACATCATTATTAATACTGGTCTGAACGGAAATGTAACTGGAACTTCTATCCCAGGAGTTTTTGCAGCTGGTGATGTTGCAGACTCGGTTTACAGGCAAGCTATAACTTCAGCAGGTTTTGGATGCATGGCGGCCTTAGATGCCCAAAAATTTATAGAAGAAAATAATATCTGAATCTTCCTTAGAAGCGTTAACGTATGGAAAATTATAAATATTTGAAAACCGATCTTAAAAATGGTGTTTTCTTTATAGAACTCAATAGAAATAAGTCTATGAATGCTCTTAATACATCAACTCTTGACGAATTAAAAAGAGTTTTTATGGCAGCCTCACAGAACAGTAAAATCAAAATTATAATTCTTCATACAAGCAGTAATAATTTTTCAGCTGGGGCAGATATAAAAGAGAAACAAAAGAAAAAAAATAACCTTGAAAGATGGCAAAAAAATTATGGTAAAGATTGCATTGAAGCCATTCTCACTACTCCTCAAATAACAATCTGTGTAACAAACGGCTACACATTAGGTGGAGCAGCGGTTATTGCTACTGCATGTGATTTTAGAATAGGTAATAAAGACACAGTAATTGGCTATCCAGAAATAGCTTTGGGGATGAATCTTAATTGGCTTGGTCTTCCCTTGCTACAGAACCTAGTAGGATCAGCAAAAACAAAAGAAATGGTTATATCTGGGTCAAATTATTCTACGGAGGAATTAAATAAGTTTAACTTTTTTGATGACCTCTATGATGGAGATGAAAAAATTAAAACAATCAATAAATGGGTCAAGAAATTTAAATCGAGATCCCCCTTAGCCTCACAAATGATAAAAAGAAGTATGAATGTTTTAGCTTTCCACAATGCTATAGGGATAATGCATATGGATTACGATCAATTTCTTTTGACTCAGAATTATTCAGACAGCTAATTTAATTTTCATTGACTGATATTCTTCCACCATCTGATCAACTACTTCTTTTACTGGAGGGGCATTCTTTATTGATCCGATACCTTGACCTGAGCCCCATATATCTTTCCAGGCTTTGGAAGAGTTATCTTTCATTGCTGAGCCAGATGAACCGAAATTCATATCGTCCTTTCCAGAAACAGGAAGATTGTCAGGATCTAATCCTGCATTCACTACACTAGGCTTTAGGTAATTACCGTGAACTCCTGTAAATGTTGAGGAATACATAATGTCATCAGCAGCACTTTCAACAAGCATTTGTTTGTATCCTTCTGAAGCGTTTGCTTCCTGAGTTGCAATAAATCTTGTGCCTACGTATGCAAAATCAGCACCCATAGCCTGAGCTGATAATACTGATGAGCCTTGAGATATTGATCCAGATAAAGCAATAGGTCCATCAAAAAATTCTCTTACTTCACTAACTAAAGCAAAAGGACTTAACGTTCCAGCATGTCCTCCAGCTCCTGCACAAACTAATATTAAGCCGTCAGCACCCTCATCAATTGCTTTTTTTGCATGTCTTATGTTAATTACATCGTGCATAACAACTCCGCCATAACTATGAATAGCATCAACTACAAATTTGGGAGCTCTGAGGCTTGTAATAATCATAGGAACTTTATATTCAACACATACTTCAACATCATGCTCCAATCTGTCATTAGATTTATGACAAATTTGATTCACTGCAAAAGGCGCTGCAGGTGAATCTGGGTTATCCTTAGTGTGCTGTTCTAATTCTGCAGATATTCTTTGAAACCATTTTTCTAATTCTTCGGCAGGCCTGGCATTTAATGCAGGAAAACTTCCAACAATTCCTGCCTTGCATTGTGCAATTACAAGTTCCGGGTAAGAAACTGTAAACAATGGTGCCCCTATTACAGGGATTCTTAAATCTTTAAGTAATTCTTTTACTTCCATTAATTTTCTCCTTTCAATTTATTGAGATGAAACATAAAGAACAATTGCTGCGGTCACAGCCAGAATTACAACAACAGATACAATTGCATCAAATTTGCTATCTTCCTTATCGGTCTTCTTTTCATAAAATTCGTCGTTCATAATTTATCCTAAATTAACTCTTACTCTGCCAATTTGATTTCCTTGTAAAATCTTACCTATTTCATCTGACAAAGATTCAAGATGAACTTCTTTTGTAATTTTTGCTAAATCTAACTGCCAATCACTAGAGAAATTATTCCAAATTTCTTTTTTTACCTCCAATAGAGATTCAGCTGAATCAATGCCTATTAAAGCTACTCCTCTAAGAATAAAAGGGAAGACACTAGTTTGTAATTTATCGCTAGCGACATTGCCACAGCAAGTTATTACTCCTCTTTGAGAAGTTTGGCTTATGAAATTTGACAAAATACTTCCTCCTACTGTATCGACTCCACCTTGATAGATACCTTTTTGAAGTGGTTTTCCTAGTTCTTCCATTTCACTTCGCATTATTACAGACGAAGCACCTAAAGATTTTAAATAATCAATTTGATCAGTCTTACCAGTAAGGGCAGTTACTCTAAACCCTAATTTAGATAAAATCATAACAGCTACTGAGCCAACTCCGCCAGATGCACCTGTTACCAGAATGTCACCAGAATCAGGAGATAAATCATTCATAAGTAACTTTCTTACACATAAACCAGCAGTTAAGCCAGCCGTGCCAATAGACATCGCCTCTGCTCCGGATAAATCTTTAGGAAGAGATATAGCCCAATTTGCTGGTATAGAAATATATTGACCGAATCCACCAGATGTATTCATTCCCAGGTCGTAACCAGTCACTACAATTTTTTCACCAACTTCAAATTCAGAGGAATTACTTTCAACCACCTCTCCAACAGCATCTATTCCTGGAGTGTGAGGATATTCTCTGGTTACACCTTTATTACCAGATGCGGATAGAGCATCTTTATAATTCAAAGATGAATAAGATACTTTAATAACTAAATCATTTTCCTTTAAATTAGATGTCGATAATTCTTCAATAGAGCTTATAAATCCTGAATCTGTTTCTTTTGTAACAAAAGCTTTGTAGTTAATTTCTTTCATTTGGTGAGTATTAAACATGAATGAAACCTTTTTTGAAAGAGCTCAAACCTTGAAATCTATCAATATTGATATTATTCAAAAAGGTGGCTTTATTTAGTGCATAACTCACACAAATATGTTTCAAAAGTGTATGATTCCTTTCATAAATGCTTTCAAATAGTGCACTCAAGTGAATATTTATAGTGTTTAATAGTTTTTTCTCTTAAAGGAGCTTATATGAAAAATTTACAAACGTTTGTTATAGCCCTTCCTTTGCTAATAGTTTCATCTTTAGCAAGTGCTGTTTCTGTTTCTGGAAACATAGCACTTACTTCAGATTATATTTGGAGAGGGATGACTCAAAGCGCAGGCGGTCCTGCAGTTGCTGGTGGTTTTGATCTATCAACTGATAGTGGATTTTATATTGGTACTTGGGGATCAAGTGTACAATTTTCTGACGGTACAGCTGTTGATACAACTGAACTAGAATTAGATGTATATCTTGGTTACGGTACTGATATCGCTGATAACGTATCAATTGATGTAGGTTATATTACTTACACCTACCCTGGTGCAACGGATGCTAACTTCGACGAAGCATACATAGGTTTTGATATCTATGGCTTTGGAATTAGCTACGCTGCTGGTATTGACGGAGCTGCTGATTATGTATCAGTAGGTTACGGTATCGATGCTGGTCCAGGTAGTTTCTCAATTGCTTACGGTGATTACGAAGATACTAGTAACGACTTCCTAATTGGTTACGATTGGGGTGTAGGTGGTGATTTCGGTATTGGTGTTTACTACTATGATCTAGAAATGGATGATGGTACTGCTGATAGTGGTGTTACTCTTACTATTAGTTACGCGCCTTAATCAAATAAACACTCAAAAAAGCCCTCATAAGAGGGCTTTTTTTATTCTTGAATAACAAATCCTATTTCCTCTTGTAGCTGTTCTAGATTAGCATCTTTCCTAGAACCTTTTTTAAGAAAAAAATCTTCTACAATGTTAGGAAAAAAAATATAACTTAAAACGTTTTCTAATCTTTGAGAAAAATCTTTAATTTTATTCTCTTTACAAAATGCTTTTAAATTAGATTTTGCTGAATCTAAATCTTCTTCAACTTCATCATCTTGTTTCAATTTTTCGGCAAGATCAGTGAGAAATTCATTTATTTTTCCAGGAACTTTGCCGTATTTTCCAAGTATTAAATTAACCGTCTCCAAGTTTAAATGTTTGTATCTCTCATTATCTAGAACATTAAACAAAGCTTGAGCGCCAACTATTTGAGAACTAGGAGTAACTAGAGGAACAAAGCCCAAGTCCTGTCTTACTCTTGGGATTTCATTTAACACATCTTCAAATTTATCGTCAGCATCCATTTCTCTTAGTTGTGATTCCAAATTTGAAAGCATACCTCCTGGTACCTGATTAATTAACATGCTTGCATCAACGCCTTTAAGCGATCCTTCAAATAACTCATATTTCTTTCTAATTTTTTTAAAATGAGTAGATAGTTCTGGAAATAAATTTTTATCAATAGCAGAAAAAATATTTGTATCATCAAACATGGAAACTATGGTTTCTGTAGCTGTATGGCCATAGGTCATACTCATTGAGGAAATAGATGTATCAATATTATCAACACCAGCTTCTATAGCCTTCATATTTGTTGCAGTTGAAAAACCAGTTGTCGCATGGGTTTGCATGTGGATAGGTATGGATATATTTTCTTTTAAATTAGTAACTAGCTCAAATGCTGCATTTGGTTTTAACAACCCTGCCATATCTTTTATAGCAACTGAATCAGCACCAGCATCCTCAATTTGTTTTGCCAAATCTAACCAACTATTCATTGAATGAACGGGCGATACTGTATAAGCCATTGCACCCTGAGCGTGTTTGCCATTTTTTTTAACCTCTTTGATAGATAATTCAATATTTGAAAAATCATTTAATGCATCAAAAGTTCTAAAAACATCTATACCGTTTGATGATGCTTTTTCAACAAATGCTTTAACTATTTCATCGGAGTATGGTTTATATCCAACAAGATTTTTACCTCTTATCAGCATTTGGAGTTTGGTTTTTTTGAAGATTTTCTTAAGCTCCCTAAGTCTATGCCAAGGATCTTCATTTAAATATCTTAAACAAGAGTCATAGGTCGCACCACCCCACATTTCTACAGACCAATATCCAACTTTATCCATTTTATTTGCAACCTCGAGCATATCATCGAGTCTCATTCTTGTTGCAATCAACGACTGTTGGCCGTCTCTTAAAACTAGTTCTGTTAAACCAACTTTTCTTTTGTTTTTATTCAAGGCAAAAAATGCTATTTTCTAAATTATATATAAAAATGCACCCTTTTTTTGATACATCTTTTCAGCCCTTTATTCATAGAGGGAATTGTATCAATTCTACTGAAAATACTTTGGAAGCTTTCCAAGATGCAGTCAGTTTAGGTTATAGATTCATCGAAACAGACTTGAGAATGACAAAAGATGGAGTCATTGTAACATTTCATGATGAAAGCGTTTACAGAGTCTCAGGAGAGAAAAAAAATATTAGTGACTTAACATATGAAGAGTTAAAAAATATCCCTCTTATCAAGGGAGGATATATTCCTAAATTAACAGAAGTACTAGAACAGTTTCCTGATACTAGATTCAATATGGATTTAAAGATAAAAGGTATTGAAAGAGCAGTTGCAAAAATTATTGATAGCCATGATGCCTATGAAAGAATATGCATAGCCTCATTTAATACTGGTTCGTTAAGAGCTTTTAAAAAAATTAGGAAGCAAGCATGTATTTCAATGGGTATAGTTGATGTTATTTTTTTTAAGTTATTTTATTTTCTAATTAGCTCTGTTGATTGCATTCAAATACCTCTTAAATGGAATGGTATTAATGTTCTTGATAATAATTTGATCCACAATGCACATACCAAAAATCTTAAAGTACATGTTTGGACTATTAATTCTAAAGAAAAAATGGAAGCATTGATTGATATGAAAGTAGACGGGATTATGACTGATGAAGCAAATTTGCTTAAAAGTGTATGTAGCGAATCAAATTTGTTTTGATTTTGGGACAAGCAGTAAAACTATCAAACCAGGAATAAAAAGAAGTAAGAGACTAAATATTCCATTCTTAGGGTCGCCTGTTAAGTAAGCAATCCACCCAACCAATACGGGCCCAAAAACAACAGCACTTTTCCCAACAAAATTATAAAAACCGAAAAACTCTGCAACTTTTTCTGGAGGAACCATTTTGCTAAATATTGCTCTGCTTACAGATTGAACTCCTCCCTGAACTAAACCAATTCCAACTGCTAAAGTATAAAAATCTTTTGATGTTTCCATGAAATAGGCATTTATAGTAATTAGTATGTATGCAACTATACCTATAGAAAGAAATAGAAATTGACCGTAACGTTCAGCAAGATATCCATAGATTATTGCAGATGGAAAAGCAATAAATTGGACAACTATTAAGGCGGTAATCATTGAAGATGCTTCAAGTCCAATATCTGAACCATAGGCAACAGACATTCTTGTAATAGTATCTACTCCATCGATATACAGCCAATATGCCACAAGAAAAATTGTGATATTTTTATATTTAGAGATATTCGAAATTGTGTTGATGAGTTCTTTAACAGAATTTCTTATTAGACGTTTTGTTTTTGTTGATGGCTTTTGTTCTTGGACGTTTAGAAAAAGTGGAACAGTAAAAACAAACCACCAAATTGATACTGTAAGAAAACTAACTAATATAGCTTGAACTTCATTTTCAAAACCAAACCAGGCTGGGTACAAGTAAAATAAAACATTAAATACAAAAAGTATTCCGCCACCCAAATACCCCAAACCGTAACCAAAACCAGAGACAATATTTCTTTTTTTCTCGTCGCTTACATCAACAATCAGAGAATCGTAGAAAATATTTGACCCAGACCCCCCCAATAAAGAAATACCAAACAAAACTGAAGCAGTAATCCAAAAACCGTTTGGAATGAAGAAAAATAAACCAGTAGCAATTATTCCCAATAAAGCAAAAAAAACTAGGAAGTTTTTTTTAGCTCCAGCCTTATCTGCTATTGTTCCTAAAATTGGAGCCATCAAAACAATACAAAAACCTGCAATTGAATTAGTAGTTCCCAGAACTGCTGAACTTGATGGACCATCAAGATCTGAAGCCCAGTAAGATTTAAAAAAAATGGGAAAAAAACCTGCAACAACTGTTGTCCAGAAGGCTCCATTAGCCCAGTCATATAAAGCCCATGAAAATCTTTCTTTATTAAATAAGTATCTCAACATAAAATGTAGCTTCAAAAACACCTGACGAGAATTAGTATGTCACAAAATATGAAAGACTCTGAAATAGTAAGAAATCTAGTTGTATTCTTTGGATTGATTGTTATCTTGGGAATACTCGCAGGAATACTTGGCCTTTATATTCAAAATTCTGAATTCAGGGAGAACGTAGAAGCTGAATACCGAGAGAATTTAGATCAAAAATAATCATTTATTAAAAACCAGCCTCTCGCTTGATCTTCTTTCTGGGTGAAGTTTTCCTTCTTCAAGCAAAACATTACCGTTTACTATAGTTGAATTAACTCTCGAACTTAATTCCCATCCTTCAAAAGGAGTCCATCCGCACTTAGATTTTTGCTCTTCATTTGTAACTGTATGGTTTATTCCAGTCTCAAAAACTACTAAATCTGCAAAATATCCTTCTCGTACATAACCTCTATCAATTATTTTAAATCTATCTGCAGTATTATGAGATGCAAACTTAATTACTTCCTCAATGGTAAAAATACCCTTATTAGCTAATTCCAGCATCAATTGGAAACTATGTTGAATTAAGGGTATTCCAGCAGGTGCTTCGGAATAAGGTAAAGATTTTTCATCTCTAGTATGTGGAGCATGATCTGTTGCAATAATATCAATTTGATTATTTTTTAATGCCTGTCTCAATGCTTCTCTGTTATTGGGAGCTTTAATTGATGGATTGCATTTGATGAAATTTCCCCATTCTTCATAATCATCTGATGTGAATATGAGATGGTGGATACAAGCTTCTGTTGTAATCTTTTTATCTTTAGTTGGCTTCGCTTCAAAAAGTTCAATTTCTCTTTCAGTCGTAAGATGAAGAACGTGAAGATCTGCGGAGTATTTTTTTGCCAAGCTTGTAGCTTTTTCAGAGGATATATAACAAGCTAATTCATCTCTGATGAGAGCATGATCAGGAGGAGAAAGCTTGCCGTTACGCTGAGCTGATATTTTTTCTAAATTATTTTCTATTGTTTTATTATCTTCACAATGAGTAACAATTAATATTGGCGATTCTTTGAAAATTAAGTCTAAAGCGTCATCGTCATTAACCAATAAATCACCCGTTGATGAACCCATAAAAATTTTAAGTCCGCAAATATCTTTTGGGTTAGCCTTTTTTATTTCATCAATGTTATCTGGGGTAGCTCCAAGATAAAAAGAGTAATTAGTCCAACTTTTTTCTTGAGCTAATTGAAATCTTTCCTCTAATAAATCAAGTGTAGTGCTTGCCGGTGATACATTTGGCATATCCATGGTTGAAGTGATACCGCCGTACAGTGCTGCTAGAGATTCTGTTTTGATTTCGCCTTTCTTGGTTAATCCTGGCTCTCTAAAGTGAACCTGATCGTCTATTACTCCGGGCGCTACATTTTTTCCCCTAACATCAATTTCTTTATGAGCATTTTCAGAGATTGTAGTAGAAATTTTTTCTATTCTTTTATCTTTAATTGCAATATCAACTTGCGATATTGAATTCTCATTAATTAAATTACAGTTTCTAAGGAGTAAATCGAAGTTAGGCATGATTAAATTTTACGAACAATGATACAACCATAGTTTATCCCAGAACCTATCTCAAAAATACAATCAATATCTTCAAGAACATCTTTCACTATATTTATCATTTTTTGACTGTTTCCACAGATAATCAGGATTGGCATATTCTCTTGATTTAGGAATAAAAAATTTTCAACCTTTAATGGAACTTCATGGTGTCGCGACCCATGCAAATCTAATTTTAGATCAGTCATCTTTGTTAAATATTGATATTTCAATTCCATCAGGCTGAGTATTCGAATATTCCCTTTTTGTAGATATAAATTTACTCTCAAAAAATGACGAATTTCTAACGTAAGATAAATAATCTTCCATGTTGAATAAAACAACGTTATCAGCAAATATTACAGCTTTATCATTCAACAATTCTAGAGACATCATTGTTTTTAAATCGGATAAATATTCATCTTTCCAATGATCCAGAAACACAAAATCGTATTTTTCTCCTAACGATGGAATGACATTTTTTGCCTTACCTCTTAAAGGATTCCACTGAATATTAAGACCAGAATGAAAAACAATTTCTTTGGATATTTCATAATATTTATTACTTGCTTCA
>CACKZK010000018.1:0-13912 GCA_902604535.1 uncultured SAR86 cluster bacterium
ATACAATGTCTGGAAGACTTGATTGGCATAAAAATGGTAATCCTTTAAGAGAAGAAGGTTATTCAACAGAACTCATAGCCGAAGAAGCAATTAAAATCATTCAGAATAAACAAAGTAATAAACCTCTTCTTTTATATGTTGCTTTTAATGCCCCGCATACACCTATTCAAGCTCCATACGAGGAAATTGAAAAATTCAATTACATTGATGATCCCAAAGAAAGAATCTATGCAGCAAATGTAAGTATTCTTGATAAACAAATAGGAAGAGTCATAAACGCAATAAAAGATAATGGTCTTTCATCAAATACTCTTATCCTTTTTTTTAGTGACAACGGGCCAGTATTTGATATAGATCCTGTAGGTGCTGTAATTGTTCCTGATCTATTAGATGCAAAAGGAAGTACTGGAGGATTAAAAGGGAGTAAAGGATCAGCATATGAAGGTGGCATTAGAGTTCCAGCGTTTATGATGTGGGAAGGAAAATTCAAAAAAGAATCTTCAGATCAATTTTTTTTCATTCAAGATGTTTTGCCAACCTTATTGAGTGCAGCTGATATAAGTTATGAGAGTAACTTATTTGAAGGAACCAGTAGATGGAATTCTTTAAGCCAAAGAAAAATTATTAAACCTAAAAATTCTGTAGTAGCTTCAAACGTTGCTTTTGAGGAGATTGCTTTATTCAACGAAGATTGGAAGCTTTATTTTAAAAAAGGTCCAGCTGGAAGCAATTCGGTAAATTACTATGAATTATTCAATATATTGGAAGATCCTTATGAAACGAAGGACTTATCAAAAGATTTTCCAGATATATTTAATTATATGAAAGAAACATTAAATACAATTCCAAAAAGAAATCTCCAAGGTTATATAGATGCGAGTTATCTTTATTTACATGGAGATAGGATGTTAGCAGAAGAAACAAATTCTCCTTGGTTAGATTATGATTTTGAAATAATTGATAAGCCCCCTTCTTTTGTTGGTGCATTGGTTTTTATTTGGATTTTATTTTTAGCAAACAAAATAAGTGTGCTTTCGATATTGATTTTTATCTTTATTGTTAGTTTTTTTATCTTCAGAAGAGTAAGACGTGAATAAAATAGGTAAGCAAAGTTTCAAAGTGATGGATACAAATGAGAAATGGATTTTGTATCATAATTGTTTTTCACTTTGTTCTCGAAAAGTGCGCTTTTGTCTTGAAGAACTAGGAATTGAATACAAAGAAGAACATATAGATCTTATTGAAACTGGTAAATATGAAGTTGCTTCTAAAAAATTCTTAAAAATAAATCCTGGAGCTACAGTTCCTGTTTTACTTCATGAAGGCTATCCAGTTTATGAGTCTCATGAACAAATTTATTATTTATCAAAGATGACAGCTAATCATTCAATAATTCCATCATTAGAAGAAGAAAAATTAATGGATTATTGGGTTAAAAAATCTTCTATGGTTGGTGATCCCATGGAAAATCAAGATATATATGCTGGAAACTGCATAGGTGCATTAACATTTCCCCTTTTTGCATCAATGATTAAATATATCAACATTAATAAAATATTAATTGGGTTGATTAATCATCCGCTTAAAATAAGAGTTATTCTATTTATTATTTTAAAAGTATTTGGTTATAAAGCATTTTCTAATGTTTCACCATTAAGAAAATTAATTAAAACATCGCTTGAAAATATTAATATTCATCTAAAGAATTTAAACGATCATCTTCATGAAAATAATAGTGAGTGGATAGTTAATGATGTATTCACGCTTGCAGATATAAGTTGGGCAGTAATTCTTCATAGAATTGAAGAGGTTGGCTGGAACGGAATATTATTTAAGGATAAGCCATTTCTTTCAAAATATTATGCAAGAGTAAAAAATAAAAAAAGTTTTATCAATTCTATTAATAATTACAATCATAAGATTCTTAACAAAGGTGTAAAAAATCTAAAATTTAAATCTAAAAGTCATAGAAATCTTAGTTCCCTTTTTAATGATCTTTAAAATACATTTACGTTGAACTAAAAAAAATACCCGATTTCATCGGGTATTTTTTAAAACGAGCTATGTTTATCTTTCGTTAGGATAAGCTTTAACAAATTGAGCCATCCTAGTTTGGACATTTGTTCTAATGTCCTCTACCTTGTTTAGATACGTCTGATAAGCTCTTGAGCTAAAAGCTGTCTTCATTGAATCAGTAAGTTCAGTCATAGAAGTAGATCCAAGAAAGATCATATGTGTCTGATATTTATTACCAAACATGATTCTATTAATTCCAAAAGAACCAACACTTTCTTGTGATTCCATGAATGTTTTCCAAGCATTCAGATAATCAGCTTCCTCACCAGATTCGACTTTAATATCAACATTGGCAAATACAGTATCGGTAGTCCAATCACCTGATTCTAGAACTAACTCCGAAACATAATTATAGTATTTTGGAGAGTTTGAAAAACCATCCAAAGAATCAATCATTTGAGCTGAATCAGCGCAACTTCCAAAAATAGATCTTCCTAATAACATTTTGTCGTAATCATCATATGTAACCAAAATCAAATGAGAATGAGAGCCGCCACCAATTGCATAAAGCGCAACATTTACTCCTGATTGCTCCCTCCAATTGTCTGCACATGAAGAAACATCAAATTTATCAACAGCACCAACAAAAGAAATAGGATCTGTAACATCAAAATAATGGAATTCTGCTACCAGGCTTCCTGGTTTTATACCGTGATCGTCAGATATTAGATTTGTAGTAAAAAATACAAATAAAAACGAAAATAAAATTTTTCTCATAAATTTCTCCTTAAATTTTTATTAATTATGAATGAAATGGGATCAAATATTAATAATTTTTAAAAATAAATTGATTGGATTTTTAGATCGACTTTTGACAAATCTTTTTCCAAGTTTTCTAGAAATAAATGTAATTTAATATCATCATAATTATCTAACCTTGATCTCTCACATTTTTTTATAATTTTGGAATTCATTAAAAGTAGTTTTTTACTTTTGGGTAAATTCTTTAAGCACTCTTCTATGATCAGTAAAGCCCTATAAACTGATCTTGGAAAACTATCATTTTTTAACAGAAACGAAATTACTTCTTCTCTATCTGCCTCGCCTTTAGAAACTTTTCTAAAAGCATCTTGTGCAGATAATGTAGTCAACATACTTAACCATTCCATTGTAGAGAAATCATGAGTTTGTTTTTCGCTTTTAGAAATACAGAGACAATCAATTATTCTAGAAATCATATCAGTCCGCTCTATGAATCTTCCTAACCTTATGAATTCAAACTCATAACCACGAGATAGGTTATTATTTATTGCTCCAAAAAATCCTTGAGTCATTGAAACAATTTGAGTTAAGTGGAGAAGCTTTTTTCTTTTATGAATTTTTGAAATCTTTTTACCGACTACATGATCATAGAGTTCATTAAGTTTAATATTTGCTGATTTAGGTAAATCGTCTTTTATAGTTTCAATATTATATTTTGACATTTCAAGGCAATTATTAAGTGAGCTTAAATTCCTTGAATCCTCAAAAAGAAAATTTAATACATTATTCTCATTATATTTCTTATATTTGTTCTCAAAGAGATCGTTAATATCTAAAGTATCAATTAATGGTTTCCAATTAAGCGAATGATCATCTGGAAAATCAAGAATTAGTTCTAAGTTAACATCTATCATTCTTGCTATATTTTCAGTACGTTCAATATATCTAGCAAGCCAATATAAATGTTTAGCACTTCTACTTAACATTATGCATCCACGACCCAAGTATCCTTACTTCCGCCGCCCTGAGAAGAATTCACAACTGTAGAGCCCCTCTTTAAGGCTACTCTAGTTAGTCCTCCAACCGTTACATATGTTTCTTTCCCTGAAAGTATGAAAGGTCTTAAATCTAAGTGACGCGGAAAAATAGAATCTTTCCTGAATGTTGGAGTAGTTGATAAAGAAATGAGTGGTTGAGCAACAAAGTTTTTTGGATCTTTCAAAATATTTTTTTTAATTATAGAACGGTCATCTTTTTTAATATTTCTTCCGATGACGATTCCATATCCACCAGATTCAGCGACTGGCTTAAAAACCATATTCGTAAAATTTTCAAAAGCATAATTTCTATCTTCTTTATTTTTAAGTATAAAAGTCTTGATATTCGGCAATATTGGATCCTCATTTAGATAATACTTAATCATATCGGGTACGTAAGAATATACCGCCTTATCATCTGCAATTCCGCATCCAGGTGCGTTTACAATAGCTACATTTTTATTTTTCCAGGCTTTTATGAGTCCTTTTACTCCAATTACGCTTTTAGAATTTCCAACATCTGGATCTAAAAAGTCATCATCCACCCTTCTGTAAATCACATCTACTTTTTGAAGGCCTTCAATCGTTTTTTTATAAACAACATTATTCTTTACTATCAAGTCAATGCCTTCTACTAAGTCAATTCCCATTTGTTGAGCGAGGTAGGAATGCTCATAATATGCTGAATTATATATTCCAGGAGTGAGAAGCACGATTTCTGGATTTTTTGATTTAGCAAAAGATGCTTGAACTAACGTTTCGTAGAGTTTAAGAGGATATTCGTCAATCTTTGAGACTCCGTAATGAGAGAACAGATCAGGGAATACTCTTTTCATGACATATCTGTTTTCCAACATGTAAGAAACTCCTGAAGGAACTCTGAGATTATCTTCTAATACATTGAAATCTCCCTTTTCATCTTTTATTAAGTCGCTACCCGAAATATGGGCCCATGAATTATTTGGAAGCTTCAATCCCTTACAAAAATTTAAAAAGTACTTAGAGCTCAATATCATTGAACTTTCCATGAAACCTTCATTTAAAAAATTTTGATCGTTATAACAATCCTCAATAAAAAGATTTAAAGCTTTAGTTCTTTGTTTTAAGCCCTTTTCAACAAGATTCCACTCTTTCTTTTTTATAATTCTTGGAATGAAATCTAGTGGCCAACTTCGCTCTTCTGATCCTTCATCAGAATAAACTCTAAAATTAATTCCCAGAGATTTTATTGCAGATTTAGTTGCGCTATCTAACTCTTGAAGGTCATTTTCAGACAAAGATTCTAAGAAGTTGCCAATTTTTTTTAAATGACCTCTAACGGTGCGCTTTGATGTAATATACTCATCAAACGATTTAGATAGCTCGTATTTAGACCATGTCAGTTTCATCTCTCTTTTACAATCTTTTCCTATCTTTAGAATATCATTCATTTAAATTTAATTATGACCTATTGTTTAGCAATTAAAATTAATGAAGGATTAGTTTTTGCTTCGGATTCAAGAACAAACGCTGGATTAGATAATATAAGCACTTATTCAAAAATGTTTACTTTTAATGTGGGAGATAGAGCTTTTGTTATTCTTACTTCAGGCAACTTATCAACCTCCCAAGCTGTCTATCATAGGATTGAAAAAGATTTATCATCAGAAAATTCTTTAAAGAGTCTGAATACTTGTTCAGATATTGAAGAGGTTGCATCTTATATTGGTGAGCTAAATATTGAGTATCAATCTAAAACTAGTGAAAACCTAAATCAAAGCTCGCCGATGCTTGGATCTTTTTTTATTGTCGGCGGTCAAATAAAGGGACAAGATCCAAATTTATTATTAGTTTATCCGGAAGGTAATTTTATTTATATGTCTGATAACCAACCCTACTTGCAAATAGGTGAAATAAAATATGGAAAACCAATTTTAGATAGAATGATTTATCAAAATATTTCACTTGGAGATGCTGCTCGAGTAGCATTATTATCTTTAGATTCAACTATGAGATCAGATCTCACCGTTGGACCACCAATAGACCTGGTTGTATTTAAAAAAGATGAAATTAATTTAGATTTTCAAGAACAATTAAAGTTAGATTCACCGTTCTTTAAAGAATTATCTGATATTTGGGCAGAACAAATTGATAAAGGTGTAAGAAAGTTACCTAAATTCCACTGGGAAAAAAATAATTAAAAAAATACCCGCTTAGAAGCGGGTATTTTAATAATGATTTATCTAAAGGTCTTATTCAACAAACTCTTCCATAGTCAATGCAGAGTCATAAACTGCTGCATTCACAACAAGTTCTGAGCCTTTCCATTCAACTACATCGCCCATATCAACAAGCCACTTATTAAAAACAGGATCAGTAGATAACTTATCTTGCCAACCTTCCATTTCTTCAACAGTTTCAAATCCAACTGTGAATGCATGAGAAGTATCACCATTTCCATAAGTATTTTGTGAAAGTCCTAGTTGTCCAGGAAAACCATCCATAGATGCCATCATTTTGTTGGTTAGATTAACGACTTTTCCTGCATCAGTTGCATAAAAGTTGTGAACCTCCCAGACTCTGTCATCATTAGAAACATCTCCCCATGTGGTAACAAAAGTATGCATTAAATCTGATGTAGCTTCAGAATTTTGCGATAAAGCTCCAAAAAACTCTTGAGATGCTCTATTAGTAGGATCTAGAGATTTAGTTTGAAACACAGATGCATCAGTCATACTTGGAAATAACCACACTAAGGAATGTGTTGCAGGATTTTCTCCATTGGATACATATACATTTAAGTGAACAGATCCATTAAAATTATTTTTTACAAAATCACTTTTCATGTATCTGTCTGTCGCAGCCGCAATACTTGCAGCTTTAATTGGATCATCTACTTTTATTTGAAACTCTGCCCAAATAGGAGCAGCGTAAGAATAAGAAGAGACGATTAAAGAAACTAAAATTAATAGTTTTTTCATAATTAATATCTCCTATATTAAAAATTTATTATGAACTAAATTTATTGATTGAGTAACAAAAGAATTATTCTAAATCTTTAAAATTTGGTTTTCTTTTTTCAATAAATGCAGTGACGCCCTCTTTAAAAACTTCGCCATTACATAAAACTCTTTGTGTATCTCTTTCGTAATCTAATTGCTCATTCAGAGTATTTTTTAGAGCTGAATCATGAGCTTTCACTATTGCTTTTAATCCAGTTATGGAACCATTTGCTAATTGAGAAGCTAAACTAATTGCTTCTTGAATTAAAGTATCATCTGGAAAAACAGACCAAATAAGCCCCCAATCTAATGCTTGGCTAGAACTTATATCTTCACCTAACAATGCCATTCCGTTAGCTCTTGCTCGTCCAATCAAATTAGGAACAAGCCATGAAGCTCCTACATCAGAAATAATTCCAAGTTGAGGACCAAAAACCAATTTAAATTTTGCAGATTCAGAAGCGATTATTAAGTCGCCACATAAAGCTAAACCAACGCCGCCACCAGCACAAATACCATTTAATGCATTAATTACAGGCTTAGGGCAATTCACAATTTTTCTAACCAAAGGATTAAATCCAATCTCCATAGCATTGGCAGTAGCTTCTCCAGGAGACCAACTTGGATCAGTTGGCCATCCACCAGATGCTAAATCAGCACCGCTACAAAAACCTCTTCCTTCGCCGATAAGGATCACTGACCTAATAGATTTGTCATGATAAATATCATCAAATGCATCGATTAGAGAATCAACAAGATCTTTGTTTAAACTATTGAGAACTTCAGGTCGATTCAAAGTTAAAAGCCTTACTCCGTTATCAAGATTTTTTATCTTAAGTACTTCTTGCATATCCTAATCTCCCTTAAATATGAATGTGAATTGTGATGAGTGTTCAAAAAATTAACACTAATTTGATATCAATGATATATATTATATTTAATTAATAAATAGGAGATTTTATGAAAAAATTAATTTTTCTTTTTGTGTTTTTAGGGTCATCTTTTTTAATGGCACAAGAGAGACCTTTTCAAGCGTTTTTTGGAATCAAAACAAGTAATCCTTTAGCTGTTGTATCGGCTATGGATGATTTGGCTGCAGCAAACTGTCCTGGTACATCATCTGCGAGGCTTATGAATGAGCTTTTTAACGGTGGTGAGGAGACAACTCATACCATCATAATTACATATCCAGACAAGATGTCATACATGATGTGGGCTAATAATTTTACATCTTGCCCAGCCGCAGGAAAATTCTTACAAACCATGAGTGAGATTTCGGAGCAAACGTTTCAATTTATGGGAATGCCACTTTTAACAGAGGGAGATCCTAATGGGGACCAATTCTTTCAAGTCTTCTTGATGGATGTGAGCGATCCTTCTACATATGCATCCGAATATGCAAAACTAATGGCAACAGGACAATGTCCAAGTTCATACTCACTTGTCGCAATGGGACCTGGAGCAGATATTGAAGAATATGGTACGCACTTTGCTTACTGTGGCTTCAAGAATATGGATTCATTTTTAGATTCTTACATGGGTAATTCAACACCAACTGATGCATATATGGAATTTGCATCAAAGGTTGCTGACGCAAGGACTTTGAAAGCTATTAACATGAGTGCAGTTGTAAAAGACTGGTTACCTAGTCAGTAGTTAAATGCAAGGAACTATGACTTTTTCATTTTAAGGAGAAAAGAATGAAACAAATATTATTAATTTTAATGGTTACTTCATCTGTAAACTTATTTTCAGATGATGGAACAGGCAGACATGAAATGCATGCGTTTTATCAATTTGCCGTAACTAATCCGCCTCAAGTAGTTGAGGCAATGGATGAGTTTTATGCATCAGACTGTGGAAAAAAATATCCAGCTGATGTTGTCTTATTTGATGATGCTTTTAATGGAAGCAGTCCATCCACACACTTTTTTATAAATTCATATGAAAGTATGGAAGATTATGAAGCGGGTCAGGCTCTAGTAGCCACATGCCCTGCAGCGGCTGCTTTTTTCAATAAGATTTTACCTGTAGCAACTCCCGTTTCAGAATTTGTTACTTTTCAGGCTTTAGAGGTTGGAGATTGGACAAAAGATAGGGCTTTTATGAGATTTGATCTTAAAGTTGAATCTGGAAAAGCAGGAGATTATCTGGAAGAATTTATCGAATTAGCTAACTCAAATGAGAATGAACTTACTAGCTCGTATGGTTTAAATGCCGTTATTTATGGATCTACTGAATTCACTCATTTTGTTTATATAGGTGGAAGTGATTTTGCATCTCTAACTAAAAATCAAATGGCACAATCCCAGTCAGATGCTCAAGCTAAATTCTTAAAAAAAGTTAAAGGTATGAGAGAAGTAGTAAATATATCTTATGGTTCGCCAATTAAGGCTTGGCTAAAAAGATAAATATTTCTCAAAAAAAAGAGAGGTTATGCCTCTCTTTTTTTTAATTTTTCGGTTCTTAGGAATATGAAAAAACTTAATGTAGCTAATGAGCAAAGAATATGCCAAATACCATGAGCTTGTATATACGAATCAGGATTACATAAAGGTTGGTCTGGGTATCCTTGAAGCCAAACAATGAAAGCTGATATGTAAAGAATCATGCCAATAAAAAACCAAGAATATTTTCTTTCATATATTGGTTTTGATTTACATAATAATCCTGGTAACCAGAAAAATGCTATCCACCAATATTGATCTAAATTATTGAATATCTCTGAAGGAAAAATTCCAAATATAGCTGCAACTAAGAATCCAACAAAACCAGAAAAGAATCTCATCCTTTGACTCCAGAATCTAAATAAAAATTCAGAAACTATCCAAACTCCTATAGATACTCCATAAACACTGAAACCAATACCCATTCCATCTCCTAAGAACCACCTTCCAAGACCATAGGCAAAGACAATTCCTGCGTAGGTTTTAAAAAATGTATTTGTACTCCAGTTAGCCATTAGCTTGAAGTTGTATAACCAAGGGATAACGATGTACATAACCATACTTAAGTTATCTGCCCAACCGCCCCATTCAGTATGTGTACCATGCATTAAAAAAGATCCAGGTCCTAAGAAAATAGCAGCAGAGGCATACAAGATGGCAATAGGGGTGAAAGTATGAAAGGTATTTATATTACTCTTGTCTCTATGCAGAACATGAAACATTATCAAGCCAGTTACCATGAATGCTAAATTTGTCAGAGTATTAACAGGCTCTCTAAAGATACTATCACTCACCTTTTCACACCAACGAGATGCTTCGCCAACTACCATGCCTGGTTCAAGAGAAATGGATATTCCTAGGTAAGCAAAAAGACCATATAAAAAAAGAAATAAAAAGCTAGATAAATAAGCAAGACGTAAGGCCATAAATAATTATATAGCCATTAAGTCTTGTTAATTAGAATTTGTTTACGGAGTTCTCATGACCTCAGGTGGAGTACACTTGAGGATAGAAGTAGTATTAAGTTCTTCTAATACTAATTTGAGTTTTCTATATTCAGAAACTTCAGGATTTAAACCCACTGAGCTTATTCCTATAAAGCTTGTACCTATCAATGGATCATGTTTTGTTAAACCATAAGTTGAAAAACTAGTACTTCTATTTGCATTTTCAACTACTTTTTCTGACAAGTTACTAATCAAGTTAGAAATTCTGATTCTATTAGCCTGCATTTCAGAACAAGATAAAGATTGAATGTCTAAAGGATAGTGCAATGTTTCGTCATTAATCGCACCTTTACCACCATTTTGATCTATAAAATCGTCTAGCATAATCGATGCGGATGAATAAGTTGTTACGTTTGTTCCAGCACAATTAGCAAGAACGAATAGCATCAATGGAAGGATCAGTACTTTAATAAAATTTTTCATGTTTATAGTCTTCATAAAGCCACTCCATGAAGTTTATTTCCTAAGTTTTTCTCTTAATTAAGAAAAACGAGATTTTATTGTCTAAATGACAGATAGTCAAATCAACAAAAACTCACTTCTGAACAAAATTTTACTATATTTATACTTAAAAAGCCTCTATTTATAAATGTTTGGTTGATTTTAAAAATTATTGATGTTTTATGCCAAGTCAAAGAACATAATGTAAAGTTAATATTCTTTTTATGGAAACCAATCAAATTTTACTCTCCTTCATACTTCTAATTATGGTTGGTATGTTTATTTGGGGTAGATTCCGCTACGATGCTGTGGCTTTGACAAGCCTTGCTATCCTTGTTGTTCTTGGATTTGTTCCAGCAAAAGAAGCATTTATAGGCTTTGGTCATCCAGCAGTAATCACAGTTGCTCTTGTTCTGCTTATTAGTAAAGGTCTTGAAGCTTCTGGATTGATTGGAAAAATAGGTAATACTCTTCAGAAAGTTGCCAAAAGTGAATTCCAGTTTTTAATTATATTGATGGGTATTGCAGTTGTTTTGTCTTCTTTCATGAACAACATTGGTGCCATGGCTATGTTATTGCCTGTGACGTTAGGTATATGCCAAAAAATGAGTTGGTCCCCTTCTAAATTCCTTATGCCTTTAGCTTTTGCCTCTATTTTAGGTGGAATGAATACAAAGATTGGAACTCCACCAAATATAATAATTTCTGAATTCAGAGATCAATACTCAGATCAAGGATTTGAGTTTTTTGATTTTGCATACGCTGGATTACCAGTCAGTATTGGAGGAGTTATTTTTATTGCTTTACTAGGATTTGTTCTTGTAAAAAATAGATCTGGCGAAAATAATTCATCCTCATTAGTTGATATCAACGAATACTTAGTAGAGTTAGTAATTGATAAAGATAGTGACCTTATAGGTAAAAGGACTCAAGAATTCAGAAAAGAGCTTGGAGCAGACATAGTGCTCATTGGCTCTGTAAATGAATTATCTGATGCAAGAGAAATTCTAAGTAACTTTGATGAGCTGAAGGAATCTCAAATATTACTTTTAAAAATAAACCCAGAAGAAGTATCGAATCTTCAAGAAGAATATGGTCTATCTCTTAGAACGGATATTAATGATCTAGATTCAACCAGCTTTGGTGAAATTGAGACAATGATCTCTCCAGGATCCAGATTAATTGGGAGAACAGTAAGTTACTTTTCAAATATGGTTGGTAGACAAATGGCCGTACTTGGTTTGTGGAGAAAAGGTACAAATTTTCAAGGTAGTCTTTCAAATGAACATTTTAAAGCTGGAGATGTTTTGTTAGTTGCATCGAGGGAAGAGCAGAAAGATACAAGCGAAAAGATGCAAGACCTGGGCTTGATGCCTCTATGGCAAAGAGAGCTCGATGTCATTAAAGATGATTCAAAAGTATTAGTTTCTCTTGGATTATTTTCTCTAAGTTTGCTTTTTGTGATTGCAAACTTTTTAAATGTCGTTATAGCTTTTTTGCTCTGCGTATTAGCATTCGTTGCCACAAAACTTCTGAAACCTAATATGCTTTATCGGCACATTGAGTGGCCTGTGATCGTTCTTTTAGGAGCCATGATACCTATTGGAGATGCTTTGTATGACAGTGGGCTTACAAATATTCTAGCAACTATAATTGCTACCCAATCTATACAATTTGGACTAGTAGGCACCCTTGTAATTTTAATGGTCGCTACTATGTGTTTATCTGATGTTATTAATAATGCCGCAACTGCAGTGATCATGGGACCAATATCGGTCACAATTGCAAATCAATTGGGATACCCTTCTGAGCCATTTTTGATGTGTGTTGCCATAGGAGCAAGTTGTGCATTTTTATCTCCTATTGGACATCAATGTAATACTTTAGTTATGGGTCCTGGAAACTATAAATTTGGAGATTATTGGAAGTTGGGGTTGCCTTTAGAGTTACTCATCATTGCAATTTCTACGCCACTGTTACTTATTTTTTGGTTCTAGTTTCCTTGAATAATTGTTCCCCTAATAAAAAGTTCATAATAGCGTGAGCAGTTATAATTCCTAATCTCTATTAGCATATCCAAATATTTTTGCTTTTCAGGATTTAAAGTGGATCTATGATCTAAGTAGCATGCGTCAAACTCGTCTAAATCGTAAAAAGAATTTTTTACTACCTTATCGTAGGTGCATGAAAATAAAAAGATGGATAGAGAAAGAATCAGATAATTATTGATTCTCATCTGCATTCAACTGACCGCTGCTAGATTTTTGAGACATTACATCAACAATAATACCAATAACCATATTCAACATAATAACTGCGTTGAGAAGAATGAAGCTAATGAAATATAACCATACCCAAGGAAATACTTCGATAATATCTTTCATGACAGCAGCCCAGTCATCGTAAGTGGCAACCTGCGCAAGTGTAAGCATAGCAAGGCCAATGTTACCCCAATGCTCTGGATCAGTTGTTCCAAAAACTAAAGTTCCAATCGCTGCCCATATGTAGATAAAAATGAACATTAAAAGAGCTACAAAACCTACTCTAGGAAGCGTTTCAAACAAAGCATCTACAATTTTCTTCAATGCTGGTACAACAGTAATAATTCTTAGAACCCTTACAATTCTGAGCAATCTTGCAACAAAAGCTGTTTCTCCTCCAGTGATAGGAATTAAGCTAACTGTAACAATAATAAAATCAAAAACATTCCAACCGCCTTTGAAGAATTTGAACAAGGATCTTTCAGCAACTATTCTTATGATAATTTCAATTAGAAAAAAGATTGTAATAGCTGTATCTAAAAAATTCAGTAACCCAACATAGTCTTCTGAAAGATCATAAGAGCTAACACCAGCATAAATTGCTGAGCCAATAATAACGAAAATTACGATTCCATTAAAAAAACGACTGTTTCTAATTTTTAAAAAAAATTGAACTATCTGATTCATCTGCGGATTATATACTCAAGTAAATTTTAAAGTTAGTTATTTAAACAAAGATAAGAAAGGTTAACACCAACGTCTGTATTACTTCTGGAGAAGATATCAATACTGCTTCTATTATCAAAGGGTTTTAGAAAAATATTCATGGATAAGCAATTTATGTAAAGTCTAGAAAAAGTTAGATCTGAAGATTCGTTAACATCTTTTCTTGTTCCTAAAGGTCCGTTAGGTGCAAGATAGTTTTTTGAAGACCAATCATAGTTTGAGGCCATCACCCAT
>CACKZK010000019.1:0-12902 GCA_902604535.1 uncultured SAR86 cluster bacterium
TGAAAGGAAGAGCTTCTTCGAAGGCTTTTCCTAATTCTTTTTCTTCAATGATTCCCGTAAAAGAGGTTAAAAGTATAATTATCATTAAACCTATCAAGCCAACAGCTGCAATGCTAAATGCCAGCGAAAACATAAGGATTAATCCAACAATTAATTGAATAAAAAGTTTAGCTCTGACTTGATCAGTTAGATTGGCTGTTTGATTATCATCAAATGCTTGTAGGATATCTCTGACTCTATCTGGAAGTTGTGCCCCGTATCCAAAAACCTTGAATCTTTCTAGAAACAACGTAGTGAATAAGCCAGCAATTAAGACTGGCATTGAAATTGGAGCCATTCTTATAAAGAATTCTATAAAATCCCATTCTGCTATGGATGCAATAAGAAGATTTTGTGGCTCTCCAACAATAGTGCAAACACCACCAAGAGCAGTACCAACAGCACCATGCATAAGGAGATTACAAAGAAAAAATTTAAATTTTTCTAAGTTTACTGCTTCACTATCATCCAAATCAGAGTCATCATTTAAGTCATGTTCATCTAAAAAATCTTTTCCTGAAGCAGCTTGATGATAAACAGTATAGAAACCAACTGCGACTGATATCAATACAGCTGTAACGGTAAGCGCATCTAGAAAGGCTGATAAAAAAGCTGCAGAAAAAACAAAAAGTATAGACACTGTTGTCTTATTTTTAACTTTTAACAATAGTTTAGTAAATATAAAAAGAAGCAAGTCTTTCATGAAAAATATCCCTGCTACCATGAACATTAGCAAAAGAATCACTTTTAAATTCAAAGAAATTTCGTAATAAACTTGACCAGGAGTAGTGAGACCCAAAATTACTGCTTGGAGAGCTATTAGGCCTCCAGGAGGAAGAGGGTGGCATTTAAAAGTCATTGCAAGAGTAAAAATAAATTCCGCAAGAATGACCCAGCCCAGAATCGTCCCAGCAGGCAAAGAAGTTGCAATACAGATGAAGTAAAGAATTGGATTTAATACTAAAAAGGCTAGAATGGTCTGCTTATACCAATCAGGAGCATGACCAAGAAAGTTCTTAAAAATTGCAGAGGACATAGTTTTTTTATATGAATATTTTTACGCCGGCTAATTTTATAGATGATACGTCCAAAGAGTCAAAGTACTTTCCTGTATATAATTCAAAAATATTATATTTTTTAAAAGAATCTACAGTGCGCCCAGCATCTGAGGATGAAATGAAATGGTCAGGTTTAGAAGAAAAATCTAGACATTTCATTGGTTATTTAGATGATACGCCTCTTTACGCAATCTCTGTTTTAAATGAACAAACAATGATTCCAGATACAAATTTTACGGATTTAAGATCATTGTTTCCCGTGATGAACATGCAACTGTTTGAAGCTATTTCTAGGGCATTTCAAATAGTAAATTGGGCAGACTCAAATCAGTTCTGCGGCTTCTGCGGATCAGAATTAAAGCATGATGAAAAAGAACGAGCAATGAAGTGTCACAATTGCCATGCTCCATTGGTTTACCCAAAAATTTCACCATGCATTATCACTTTGATCTATAAAGAAAAAAGTATTTTGTTAGCTCATAATAAAAACTTCCCAGTAAATCTTTACAGCACAATAGCTGGTTTTATTGAAGCTGGAGAGAGCGCCGAAGCTTGTCTCAAAAGAGAAGTCAAAGAAGAAGTTGGAATTGAGGTTAAAAATATTAAATATTTCCAAAGTCAGTCTTGGCCGTTTCCAGGCCAATTAATGCTTGGATATTTTGCAGAATATAAATCTGGAGAAATAACTCCAGATAATGATGAAATAGATGATGCTCAATGGTTTGAAGTTGATAATTTACCTAACATTCCTCCACCTGGTGTCTCAATATCAGGAGACTTAATTCAACACTTCCTTGATAATCTAAAATAAATTACTTATTTCTAGGATCGTTTGATGCTCTTAAATCACCGTTATGTTGAGTCTGTTTTTCAACTTTTTCCTCTTTCTCAATAATTTCAGGTTCTTTATCTTTCTTAGGTCTAGACAATTTAACTGGCTTAACAGTTTTACTTCCAGCTTGAGATCTAGTTTCCTTCTTAACCTCTTTAACTTTATCAATTGATTTCTCTGCTTGAAGTTTTCCTTCAGAGCCTTTTTTTGCGATATTAGAATTATCTCTCTTTGGCTTTGAAATTTTCTTCTTTGGTCTTTCAGTCGGAGAATCTTTTGTAGAAGCTGTCTTAGATTTAGCCTGATCTCTTTTTTGATTGGGTGATCTCTTCTTTTGATTAGAATTTTTTCTAACATCATGCTTTGGAGCTTGTTTTTTATTTTGAGGTTTTCTAGGGTTTCTTTTTCTTACATTCTTTGGTTTTTTCGATCCTTTAGGTTTGTTACTTTTGAAAAGATTCATCAATTTAGATACTAATCCTGTTTTGGGTCTAGATGATGGCATTAGACTTACTGCAGCTTTTTCTTCTTTTCTAGAAGTAGGTGAGCTTATTGAATTTTTCTCCAATTTTTCCTGCAGGTGAGAACTTGTTTCCTCCTCAATTATTTCCCCATCCTTTAATCTCACAACTTCAAATCTAGTATCTGGACGAATAGGATCAGCAATCACAGTGACTTTTAAATTTGATCTTGCTTCAATATCATTAAGCCTTATTCTCCTTTCGTTTAATAAAAGTGCAGACATTGATGGAGATACAATTGCTCTTACTTCACCTGTATTTTCTTTACTACTTTCTTCTTCGATAAGTCTTAGCACGGCTGTGGAGAGGGTATTAATATCTTGAGTCCATCTTTCTTTCAATGAAGATCTTAGCCTCTGTCTAGAAAGTTCCAGGAGACCAAATCTAGAAATTCTGCCAATTTGTACCCGGGCTCGATCGGCTGAAAGAGAATTTCTCATCTCATCTTCAACCTTTCTTTTATTTTCCAAATTCATCATGTCAATAAAATCAATAACCACTAAGCCACCGATATCTCTAAGCCTTAATTGTCTGGATATCTCTTTTGCAGCCTCAAGATTAGTATGTGTTGCAGTTTCTTCAATATCCTTACCTGAAGTAGCTTTCGAAGAATTTATATCTATTGCAACTAAAGCCTCAGCATCATCTATTACTATGGATCCACCTGATTCAAGTTTCACTTCTCTTTGATATGCAGTTTCAATTTGAGATTCAATTTGATATCTAGTAAAAAGTGGCAGGCTATTTTCATATCTTTTTATGATGTTCGATTGTTCTGGCATAACTCTTTCAACGAATTCTATTGCTTGGTCATATGCTTCCTGGGTATCTATCCAGACTTCATCAACATCTTCTCTGACATAATCTCTAAGAGATCTAATGATTACGTCGCTTTCCTTGTAGATTAAAAATGGACCACTTTTTTGTAGATTTGCTTCCAAAATTGCATCCCAGACTTTTAATAAATAATCTAAATCCCACTCTAGTTCAGTTAACTCTTTTCCTTCTCCGGCAGTTCTAACAATTATTCCCATTTCTTCAGGTATGTTCAGAGCAGAAACTTTCTGTTTCAGAGTATCTCTTTCTGACGGATTTAATCTTCTGGAGATACCTTGAGCTTTTGGATTATTGGGCATTAAGACTAAAAATCTTCCAGCCAAACTTACATAAGTAGTCAACGCTGCACCTTTGTTGCCCCGTTCTTCTTTCTCAACCTGAACGATAATTTCTTGATTTTTTGAAAGACAATCTGTAATTGAAAGTCTTCCTTTTTTATTTTTTGGATAAAATTGTGGTGCAACCTCCTTGAAAGGCAGAAAGCCGTGTCTATCAGCACCGTAATTTATGAATGCAGCTCCTAAACTAGGCTCTACTCTTGTTACTATACCTTTATAGATATTACCTTTTCTTCTAATTTCATTGATATTTTCAATATCTAGGTCATAAAGGGAATCTCCCCTTGTCATAGCAACGCGAAGCTCTTCAGGTTGAGTAGCATTGATTAACATTCTTTTCATATTTACCTCGAAAAAAATGTTTTATAAGTAATTTGAAGACAGAAATGGCTTCTAAATGTAATATTTTCAGGATTTACGCTTTTTGACCTGAAAATTTTATTGTTCTTATAAAACTCTATTATTTAGCGTGCATAAATATTCTTTATCTTTCTTAAATTATCATTATTAGGAGATTATCTATCGATAAAGAATAAAATTGCTATGCTTTATCTCCTAAAAAAGAAGCTAAACTAACACATTAATAAGATATTTTAAAATAATTCCAATAAAGAAATTGACAGAAGGCAGTTACACGAGTGTTTCCATTGAAGAAATTGGAATAAGTTCTTCCAAGCAAAGAGTGGATAATTTTCTATTAGGAAAGTTTAAAGATTTACCAAAATCAAAGATTTATTCAATTATAAGAAAAGGAGAGGTTAGGATAAATGGCTCCAGAGTAAAGCCTCATTTTAAACTCTCTAAAGGGGATAAAATTAGAATACCTCCATTATTCATAAAGAAGCATAAACCAATTCAAAATTTTCCCGAAAAGGATCTTATAGAGGAAATTAAAGATCGAATCATATATGAAGACGATGAAATATTAGCAATAGATAAAAAGCATAATTTAGCAGTTCATGGTGGCTCAAGAGTGAGCATTGGGTTAATAGAAATTGTGAGAAACTTTGGAAAAGATTATAGAGAAGCTCAATTAATTCATAGATTGGATAAAGCAACTTCAGGTTGCATAATACTTGCAAAAAGTAAACAAAGTACTCGTTTGTATAATTCGTTTATAAGATCAAACCAAATAATTAAAAAATATCATTGCTTAGTTCATGGCTCATGGTTGAAGGATCTAAATAATGTAAAACTACCTTTGCGAATCAATAAGAAGAAGAATTTACCGAAGATAACAGTTTCTGAAGATGGAAAATATTCTGAGACAAACTTCAGATTGATTAAATTTAACGATTATTATTCACTTTTAGAGTGTAGCTTAGAGACTGGGAGAACTCATCAAATCAGAGTACATACCAGTGCTAGCGGTTTTCCAATAGTTGGAGATCTAAAATACTCTTCAATAGCCTTAAATAAAGAAATCGAAAAAAGAATGTTTTTGCATTGTTCAAGCTTAGAGGTAACTAATAAGGATTTAAAAATAACTAGCAAAGTTCCCTGTTCTTTTTTTGAAGCTTTTGAAGCTTTTGAAGATTGAAGGAATTCAAAATATCATCTAGAATCGCATTTCTAAAATTATGGCAGTACAAAAAAGTAAAGTATCTAGAGCGAGAAGAGGCGCACGCAGGTCTCATAATGCTTTAAAAAATACAACCTTATCAACTGATCAGGTCTCAGGAGAACGTCATCAGCGTCATACTATGACTTCGGAAGGCTTTTATAAAGGTAAGAAAATTATGGAAGTAAAAATTAAAGAAAAATCCGAAGAACAAAATACTCCAGAATAAATAAGTTTTGAATTCTAAATATGTTTTTGTGTCTGGCGCCTCTAGAGGCATAGGTCAGAGTATTCTTAAATTATTTTCTTCCAAAGGCTTTTCTGTCATTGGAACAGCAACTTCTGAGGATGGCGTAAACGTTATAAATGAAACCTTATCTGAATCTTCAGCAAGTGGATTCGGCATACAGCTTGATCTTTCTGATAATGAATCAATTGAAAATTTATTTACTACTTTGAAAGAGAAAGATATCAGTCCTGATATTGTCGTTAATAATGCCGGTGTGACAAGAGATAATATCTTCCTGAGAATGAAAAATGCAGAGTGGGATGAGGTTATTCAAGTTCACCTAAGCTCTGTTTTTTCTTTATTAAAATTTTTTTCAAAAAAAATGGTTAAAAATAAATCTGGAAGAATTATTAATATTTCTTCCACCTCTGCAGCTATTGGAAATAAGGGACAAGCTAATTATGCTGCTGCTAAATCAGGTTTAGAAGCTTTTTCAAGATCGTTAGCCAGGGAACTGGCTCCAAGAAACATAACAGTAAATTGTGTTGCGCCTGGATTCATCAAGACAGATATGATCAAAAGCATGGACGAAGATACTTTAAAATTTATGTCTGAACAAATTCCTCTTGGCAGATTAGGTTCATCTGAAGAGGTTGCCGACTTAATTTATTTTTTATCTTCAGATGAAGCAAACTATATTACGGGTCAGACCATTCATATTAATGGTGGACTTTATATGTAGGTTGTGCAAAAAAAAATTAAAAAACTTATCTTCTAGGTATATAATTCGAAATCTTTTCAACCTTAATGAGGTATTTATGAGCAGCATACAAGAAAGAGTTCAGAGAATTGTTTGTGAACAATTAGGCGTTAGCGAAGAGGAAGTGACTACTACAGCTTCGTTCATAGATGATTTAGGAGCAGACTCACTCGATACTGTTGAACTTGTAATGGCTTTTGAAGAGGAATTTGAAATTGAAATTCCTGATGAAGAAGCTGAAAAAATAGCAACTGTTCAAGATGCTATCAGTTACATAGAATCTGCATCTTAATTTCAATTTTATTCACTTATGACCGCATCTCGTAGAGTTGTTGTTACAGGTATGGGTATCATTTCTCCATTAGGAAATGAGTTAGAATTATCTTGGCAAAATATTTTAGCTGGAAAAAGTGGAGCAAGAACTGTTACAAGATTTGATGTATCAGATTATCCTACAAAATTCGCCGCGTCAGTTGAAAACTTTGATGAAATAAATCATCTTGATATAAAAACTAAGCGAAGAGTTGATGAGTTTGTTCAATATGGACTGGTTGCCTCTAAGCACGCTATTGAAAATTCTGGTTTAGAACTCGATTCCCTTGATTCATCGAGAATTGGAGTTTCAATTGGCTCAGGTATTGGTGGTCTTGATACTATCGAAAAAAATGCCCTTACTCTCGATAAAAGAGGTCCTAGAAAAATTTCTCCATTTTTTGTACCTGGAGCAATAGTGAACATGGTATCCGGATTAGTTTCTATTGAGTATGGATTACATGGCCCAAATTTATCTATTGTTACGGCTTGCTCCAGTGGAAACCATAGCATTGGATTTTCAGCAAGATCTATTTCTCATGGCGATTGCGACATAATGATAACTGGTGGATCAGAGATGGCTATAACACCTCTAGGGTTGGGAGGTTTTTCGGCAGTAACAGCCCTATCTACAAATAATGAAAATCCTACAAAAGCTAGTAGACCCTGGGATAAAGATAGAGACGGTTTTGTTTTAGGAGATGGAGCAGGGGTCCTAGTGCTTGAGGAATATGAGCATGCTAAAGCAAGATCCGCAAACATTTATGCAGAAGTATCTGGATTTGGAATGAGTTCTGACGCATTTCATATGACAGCACCAGCTGAAGACGGGAAAGGAGCTAAACAGGCGATGCTCTCAGCACTTAAGGATGCTCAATTAGATAGCACTGAGATTGACTACATTAATGCCCATGGGACTTCTACACCCTTGGGAGATATTATCGAGGCAAATGCGATAGCTGAAATTTTTTCTAGCTCTCTAGATCAGATAGCTGTTTCATCTACAAAGTCAATGACGGGGCATCTTTTGGGAGCAGCAGGAGCAATAGAATCTATTTTTTCAATTCTCTGTCTCAGAGATAACCGTTTACCGCCCACCATAAATCTTGATAACCTTGATGAGAAAGCTCCTAAACTTAATTATGTTGCTAATGAATCCCAAGAAAAAGAAGTTAAATATGTTTTAAATAATTCATTTGGCTTTGGCGGAACTAATGCATCTTTGGTGTTTTCAAAAATTTAAGTGAAAATTCTTTTACTTACAGTTTTTTTAATAAATTTTCTATTTAGCATTCTTTTATTCTTTAAACCTTCCGATATAAGAGAAGATTTTATATTTGAGGTTAAAAGAGGTGATTCTTATCTCAAGATAGTAGAAAATTTAAAATATTCAGATATAACCGTTCCTTCATTTGTAAATATAATCATTCAGTACACATCATTGGATAAAGAAATCACCTATGGCGACTATTTGATAAAAAAACATGAGAATTTATTCTCTGTTTTAAAAAAAATAATTTCATCAGAAACTCATTATAGAAAGTATAGAATTCCCGAAGGTTCCACTATCAGCTCGATATTAGAAAGATCAAACGTACCAGTCTCTTTAATGATTAATGGAATAAAATTTGATAAAACAAATATTCACGCTCTTGAAGGAAGGTTTCATCCAAACACCTATTTTTATTCAAGTATGGAAGATAGTGAGGATATCTTTTTAGAAGCTATCCTTACCCAAGATGGTTTATTAGAAAAGTATTGGAATTTAAGGACTCCTTATGTCTCTCTTCAAGAACCTGAGGAACTTCTAATTCTTGCATCATTATTAGAAAAAGAAGCATGTCCTAACGAACACAAAAAAGTAGCAGGTGTTATCTATAATCGACTCAGGTTAAACATGCCTCTTCAAATTGATTCCTCTGTAATTTATGGCATTGAGGATTTCAACGGAGATATAAAAAAAAATCACTTGAGAAAAGATACTCCATTCAATACGTATACGAATAAAGGACTGCCGCCAATGCCGATATCAAATCCTTCTGAATCAGCAATTCATGCAGCTTCAAATCCAGACATACACAGTTTTCTTTACTTCGTTGCAAAAGATAAATGTTCTCATCAATTCTCTGAAACCTACGACGAGCACAAAGAAGCCATCAAAAAATATCAATAGATCAATCTTTTAGTTTGATAAACTTCACTAAATGTTTATCAGCATAGAAGGTATAGAAGGGTGTGGAAAATCAACTTTAGTAAGTGGTCTAAGCCAATACCTTCAAGACAAAAAAATTGAGCATGTAATCACTAAAGAGCCAGGAAGCACTTCTGTAGGAAAAATTCTTCGCCAGATCCTTTTAGATAAAAAGCAACAAATTAATCCATTTACAGAACTTTTATTGATGTTTTCTGATAGGTTGGATCATCTTGATAAAGTAATAAAGCCATCTTTAGAGCAAGGAAAAATTGTAATTACAGACCGATATGTTGATTCTAGCTATGCCTATCAAGGCGCCGGTAGAGGCATCTCTAAAGATATCATTGATTATTTAGTCAACCAAACAGGAATATTATTACCTGATAAAACCATTCTTTTAGATCTTGATCCAGAAATAGGTCTGAAAAGAGCTTCTTCACGAAATGAGCTAGATAGATTTGAACTCGAGAACTTAGGTTTCCATAAAAGATTAAGGAAAAGTTTCTTAGACGCTGCTCTAGCTTATCCTGATAGGTTTCTCACCATAGATGCAGAAGAAGAGCCTAAAGAAATTCTTCAAATTGTTATTGATAAACTCTTTTGATATGACTGAAGAGCTCAGAAAACTTATCAATTTAATTTTAGAGAGCAAGACTTCTTCAATGCTTTTGTCTGGTGATCTAATTTCACAGCCAGAAAAAATTGGTTTTTATATTGCTCAAGCTTTTTTGTCCGATGAATTAAAAATAAATAATTCACTTAGCTATGAATCTCAGTCGTTTAATTTACTTTCAGCTAATTCTCATCCTGATTTTAAAGTCATAGAACGATCAAAAGACAGGACTCAAATTCAAATTCAACAAATTAGAGACGCAGCTAACTTTATTTATTCTACTCCCCTAATTTCACGGACAAAAATTGTTATAATTCCCAATGCAGACCAGCTTAATTTTTTTGCACAGGATACATTACTGAAGTCATTAGAGGAGCCTCCAAAAAACTTGAAGTTTATCCTCACTACGTCAAAACCTTATAAGCTAAAGCCAACAGTTTTAAGTAGATTAATTCATTACAAATTAAATCCACATATACATGTTTTAAGTTCTGATTTAATTAATGGTGGATCTATAGAAAATAATAGAAATGATTTTCCAGAAGAGTGTTGGAATCACGAAGGAAAAATTATGAAATTGTTTGAAGATTTAGCTTCTCTGAAAGGAAGAGAGATAATTAATTTCTTGATTAAAGATAAAGATAAAGATACCTTAATTATAAAGCTTAATTGGCTCTCAAAAATAATTGAAGAAAGTATTCTTATTCATTTAACTGAAACTTTAAGTGATACTCCATTTGCACAGCTATCTAAAGAAATTAAAAACACTTTAGATCCAAGAACACTCATCAATCTTTACGACGAAATCTTACCTGTAATAAATTCCCTACAGTTGAATGAAAATTTAAATTATGATTTTCAAACAAACGCGTTTAACTATTAATTTTCTTGAGAACTAGTTGATAAATTGAATACACTGGGAAAGCAACGATTATCATTTGCAAGTAAACCGTTATGCAGTTACCAAGAAAGCTTAAGAAAACCGATATTTCTTCTTGAGACGATAATCCTAAAATAGCGTAAACGATCAGAACAAAAGAAATTGTCAAAAGTGTTAACAAAACTCCTGCATTAAATAAAGACCAATGAACTTCTTTGGATTCGTTCCATAAACTATCTAAAGACCCTAAAATAGAATTTCCTTCTAAAACTAGATAGTAAACTGAGTAAGTAAATCTAAATTGAATGTACAGCCCAGGAATTATGAATAAAATCAGACCTATGAGCGTCATAATTCCAATGATCACTTGTAGAATAAAAATCTTTAATGCTAACTGTGCTGCAACTATCACATAGCCAATTAACTTATTAAGTGATCCACTCCTTAAATCTCTACCGATTAGGATAGCCATTCCGGTGTACAAAGGAGTCATGAAGACAACTTGAAATACTAAGATCATTGCAGCAATGACAAAATAATCCTCTCCGTAAGAAAATAAATAATCTGCAATTGAAGAAAGCAGACCAATGAACAGAATTGGAACAAAAAATATCTTAGTAAAAGCTAAAAAATTATTAAAATATAAAGTGAAGCCTGATGTGATAGCGTTTAAAATCATAGGTACGTAAATGTAGGAGACATTATGATAGAAATTTGGTCAAAACCACAATGCCCTTTCTGCGATGCAGCTGTTCAAATATGTGAAACTAAAGAATTAGAATTTAAAAAATACATGCTTGATGAAGATTTTAATCGGGAAGAATTCACCGAAAAATTCCCTAATGCCAGAACTTTTCCTCAAATTTTGGTTGATGGAGAGTTAGTTGGCGGTTATCAAGAATTTAATCAATACATTCAGTTAAAAGCTATTTAGTTGTGGATTCGATAAATTCAGCAATTCTGCTGATTGATAGTTATTTTGGCAGCTCTCCTTGGTTTCCAGCTTTGCTGTTAGGAACAGGTATTTTTTTCACCATCTATCTTAAATTTCCTCAAATTATTTTTTTTAATAGAGCCTGGAAAATACTTTTTTCAGGAAATAAATACCAAGATAACAGAGGAGAAACTACACCCTTTCAGGCATTAAGTACTGCCTTATCTGGGACTGTTGGAACTGGGAACATTGGAGGAGTGGCAATGGCAATATTTATCGGAGGGCCTGCTGCGCTTTTCTGGATGTGGATTACCGCTTTCTTAGGAATGACAACCAAGTATGTCGAAGTATCTTTGGCGCACAAATACAGAATTTCTTTAGAGGACGGATCTATCGCTGGGGGTCCAATGTACTATATGCAAAATGGCTTAAAGTCTAAATGGTTGGGTGTTATTTTTGCTTTTTGTTTATTAGTTACTACATTCGGTTCAGGGATGATGCCTCAGATAGATAACATTAGCAGTACATTATTTGCTAGCTTTTCCATTCCTAATTTAACCACGTCTATTGTGATGACGATTTTGGTAGGACTCGTGATAATCGGCGGACTTAAGAGAATTGCTTCGGTTGCTGCTTCCATTGTTCCAACTATGGCAACAATCTATTTCATCGGTGCGCTGAGTGTGATTTTTTATAATTTAGAAAATATTCTTCCTACTTTTCAAATGATATTCAGCGATATTTTTACAGGAACTTCAGTGGTTGGTGGTTTTTTGGGTGCCAGCATAGCTACCGCTTTTAATTATGGAGTTGCCAGAGGGCTTTACTCTAACGAGGCTGGCCAAGGTTCTGCACCAATAGCTCACGCTACCTCGAAAACAAAAGAATCTATTGAAGAAGGGTTTGTATCTATCCTCGAGCCATTTATTGATACCATTGTAATTTGCACTCTAACCGGTCTGGTTATTCTTTCTTCGGGAGCATGGATAGAAAAATATGAAAACAAGTTTGAAAGAACATCTTTTATAATTCTGGAAGGCAAACTTGATGCTGATGACTCGGGAAATTTAATAGATTTTTTTCAAGGAAAAGATAATTCAATTAATCTTCATTCAGGGGAATTAAATATTAAGTCAGGAAGGATCGATGGCAATTTTACTTTTATAAACAATAGATCTTTCGCAGAGGATATTTTTGTTTATGAGAACGAAGCTCTATTTAACGGTGCGATAATTGTAAACGAGGGTTTAGTTTTATCTGATGTAGATATTGTTGGAAAATCTTTGGTTAAATCTGCAGTACTGACAAGCAAAGCTTTCAATAAAGGTTTTTTTGGCAATTATGGAGAATACATTGTAACTTTAGGACTCTTGTTATTTGCATTCAGCACTGTAGTGTCTTGGTCTTACTACGGTGATCGATGCACAATTTATTTATTTGGTAAAAAATATGTCTTTCTTTACCGGATTGTATACATGTCAGCTTTTTTTATTGTGGGCACTGGTTGGATTGATACGGAAATCATATGGAACTTTGCACTGATCACTGTTGCAGCTGCAGCACTACCCAATCTTATAGCTATTTTTCTTCTTTCTAGAGAAATGAGAAACCTTCAAGATAATTACACTCAGGATAAGGAGAACTGAGATAAAAATAGAAGCTGTTGTTATTGGTGCTGGAGTAGTGGGTTTAGCTGTAGGAAAAACTTTAGCTGATAAAGGCATCGAAGTTGCGATTGTTGAGAAAGAAAATAGAATTGGGGAGGGTGCAAGCACAAGAAATTCTGGTGTTATT
>CACKZK010000020.1:0-12887 GCA_902604535.1 uncultured SAR86 cluster bacterium
GAAGAACTATTAAAAGAATATGGATACGAGATCATCAGCAATATTGGTGGAAATGGTTTTGCAGCCATCCTAAAAAATGGAGGAAATAAGACAGTCTTATTTCGAGCCGATATGGATGCTCTTCCAGTAAAAGAAGAGACTGATATAACTTTCAAGAGCAACAAAACAACTAAACAAAATGGAATTAATGTGCCGGTCATGCACGCTTGCGGCCATGATATTCATATGACTTCTTTAATTGGAACGGCTGAGTACTTTTCAAAAAATAAAGATTCTTGGGAAGGAAATATAGTATTTATTTTACAGCCTGCTGAAGAAATTGGCTTTGGTGCAAGACAAATGATAGGCGCAGGATTGTTTGAAAAAATACCTTATCCAGATATAAATTTAGCTCTTCACGTTTCAGCTCAAACTCAGTCGGGAACAGTTCATATTACTCCTGGTTTTGCTATGGCGAACGTTGATTCTGTGGATGTTACTTTTTATGGAGAAGGAGGTCATGGAGCTTACCCTCATCTAACAAAGGATCCTATCGTAATGAGCTCTCAGTTTATTACAGCTGTTCAAACAATTATAAGTAGAAATTTAAGCCCAATAAATGCAGGAGTTGTAACTGTAGGTTCCATTCACGGAGGAACAAAACACAACATAATCCCAAATCATGTCGATCTTCAGATTACAGTTCGATCTTATAGTGATGAAGATAGAGAACTCATCATTTCAAGAATTAAAAAAATTGCTGAATCCATAGCGATTCAAAATGATTTACCAAACAATCTATATCCTATTGTTAAACTGAGAGATGAATACACTCCTGCTGTGTTTAATAATCCAGATTTAGCATTGCGCGCTAAAGCAATTCTTTCAAAGGAGTTAGGTATTGATAAAGTTTTTGATGGGCCTCAGGTTATGGGTGGAGAAGACTTTGGCCAATTTGGAAGAGTTGAACCAAAAATACCTTCACTTCTGTTTTGGATTGGTGCAGTATCGCAAAGTGATTACAAGGAATTTATAGATAATTCAAAGAAATTACCTTCTCTTCATTCTAGTAAGTTTTTACCTGACTATGAGAAAACAATTGATACTGGTATCTTAAGTTCAATTGCCTTGATTAAAGCCCATTTAAATTAATTTTTGTCTGCTATCAAATGCGTGCCTCAAAGTGTTCGAATCAACATAGTTCAAATCTCCTCCTAGAGGAACACCTTGAGCAAGTTTAGTGATATTCAAAGAATTTGATGAACATTTCTCGAGTATATATTGTGCAGTTGCCTCTCCTTCTAGAGAAGAATTAAAGGCCAAGATAAGTTCTTTTATTTCACCATTAAGTACCTTTGAGTAGAGTTCTGATAGACCTATTTCATTTGGACCCCTACCGTCAATTGGAGATAGATATCCACCCAATACAAAATATATTCCTTTAAATCCACCTAGCTCTTCAATTTGTACCACTTGGGATGTATTTTCTACTACGCAAACTTGTGTCCTATCTCTATTAGAATCATTGCAAATGGAACAAATCTCATCCTCCGATAAAACCCTACAGTTATTACATACACCAATCAAATCTATTGCTTTGGAAAGATTAATAGCAAGGTTTTTGGCCTCAGCATGATTACCAGCCAATAAACTCATTGCCATTCGTTTTGCAGTTTTTGGCCCAACTCCTGGAAGAATTTGCAATGATTTAATTAAATCAGAAAGTAATGGGCTAAATTTCATCTAAATTTTTGAAACTTTTTTAATTTTGCCATCAAACTTCTCAAGCATTTCATTCAATGAAGAATCTTCTTTAAGATCATCTTCCGCTTGCTTAGAATCTTTTTGTGACTTTATCCTTTCAAATTCAAATGGATTATCTGTTAAATCAGAGATTTTGAAAGTTACTTTTATTTTTCTTTTTAGCAAAGCTGATAAGGCTTCCTCAACTTCATTAGTCTGGTTTTCTGTAATTACATTCAACCTTTCTTGATTGATGCCGAAGTGTATTTCTGAATCATGAAACTCAATCATTGATGCATGTGACAATAGTTGAGCAGTTAATTTCGTCAAATCGAGGTTTGAAAAATCTTCAGGCCAATTAAAATCAATCTTGTTTTTATTAGAATTTATAGATTTTTTTTTTGAACTTTCTGGAAGGAAAGCAATCATTTTCAGCATAGTCATCGTAAGTAAACTTTCTGGTTTAGGTGATAATTTAAAATATTCTAAATTTGAGATTCCCAGATCATAAATCAGTTGCAGGTATTGAGGTTGAATAAACAAATCAGATTGATCAGATTTTTCGTTAAATTGAGATAGAGCAATTTCTTGGATGAGAGATAAAAGATCAATCAATATCTGTTCAGGGTCATAAAAATTTGATTTAACCTCCTGTATGTTTTGAACAAGCATATTTGAATCTCTTTCAATTACTGATTTTAGTAGTGATTGAATAAGCTCAGATGAAGGGAGTCCCATTAATTCTTCAACTTTTTTTTCTGTTATTTTTCCCTCTGAAAATGAAATAACTTTCTCAGAAAGAGTTAAGGCATCTCTCATACTTCCTCTAGCAAGATTAGAAAGTTTTGAAAGTGAACCTTCGTCATATTTTATTTTCTCATTATCAAATATTAATCTAAGTTGATCGCTTATGATTTCTGCTTTCATGCCAGAAAGATTAAATTGAACGCATCTTGAAAGAACCGTGGGTGGGACTTTATCTATTTCTGTAGTAGCAAATAAAAAAATTACATGTTCAGGGGGCTCTTCTAATGTCTTTAAAAGTGAATTAAAACTTTCTTTTGAAAGCATATGTACTTCATCAAGCAGATAAATTTTATATCGAGAGGATGTTGGTAAATATGGAACAGAATCCAGCAGTTCCTTGGTTTCTTCTACTCCTCTCCGAGAAGCGGCATCAACTTCTTGAAAATCTATCGAGCTACCATTTTCAATGGATAAACATGAATCACATTTTCCACAAGGTTCAGAATTCTTTTTAGAATTTGTGCAATTTATAGCTTTCGCCAAAATTCTGGCAAGAGTTGTTTTACCGGTTCCTCTAGTTCCTGAAAATATAAAAGCGTGAGGAATTTTTTCTAAATCTAATGCTCCTTTCAAGGCCTTCACTACGTAATCTTGGCCAACTACCTCATCAAAAGTATTTGGACGCCATTTCCTGGCAAGGACTTGATAGGTCATGAATAACTTTTCACTTGTCTGTAACAAAGATCAAAATCAAAGCCTCTTCTTTGTAAAAAATTTATAGCTTTTGCTTTTACTTTTTCCTCTTCAAAATTATATTTTGTTTTAGGAAACTTTCTTAACAGCAATTCGTTTATTTCTATTTCCCAGTTTATTTTAAGCTCTGAAAATTTTTTTTCTAAAAAGTTATTTGAAATTCCTTTCTGAGTAAGCTCCATTTTAATTTTAACGGGTCCATAACCTGCCTGTGTTTTACTTCTTATATATGCCTCTGAGAATCTTTCATCCGACTGAAGTCCTTCGTTAGCCAATTTATCAATTTCTTGATTTAGCAGTTCCAAATTATCAACTCTTTTAAAAAGCTTATTAAAAAGTTCTTTTTTTGAATGCTCTCTTCTAGACAAAAAATCCATTAATTTTTTTCTAATTAGGCTGTCTTCAATATTATTCAATTTCGGGAAGAGTATGTAAGTCTGTCAAGCTCTGCTCTCAAATCAACAGGATGTCCAAGAACTTGCGTCATGTGAACTAAAACTAGATCATCAACTGGATCAGCCCAAAAAATTGTAGATGCAGCTCCACCCCAAAATAAACTCCCCTCCGATTGATAATATTGACTAAATGCAGGATTGGTTATTTTTGCCATACAAATGGCTTGCCCGACTCCAAGACTAACAATACCTAACAAGCCGAAATCTTCCATGTAACTTCCAGACAACATTGCGAAAGCATTTTCACTTAAAATAGTCTTTCCTTCAAAAGAGCCCCTATCATTTAACATTTGACCAAATTTTAAATAATCTTCAGCAGTTGAGATCAAACCTGAGCCTCCATCTTCAACTTTATTCATTTTCAAATAAGGACTATCTTCGTAAGAATCCATGAGGATCAAATCGTTAGGAAAAATTTCATCATTAAATTCTCTTTGAATATCACCAACGCTGGCTCCCTTGTGGGTGTACATGCTAGTAAACCTATTTATTTCTGATTCAGGCACAGCAAAAGCAGTATCTTTCATATCTAAAGGCTCAAAAATATTCTCTTTCATAAAGTTTCCAAAAGTCATGCCCGATACTTTTTCTATAATGCATCCTAGTAAATCCATACCAACACCATAGGTCCATTTTTCACCAGGTTGGTGGACTAAGGGAGCAGAAGCTAGTTCTTTCGAAAATTCACAAATATTTGAAAATGGTTTTTCTGCGGGAATTGAGAAATCTGTTTGATCGGCAGTTACTTCGAGATCTAAATAATAATATGGATGCAAATTTTTTTCTTCATAAATATCATTAGCTATAGTCTCAGTAGGAAGCCATGCATAAATGAGCCCAGAGGTATGTGTTGCTGCATCTAAGACTGTGACTGATCTGTCAAGATCAATGTAATCGCCAGCCTCATTGACAACTTTAGTATTTTTAAATTCAGGAATAAATTTAGAAATAGGATCGCTTAATTTAATTAGGCCTCTATCGACGAGAATCATTAAAGCTACTCCTGTGATTGGCTTAGACATCGAATAAATTCTAAATAATGCATCCTCGGTCATAGGAATATTTTTATCGATGTCTTTAAATCCGTTAACAACTTTTAAAATTGGCTTTCCATCTTTAGTAATGATAGTCACAAAGCCTGGATATTGTTTATCTTCCACAAGATCATCCAACATGGCCGTAATCCTTTGTAATCTTTCATCGCTAAAACTTGAAGCAGATAAAAAATTAATAGATAAGAAAAGTAAAAGAAAAAAGTATATGCGGAGAAATTTCATGTAGTTACCAATTGTTAAAAAGATTAAATGTTTCATATGAATAGTATTCTTTAAAATTATCCAGTTCAAATAAATTACAGATTGAATTTAGCTCAAATTTTTTATCTAAGAATTCATAAGAATGATTATCTTTTAATTCTGTTTTAACTAAAAAGTCATATTCTTCAGAGAGAATTTTGGGTTTAAGCAAATTTATATCATCTCTATTGAAAGGTATTGAAGGATTTTTGCAGAAAATAAAATACGTAAAGAAGGGATTATCTAGATTGATGAAGTCTCTTTTTTTCTCAGAACCATATTCAAGATAATCAAAACAATTGAAAATGATGGATCCTTCAAAAATAAAAAGGTCATGTAAATTGAAATCAATTTCAGCAATGTTGCTGACCTCAATAGTTGATTCAATTAAAAAATCATAACTTCCGACATCAAATTCTGACTTAAGATAGTTTATGGTAATTTTTTGATCATTTTTTCTTTGATCGAAGATTAATTCAAAATCTTTTATAAATCTAAATAAATCCAAAGTATCCATTTCTTCATTTAAATTACACCACGAATATTTGTAATGAGTGGCATCAATGTCTGGATTTTCTTTGTATGAACAGGAAGAACCAAAAATAAAAAAAAAGATAATTACATACTTTTTCATGAGTATTTAAGCAACAAAGAAAAGTCAATTGATTTGATATTTTTAGTTAGTTCTCCAAGAGAAATAAAGTGAATATTTAATTTAGATATCTCTTTGAACTGTTGCATATTCAAAATTCCTGATACCTCTATCTTTGATCTTTTCCCAACTATATCTATACCTTTTTTTATATCATCAATCGAAAAGTTATCAAACATAATAACATCTGGGGAATGATTTAAAGCTAGCTCGATCTTATTCAGAGAATCAACTTCGATTTCCAAAAATTTACCTCTATCAATATCATCTAATGCTAATTCATCCAGGCTATTGAACATAGATATGTGATTTTCTTTAATCATTACTGCATCATACAAACCAAATCTATGATTGCGAGCTCCTCCTATTTTTGTTGCATATTTTTGAGCGTATCGAAGACCGGGTATTGTTTTTCTTGTATCTAATAATTCAATCTTTTTATTTTGCAAAAGACTTACTTTTTTTTGGGTATTGGTAGAAATACCAGATAAAAATTGAACAAAATTGATTGCGGTCCTTTCTGATTTAAGAATAGAATTTACATTACCTTTAATTTCAACAATTTCGTCTTCATTCTTAAAAAAATCACCGTCTTTGAATTTCCACTTAATTTCAATATTTTTATCAATTTGCTTGAAGGACTCTTCAAACCAATCTTGGCCACAAAAAAGACCACCATCTTTTGCTTTCAAGAAGGCTGTAACTATTTGATCTTTAATAATTCCATCAGATAGATCTTTATCTCTTAAATCTTCTGATAGAGCAAGTTGGACATCGCTTTGATAAATCTGTTTGTGATTAAACAAAGTCAATCATCCTTTTAACTGATTTTTGCGCTTTATCTAAAATATTTTCCTTTATTGATATTTCGTTATTTTTATTAACCAACACATCTCTTAACTTAAGCAAATCATTCATGCCCATCCAAGGACAATATGCACAGGAAATACAAGTAGCTCCTTTTCCAGATGAAGGAGCTTGAAAAAATTCTTTGTTTGGATTTTGCAATGTTAATTGATGAAAAATCCCTGCATCAGTTGCAACAATAAATTTTAGGGAATTTGATTTTTTTGCATAATTTAAAATTTGCGAAGTAGATCCTACAAAATCTGAAAAATTCAAAACTTTATCTGGACACTCAGGATGAGCCAAAATCAAAGCATCAGAGTATAAATGCTTAAGGTTTATGATGCCCTCTAGTTTAAATTCTTCATGAACTACACATGATCCATCCCATATGATCATGTCTGCACCTGTTTCTTTTTGTATGTAATTTCCTAAATGCTTATCCGGTGCCCATATAAATTTTTTGCCTTCCGACATAAGCCTATCAACAACATCCAAAGCAATACTTGAAGTAACAACCCAATCCGCAATAGATTTAACTTCCGCAGAAGTATTAGCATAAACAATAACTTCTCTATCTGGATGCTGATCCTTAAGAAGCTGCAAATCCTCTGCTTTACAGCCCAGATCAAGTGAGCATGTTGCTTGTAAAGTCGGCATGAGAACAGTTTTTTTTGGCGATAAAATTTTCGCAGTCTCTCCCATGAATTTTACTCCGCAAACAACTAATGTATCTGATTCTATTTTGGCACCAAATTTAGCCATATCTAAAGAATCGGCAACGCATCCATCGGTATCTAAAGCTAAATCTTGAATGGCTGGATCTGTGTAATAATGAACTATCAATGAGGCATTATTTTTCTTTAAAAGATTTCTAATTTCTGACTGCAACTCAAACTTTTCTTCGTCTTCATATCTTAATCCAGATATTTTTTTAAGGTGCTCTTGCCTCAAGGACTTAGAAATAAAATTATAATTATCCATGATTTAATTGTTTTTAATATTCCAGGCCCCATTATAAATAGATAATATAACTTTAAATAAATGACTGATTCTTTGAGAAATAAATTCCTTTATTATTCTCCAGCGGAATATGAAGAAAAAGACTATTTTGCTGATTCATTAATATATATATGTGAGAACAACAAGGAAGGATCCTTAGGTCTGATCGTTAATAGATCAATAGATGTCCAAATGGTTGATAATTTTACAGACATCAAAGAAAAGAAACTTCTTGATCAAAAAATAGCTTTGGGAGGACCAGTAGAGTCGACTTCAATTTTTGTTCTCCACACTATAGATAAAGTTAATGAGCCTGATGTTCGGGTAACAAATGAGATAGGTTTTTCATCAAATAAACAGGTAATAGAAAATATCCTTAAAGGTAAATTTCCGGATAAATTTATTGTCTCTTTTGGGTATACCGGCTGGGGTCCAAATCAGTTAGAAAGTGAAATAGCACAAAATGCATGGGAAATAACAGATGCCAATGAAGAGATTCTTTTTGATACACCCAATAATTTAAAAATTAATAAATTATCTGAAGTTAATGGTTTTGATCCTAGAATAATTAATCAAACTCAAGGTAGTTCGTGAAGTTTAAATTCTTTTTTTTAATCAGTCTCTTTTTCAGTTTGCTTGCTCAAGCAACACTTTCCATAAATGACAGTCATTCAAAACTAAACTTCTTCCCTGAAAGTAATGAAATCAATGCCAATTCAGAAAACATATTAACTATAGAAATAAGTATGGATAAAGGTTGGCATACTTATTGGATCAATCCAGGAGATTCAGGTGATCCTGCTACGTTTGAGTGGGAACTTCCTGAAGGATTTCAAATAACTGGACCCATTTGGCCAAGTCCTGACAAAATTCCCTTCCCGCCCTTAATGACTTATGGCTTTGATGATCAAGTAATATTACCTTTCGTTCTTAAGGCTCCAAAAATCATTCCCAAAAAATTCGAGATTGGTTTGAAAGCAAATTGGCTTGTTTGCAAAGAGATATGCATACCGCAATCGGGATCAGGGAAAATCAAATTCCCTTATCAAAATGTAAGCTCTCTGAGCAACGTTCAATTAAAAGAAATAAAAACCCGTACTGTCCAAAAGATAAATCTTAAAAACTTTAAAGTAATATCTGATAAAAACCTTGAAACTTTCAATTTATCTTTTGATTTTCCAGCAAATGTCTATGAGTCTTATTTTTTTCCTTATGAGTATGGATTCATAAATTATGCTGAATCACAAAATCTATCAAAAATAAATAGTTCTTATAATTTAGAAATAACGAAAACTACTGATAGTAAAAATCTTAATTCATTATCTGGAGTTTTAAGTATCAAGACTCAAGATGGTGCCTTTAATTATGAAATAAATGGTGACAGTAAAGCTCTTATTCAAGAAAGTAATATTAATGAAATATCTTTTTTTACAGCTCTCTTATTTGCATTGATTGGTGGGCTTATTTTGAATTTGATGCCGTGTGTCTTTCCTGTTTTATCTTTAAAAATATTTAACTTTATTGAAAAGTCTGATTCCCCGAAAGAAGTTAAAGCTCATGGATTAATTTTTGCTTCTGGAGCAATACTTACATTCTTATTAATCTGCAGCGTAATTCTGTTATTTAAATATTTTGGAATTCAAGTTGGTTGGGGATTTCAACTTCAATCGCCCATTTTTCTCTCTTTGTTAATTTTCTTATTTATTTTTTTATCTGGTTTTTTCATTTCGTCTCTGAATCTTAATGTAGCTTTTACTGGAAATGCTGTTTCAAGCTCTTCTGGATACTCAAGTAGTTTTTTTACAGGTTTCCTCGCAGTTATAGTCGCGACTCCTTGTACTGCCCCCTTTATGGGTTCGGCACTTGGTTTAGCGCTGCTTCAACCTAGTTATCAAACTTATCCAATTTTTCTATCATTAGCTTTGGGGTTTTGTCTTCCTTATCTTATTCTGAGCTTCAATCCTAAATTAATTTCCTTTTTACCAAAACCAGGTCCGTGGATGGAAAATCTGAAACAATTCATGGCTTTTCCGATGGGATTGACGGCTATATGGTTGTTTTGGATCTTGTCAGCTCAGCTGAACAGATTTGATCTATCTCTGGTTTTAGTAGGATCGCTAATTACAATCTTCATAGTCTGGCTATCCAATCTAAAAAAATCAGAGCTTCGGGTTCTCAATAAATTAAAAATTTTGCTAATTATTTTATCGGTCATTTCATTAACCTTTTTTGTTCCAATAAGCTCTAGTTCTGAGGAAAGCTCAAAAGTTGTAGTAATAAATGATACGAATGAATTTGAATTTCAGAATCCTACTTTTGTAAATTTTACAGCTGACTGGTGTATTACTTGTAAAGTGAATGAAGCAAGAGTGCTCAAATCTTCGGCGGTTTTAGAATATTTAGATTCAAATAAAATTGACTATATTGTCTACGATTGGACAGAAAGAAATGAAAATATTTCGGTTGTTCTAGAAAGTTATGGTAGAAGTGGTGTCCCTTTATATTTATTATTTAAAGGGGGCGGAGCTGATGCCATAATACTTCCAGAAATTCTTACAGAAACTATGGTTTTAAATGCTTTGAGGGACTTATGAAAAAACTACTAATCTTATGCTTGCTCGTATCTTTAAATGCTACAGCTCTTAATATTAAGGATATAAAATTTATAAATTCAGAGGGAAAAAAAGTTGAACTTTCTCAAATAGACTCTGAAATAATTTTTGAATGGGCAAACCTAGAATGTCCATACGTCAAAAGACATTACGGTTCAAATAATATGCAAACTACTCAAGAGTTTGCCAAAAGTAAAAATGTTATGTGGATTACTGTGATTTCATCAGCTATTGGTAAACAAGGATATATCCCACCAAAGGATGCTATGAATACTTTTGCTTCGTTTAGAAGTTTTCCTGATCATGTGTTGATTGATGAGAATGGCGACTTAGGGAAACAATTCAATGCAAAAACTACACCTCATATTTTTATTGCTGATAAAAATAAAAATATTGTTTATCAAGGTGCTATCGATGATGCTGGAGGTTCAAAGTTCTGGACTACAGATTTAAACGAATCTACTAATTTTGTGAGAGCAGTTATAAATGATATTAAGTCTAAAAAACCCGTATCTGTTTCTAAAACAAGGCCTTACGGTTGTTCGGTTAAATACGGATAGTTTAGGCAACTATATACTCTCTCCACATATCGTCTTTGTATTCGATTTGAGAGTTCTGACCTTTCAATAAAGCTTTATAGCTTGGTTTTATCGCTACCGGTGAAGGATCTAGAGATTTATCAGCTTTAGCAATGTTACATTCTTTGCATGATGTAACTACATTTTCCCAGCTCGATCCCCCTCCTTTTGACTTTGGAATTATGTGATCTATGGTTAATTCCTTTCTTTGAAAAACTTCATTGCAATATTGGCAAGTGAACATATCTCTGAGAAAAACGTTAGATCTTGAAAATTTTACGTGGTTTGTATACTTGTAATATTTCCTCAACATAATAATGCTTGGAACTTTGAGTTTCATGCTGGGTGAATGAACGAACCAATCAGGATGCTCTTTAACGATTATTACATTTCTGGTGACGACTAACTTGATTGCAGTCTTCCAATCAACAACGGATAAAGGAAAGTAGCTTATAGGCTTTCCATTTCCATTAAGTAGCAAGCAATCTTGTGACATTAATTTAATATCTCATAGTCAAAAAAATTTGCAATAGTCTCAACATGTAATATTCAAAGAATTTAAATTCTTTAAATGTTAGAATGTATTTATGGAGTTTCTTGGCAATCATATCCTCTCCATAGATCAGCTTGATAAAGACGATATTGTTAAAGTTTTTTCAATTGCTGAAAAAATGATTCCTTACGCAAACCGGGAGAAAAAGACCAGAGTCCTTCAGGGAGCTATTCTTAGCAATATGTTTTTTGAGGCCAGCACGAGAACAAGAATCAGTTTTGGAAGCGCATTTAATCTTTTAGGTGGAGAAGTTAGAGAAACTACCGGCATAGAAGCATCCTCTCTTGCAAAGGGCGAGTCTTTGTATGACACAGCCAGGGTTTTAAGCGGTTATAGCGATTTAATTGTCATGAGACATCCAGAAAAAAATTCTGTTCAAGAATTTTCTGAAGCCTCGAGAGTTCCTGTAATTAATGCAGGAGATGGAGAAAATGAACACCCTAGTCAAGCTCTATTAGACCTATTCACAATTAAGCTTGAGCTGGAATCTAAAGGTAAGTCCATAGATGGAAGCAACATTGCTCTCGTTGGAGATTTAAAATTTGGAAGAGCTGTGCATTCTCTCTGCAAGGCATTGAATTTATTTGAAAACATATCTTTCAATTTAATATCTCCTGGACAACTAAAACTTCCTCCTGAAATTAGACAGGACCTTGTTTACAGAGGAATGAAAATAAATGAGTTCAACTCAATAGAGTCCGGTATTGGCGATGTGGATATTATTTATGTCACTAGATTGCAAGAAGAGAGATTTGACTCGCCTGCAGAAGCCAATAAATACAAAGGCCTTCTTAAACTGAATCAAAATATCTATACTGAAAATTGTGAACCAAATACCGTCATCATGCACCCGCTTCCAAGAGACTCTCGTCCTGATGCTAATGAACTTGATATTGATATGAATGAAAATCCTAACTTAGCTATATACCGACAAACAGATAATGGTCTTCTTGTTCGTATGGCTTTAATCTCTCTTATACTCGGAGTTGATCAAACTCTATCCGATTATGACGAAGATATTTCATGGGTATCTAGCAAAAAATCTAACTAACTTTTGGTAGATCGTTCCAGGAAGTGGTATATCTAGGTGATTGAATCTCTCTCTTCATTGACCACTTTCTTTTAATCCCCTGAGCTAAAAAATAAACAGGCGGCAATCCCTTCTTATTTATTTTATCTATAGTGTTCATGAGTTTATCGCTATGCAAGATTCTTTCTTTGGGGTAAAAAAAATCATATTGCTGAATATGATCATCGTAAAAATCTGAAAGTAATATTCCTGCCTTTATATAATTAAAACCTGATCTATATATAGCCCTAAGACTCTTTTTTGCATTTTGAATGATATCTCTAGTATCACTAGTTGGAGCAACTAACCTAGTTGTTCCCGAATTTCTATACTGTCTATCTTGCATCCTGAAGGGATTTGTTCTGATGAAAACAGAGACATAAAGACACCTTCTATTTTCCCTTCTAAGCTTAGCTGCTGCTCGTGCTGCATAGTCGCTTACTGCCTCTTCTAATGTCCTCAAATCATCTACTTTTTTGCTAAAGGTTCGACTAACTACAATTTGTTTTTTAGCTGATGGTTGGTCTTCCAGGCCAATGCAAGGTTCTCCTCTCAGTTCTCTAACTGTTTTTGCAAGGACTATATTGAAGTTATTTCTTACGT
>CACKZK010000021.1:0-11572 GCA_902604535.1 uncultured SAR86 cluster bacterium
GGACTGCATCCAAGATCAGAAATTAATTTAAGTGATTTTTCCGGATCTTCTGATGCTTCAGGATGAAAAGTGATTGAAGTGGCTCCTGCGTCTGCGAACATTTTAATCAATTCATCTACGGGATTGACCATTAAGTGGACATCTAAAGGACAGTCTATTCCATTGTCCCTGAGAGATTTGCAGACCATAGGGCCTAAAGTTAAATTTGGCACGAAATGGTTATCCATCACATCGAAATGAATCCATTCAGCTCCTGCTTCTAATACAGATTCAACTTCACTTCCTAAGTTTGCAAAGTCAGCAGACAGAATTGAAGGAGCAATTATGTTTTTCTGTTTAGCCACAGATAAATTTTACACAAAATCTAGATCTTCTTTTGTATTAATATTCTTTAAAACACCCTCATAAATTTCAGCGGATACTTTCTTTTTCTTCACGGCAGGTAAAATAATGTCCTTCCAAAGTTCTTTATGTTGTTTGTTTCTGTCTGCCAATAAAGTTGGATTAATTAAAGCAATTCCTCCGTAGTTAAAACCAGATCCCTCTTCAACTATTCCTTCGTTTATTGAAAAATCTCCAGTTGATTTATTGTTTATTACGGCAATCAAATGAGCTCCGTTCACTTTATTTCTTAGCCTTTCTAAAGGATATTCGGTGAATAAGTCTCCTGAAACTAAGACAAAAGTCTCTGTTCCAATCTCTTCTTTTGCTTTTATCAGTGCACCGCCTGTTCCCATCAATGTGTCTTCTTCAGAAAAAGTTATATTGATTTCAAAGTTTTTTTTACGATTTAAAAATTCTTTAATAGCGTCGGGTTTATGGTGCAAGTTGATAATGATTTCGGAAACATTGATTTCCTTCAACTTTCTAATATGCCTTTCTAAGAGACTCATACCCTTAACTTCAACAAGACATTTTGGGATCTGGTTTGATATTGGTCTCAACCTAGCCCCTAAACCAGCACATAATATAAAAGCCTTCATTTAAAAATCTTTAAAAACTTCGAAAAATCTTTTAGTTCTTTGTATCGTGACATTGAATCAATTAGATAATTTATTAAAACCGGAAAGTCATTAAGTCTGTTGTCCCTGTTAAGTGTTATGGATACTTGGGAAAGTTTTCCTAAAATTCTAATCTGTCTTTGCATGGCACAAAATTCAATATCTTCTTTAAAATCTTCTAAAGATTTTATCTCTTCATTCTGCGTATTTTTTTTATAGTAATCTAACCAATCATCCACTTGCTTTTTGTCCCAGACCATATAAAGATCTTTGAAAATCGAAGCTAAATCAAGAGCATAAGGGGCAATCATGGCGTCCTGAAAGTCTAAAACGCCTGTCTCTTTTGAATCAAGATAAATTAGGTTTCTTGTTTCAAAATCATAATGAGAAATGCAGAGCGGTATTTCAAAGAACCTTTTGAGAATAAAGTTGTATCCTTCATTAATTGTATCAAAAGGGATACTTAAATCTGATAAATTCAGATATCCCCTGCAAAAAAAATCAATAAATAAGTCCTTATTTGCAATAGATTTTTCTAAATCAAAGTGATCAAAAATCTCTGTATCGCAATCTATATTTTGTATTCGAATAAGCTGATCTAATGCCGATTTTATAAAAATGTCACTGTTTTCCTGAGTAATGTTCAATTGATAGAGATTATCTGAGAAATCTTCAATAATTAAATGGCATAAATTATCATTACGAAAATAGATTTCTGGGACTTTTACTTGAAAGGATTTAAAGACATCAGCTTTTTTACAGAAAGATTCAATGCTCTCATCAATGCCTTTGGGGGCATACATGAGAATAAAAGTTTTTCCTTGAAAATTAAATCTAAAATAGTCTCTCTGGCTTGACTCTGTTCTTAACTTTGAAAAGGAAAAGGTTTCCTCTGTTTTGAAACAAGAACTTATCCAACTAGAAGAGTCATCAGAAATGGAATCCACTTTTAACTTTTCTTTGCAGCCTCAGGAGGCGGCATATCTTCAGGGACGAAAAAGTCTGGAGCCAATTGATCGAAAGGAACATCTGCGTATACAGAAAAGTCACTTACACCATTTTCTGCAAGGAGAGTGTCATCTATACAAAAGTTTCCTGAAAATTCTTTGGATGGCTTGGTAAGAATTACATAAGCTGCATCTGCCATTATTTCTGGCCCCCTTGAAATATTAACTAATTGCTCACCGCCTAAGACATTCTTAACAGCGGCAGTAGCTATGGCAGTTCTAGGCCAAAGTGCATTTACTGCAACTCCATCATCTTTAAATTCTGCAGCCATACCTAGAACACAAAGACTCATTCCAAATTTCGCCATTGAATAAGCAACGTGCCCTGAAAACCAATCTGGATTCATGTCTAGTGGAGGTGAAATATTTAAAATATGAGGATTCTCAGACTTCAATAAATGGGGAAGGCAACTTTTTGAAGTAACAAATGTCCCTCTTGCATTAATTTGATTCATCAAATCGTACCTTTTCATGTCTGTTTGAAGGGTATTAGTTAATTGAATTGCACTTGCGTTGTTAACACAGATATCAATTCCACCAAATTTTTTCACTCCTTCTTCAACAGCACTCAAAACCTGCCCTTCTTCTCGAACATCTACAATTACTGGTAATGCCATTCCACCAGCTTTTTCAATCTCATCAGCAGCGGTATAAATAGTTCCTGGCAATTTAGGATGAGGTTCAGCTGTTTTTGCCGCCAATATTATATTTGCTCCATCTTTAGCTGCCTTTAAAGCAATAGCTAATCCAATTCCTCTGCTAGCTCCTGTAATGAATAGTGTTTTTCCTTCTAAACTCATGCTTACCTCAAATATTATTAATTTTCTATTTTAACCTCCAAAAGATAAAATTATCATCAATATAGAGCGAATCTCTAATGGTTATCTCCAAGTAATTTATAAAGTGAAGACATACAAATCGATTCTCCTATTATTTTTCATTTCAAACCTTATTTATCCTCAACTTGAAGAAATTGATTTTAATGCTGGGAAGGCCAAATTAGACAGCGAAAATAAGGTTTTAAAGTTGAGTGAATCCGTTGAAATTTATTTTAATGACTTTTTCTTACAAGCAGATGAGATTAATTTAGATTCTTCCAAAGAGATTCTTTCTGGGAAGAACATTAGTTTTGATTTAATTGATAGGAATGCTTACGGAAAAGCAGATGAAATTCTAATACAAAAAGACAAAGTTCAATTTAAAGGTGTAGAGATGTCTCTATGCCCTTGTAAGAAAAGAATTTGGTGGGTGGAAACTGATGAATTAAGTTTTTCTTCTCAAGAAGATTTTGGAAACTTTCAGGGAGGAAGATTCTATATATACGATACGCCAATATTTCTTTTGCCTGCAGGAAAGTTTCCTCTAACAAACGAAAAAAGATCAGGTATCTTGTTACCAGAATTATCCTACTCAAATAAAAATGGTTTTGATTTAGAAATTCCATACTACCTAAATCTTGCCAGCAATTACGACATGACAATCTCTCCTAGATACATAGAGGAAAGAGGCTTGGCATTTACATCTAATTTGAGATATTTAACCAAGAGCTCTTCTGGGTCTTTTAACTTCTCTTCTTTATTTAACGATATTAATTACGAGAGACTTTTTAATACGGAAAGTAACCGTTGGGGCATAAGTTTTAAGCACACAGGCGAAATCACCGATAACTTATACATTGATATTGATTACTCAAATGTGAGTGATTTTCTTTATATCAGAGACCTTGGAAGCGATTTATATGGAGACGAAAAGACGGTAGCTCTTCCACAAAAACTTAATCTGAGCTGGATAGGTGAATCTGCATCAATACAAGTAAGGACTTTTTCATTTAAATTGATTGATCCATTCTCTCAGAATCAATTCCGTTCAATCCCAGAACTATCGTTTGATTATATTCTGCCTCATGAAAATATTATTTTTAGTTTGAACGGAGAAGTTGCTAACTATCAGAAAGGTGGATCATTCGTTTTCAAGGAAACCAAAAAGGTTCAAGCTGGAAAATTAAATTTAAGATTGGGATATAAATTCTCTAGTTCAGCTTTTGATGCAAGGATTTTCCTGACTAACAACACTCATTATGTTTCTGATACTGCAGATAATTCTTTTAACACAAAAGGAATGGAATCAAGATTTATACTGAAGTTGGCCAAATCAAATGAGTACTTAAAACCTTTTTTTAATTTTTCCTTTAAGAAAACTGATGATGATAAATACGTAAATCCAATTTATCTTGTTTCAAGAATACCTTTCGCCAGCATTTATGCTTCAAGCCTTGAGTATGGCTATGCAAATTTGAATAAAAATCAGTTAAAACTTGGACTCCTTTGGGAAAGATCTCAGCAATCGTCATTTACTTCGTTAACTTTTGGACTGACAAGGTCTTTAGGCAAAAGCAAAATAGGATTTTTAGATTCTTTACACGAAAACAAATTCATTTTTCATGATCTTCCTGAACCTATTTTTATTAATTGGCGATGGGATAAAAAAAATATTGATTTAAATGGGAACTTTCAATTTGATGAGGATAAGGATTTTTCTTCTTTTGATCTGAGGGCTAGATTTGCATTTCAAGATAATAAGTACTTCTCTTTTGAATACCTAGAAATGGAAAATAGAAATTCTTTTTTATTTAATCAACTTCCTGAAGAAAAATTATCTTTTTTAACTTCAGGTTTTGATGTCCGATTAGAAAAAAATTGGTCTTTAGTAACCAAACTCTATTATGATTTTGAATTAAAGAAAGTAACAGATAATCTTATTGGACTAGAATACGAAGATGAAGGTTTACTTATTGGGTTTGCATTTAGGCAAAGCAAAGAACCAGATTGGCGGAAAATATTCTTAGAACAAAATAGATTTCAAGATCAACTTTATCCCGAATATAGCCAAGAAGGCATTAGAATATATCTTGAATTGAAAGGATTGGGATCTATTGGACAAAAGATTAATCAATATATCAAACCTTTGAAGTTACAATGAATATGATGAATAACCTTAAATTATTTCTGTTAATTTTTTTAGTTAGCCCTATAACAAACGCAGCTATCGAATTATTAGACAAAGTGGCAGTTGTTGTTGAAGATGGAATAATTTTAGAGTCAGAGGTTAACGAGAGAATTGAGCAAATTATAGAATCTTTAAAACAAAGTGAAACTCCCCTTCCCCCTCAAGAAGTCTTATTTGAGCAGATCATTGAGAGAATGATTATCGAGGAAATACAACTTCAAAAGGCTCAAAGAGCTGGAGTAAGAATATCAGATCAGGAATTAAATGAATCCATGGCTCAAATTGCTCAGGGGAATGGTCTCTCTCTTCAAGACTTTAAATCATTTTTAGAGGAACAAGGAGAATCCTATGAATTTGTTCGCGAACAAGTAAGAAAAGAAATGATACTTTCCAGAATCCAAAGAGGTTTAGTTCAATCAAAAGTATACATATCGGAACAGGAACTAGACAACTTCATAAATTCTCAAGAAGGGCAAGTCAATCTATCTGCAGAATTTTTAATCCAACAAATTTTGATTCCAATAAATAGGGATCAAGATGAAGAAGCTGCTTCATCAATCATTGATTCATTAAAAGAAAAAATATCTGACAAGATGGATTTCGGAGATCTTGCAAAAGAATACTCTTCGGGAGAAGAAGCTAATAATGAAGGTTCTTTGGGTTGGAGGAAAATCAATGAAATTCCAACGCTTTTTGCTAATGAAATTTCTTCCTTGAGAAAAGGTGAGATTGCTGGGCCTTTCAGGAGCGGTGCAGGATTTCATTTGATTAAATTAAAGGACAAAAAAGGGAGGGATATTAAAGTTGAAAAACAAACTTTAGCTAGACATATCTTGATACAAACTTCCGAAATAAGAAGTGAGAAGCAAGCCAAGGATCTTATGGAAGATCTTTACAATAGAAGCCAAGACGAGGATAAATTTTCTGACCTAGCTCGATTATATTCAGATGATCCAGGCAGCAAAATGGAAGGTGGAGAATTAAGCTGGACTGGTCCTGGAAGATTCGATCCTAAGTTTGAGGAAGTTATGGATTCCCTAGAAATAAATCAAGTTAGTAAACCTTTCAAGTCAAATTTTGGATGGCACATTGTTGAAGTTTTAGATAGACGAGAAGAAGACATTTCCTTAAATATTCAAAAAAATAGAGCTTATCAAATTCTGTTTGATAGAAAGTATGAAGAACAATTAGAAAAAACCCTCAGCGAAATGAGAGCAGAATCATATGTGAACATAAAAATAAAATCATGAGCTCTCATGTTTTTATAAGTCCTGGTGATCCTGCAGGCATTGGTCCGGAAATAACTCTTAAATCTCTTAAAAATTTAAACGAAACACATAAATTTGTTATTGCTGGAGATATTCAATATTTTGAAAGTTTATCAACATCTTTGAAATTAGGATTTGAGTTCATCCCATATGGAGGCTCAAAAACGACATCAAACTCAAAACTAATTAAGGTAATCAATATTCCACTAAAAGAAAAGCCGGCTCTTGGATTTTCCTCTGTAAACAGTGCTAAATATATTTTAGAAGTATTAACCACTTGTGCAGAGCACTGTATGGACAATACTAAAAATATTTTAGTTACTGGCCCTATTAATAAAGAGACAATATCTGCTTCAGGGACTGATTTTTCTGGTCATACTGAATTTTTGGCTGAACATGCAAAAATTGTTTCGCCTTTAATGTTGATGGCGAATGAAAAAGTAAAAATAGGTTTAGCCACTACTCACGTACCGATTAAAAAAGTTAGCGAGAGCATTAATGAAGATTTAATTTACAACAAATTAAAAGTTTTATGTCTGGGTCTAAAAAGACTTCTAAATAAGGAAAACTTGAAAATATGTGTGTTGGGATTAAATCCCCACGCGGGAGAAGGTGGATATATAGGAACCGAAGAATCAACATCGATATTACAAGGAATAAAAAAATTTGATCAAAGAGAGGTAACTGTTGATGGGCCAATATCTGCTGATACAGCGTTTTCAGGAAAAAACCTATCTCATTATGATGCCTTTTTAGCCATGTTTCATGATCAAGGAATGATACCTGCAAAAATTCTTGGGTTCGGGCAAACATTAAATATAACTTTCGGATTACCCTATCTCAGAATTTCTGTTGATCATGGTACAGCTCTTGATATAGCAGGTGATATGAATGCAGATTTTTCAAGCATGAAACTTGCTCTTGAAACAGCTTTAGCTTCATTGGATGAAAAAAAATAATCTAAAACCAAAAAAATTTTTCGGTCAAAATTTTCTTTCTGATTTTCAATTAATTGAAGAATTAATAGATGTAATAAACATTCAGGAAATTGATCATCTTTTAGAGATAGGGCCAGGGAAAGGTGCAATGACGAGTCTCCTTCTTGAAAAATGTGAGTCTTTAACTGCTATTGAAATTGATAAGGATTTAATAAGATTCTTAAAAGAAGCTCATGGGGATAAAGAAAATTTTAACCTGATCGAAAAAGATATTCTTCTTTATGATCCAAAAGAGCTTGTTAGAGTAAATAAGCTTATAGGTAATATACCTTACAATATCTCTACACCAATAATTGAGTGGATTATTGATAACAAATCATCATTTGATGAAATTTTTTTAATGCTACAAAAAGAATTTGGTGAAAGGTGTGTTGCTCAACCTAATACAAAATCTTATGGAAGATTATCAATATTTGTTCAATGTTTTTTCGATATAACAGTTATCAGAGAGGTGGATAAATCATCTTTTAACCCTTCTCCGAAAGTTCAAAGCATATTTTTAAAACTCACTCCCAAAGATTCAAACATAGCCTCTAATTCTATTCTGATGAAGAACTTATCAGCCTTAACAAGAGAAGCTTTCTCAAAAAGAAGAAAATTAATTACCAACAGCCTGAAGTCCTTCTTCACCGAGGAAGATCTGGTAAATTTTGGTATTGAGAGAAGATCTCGTCCTGAAAACCTATCTGTAGAAACTTATATAAAATTAGCTAAAAGTATTCAAAGTGGCTAATTATGTTATTGGTGATATCCAAGGATGCTTTGACGAGTATTCACTCCTTTTAAATAAAATTAAATTCGATTCAAAAAAAGACTTTATATGGCTTACAGGGGATTTGATCAATAGAGGGCCGGATTCATTATCTGTTCTAAAGCATGTATATCTCAATCGCAAAGCAATAAAGACTGTTTTAGGAAATCATGATCTACATTTTCTAGCTGTTTATTATGGTGTAAGAAAACTAAATAAACTTGATACTTTAAGTGATTTATTAAATTACCAAGATATTAACGATTTAGCTAAGTGGCTTTCAAAACAGCCGCTTGTAAGGGAGATTAAAATTGGAAAAAGTGAATTTATTATGGTTCATGCCGGTTTTCCCAAATCAGCCTCAAAAAAATCATTAACAGAAGTTAATGGAAAAATTAAGAAAGCTCTTAAAAGTAATCCAAAAAAGACCTTAAAAATGATTTTTGATCATAAAAGTAAAGTGCCTAAGTTATTAAAAGAAAAAAAAAGCCTTAAAGATTGGGTTGATTGGCTCACAAGAGTTAGGGCGGTAGATGAAAATGAAGTAATGGACTTGAGGTTCAAAGGCAAAAAAAGTGAACTTAAGTACAAATACAAAGCTTGGTTTTCTTATGATTTAAAAATTATGAAGAAACACAGATCAATAGTTTTTGGTCATTGGGCTGCTTTGGAAGGGAAAACAAATATAGAAAGAATCCATGCTCTTGATACGGGTTGTGTATGGAACAGAAAATTAACTGCAATGAGGTTAGAGGATGGAAGAAAATTTTCGGTAAATAAAATAAACTGACTCAATGAATGTTTACTTAGTTGGCGGAGCTGTCAGAGATGAACTTATTGGCCGTAAAATTAAAGAAAAAGATTGGGTTGTTGTTGGCTCAACTGAGGAGGATCTTTTAGCTAAAAGTTTTAAAAAGATAAATAGTCAATTTCCGGTTTTTCTCCATCCTGAAACTAAGGAAGAATATGCTTTAGCTAGAAAAGAAAAAAAAGTATCTCCTGGCCATCAAGGATTTAAATTTATTTTTGATCCCTCGGTTACAATCGAAGAAGATCTTAAAAGAAGGGATTTCACGATGAACGCTATCGCTAAAAAAGATAACGGCGAGCTTATTGATCCATTCGCTGGCGTAGCAGACATAAATAATAAATTGATTAAACATGTCTCAGATTTTTTTATAGAGGATCCTCTTCGGGTGTTTAGGTGTGCAAGATTTGCCGCAACTCTGAAATCTTTTGGATTTAAAGTATCAGACGAAACAATCAACTTGATGCAAACTAAGTTCAGCAAGGATGAATTTTTATCTTTATCAGCTGAAAGAGTTTGGGCAGAAACTCAAAAAGCTTTAATTTCTGAAAATCCAGAAGAATACTTCAGTGTGTTAAATAAAGCGGATTGCTTGCATTATTTTTTCGATTTAAGTGACATAAAAGAGGTTATTAAACTTATAGAACATATAAAAAAGAAGTATGTTGGAGATGTTGAAAGATGGAGTGCTATTAATTCACTTTCAATAGATCAAAAGAAAACCAATGAACTTCTAAAAATACCAAAAAAGTTTTCAAAATTATCTGACAAGATTCAAGAGTGTATTCGATTATTTACTCAGAAAAATTCTGATTTAGAAATTCTAGATAGCCTTTACAAAATATCTTTTTTTAGAGAGTCATCTTCTGCAAGAAAAGCAATGGAACTATGCGGTGATTTAATAAAAGTAAGAAGTTCAAGATTAACTTTAGAGCCTTCTTTAATATTAAATATTGCAGATAAGCTTGAGGAATCAAAGATTGAAATTAACAATTTATTAAAAGGCATGAAAGATGAAGATAAAAAATCTAAACTCTCAGAGTTGAGACTTAACATAATTAAAAAAACGAGAACCAATTTATGAAAAAAACTATTTTTGTTTCAGGAGGATCGAAAAGAATTGGTAAATCCATATGTGAATATTTTCATAGAAATGATTTCAATATTATTTGTCATTTTAATAATTCTGAAAAAGAAGCAGAAAATCTTAAAGATCAACTTAATACAGACAGAGAAAATAGTTGTGAAATAATTCAATATGACCTTAACGATATTGAAGGAATAAACAACTTCTGCAACAAAGTTAAAGATATTTTTGGTCGACTAGATGTGCTTGTAAATAATGCTTCTACATTTTATGGCGATGACTTAGAAATCAAGGAAGGGTCTAATTGGAATGACTTAATAAACTCTAACGTTAAAGCTCCGTATTACTTAGTCTCAAATTTTAAAGATGAATTGAAAAAAAATAACGGATCAATAGTGAATATCACAGATGCAATGGTAATTAGAGGAATGGAAAAGTTTCCGATTTATTCAATTGCTAAAGGGGGATTAGAAACCATAACGAAATCATTAGCTAGGAAACTTGCACCAGAAATTAGGGTAAACGGAGTTGCTCCCGGAGCTATCCTTTGGCCAGAGCAAAATCCTGATCCAGATGAGAAAATTCTTATGAATATTCCTTTGGGAAGGATTGGAAGCGCAGAGGATATATCTTCTGCAGTATTTCATTTAGTGACAAATAAATATATAACCGGTCAAATTATAAGGGTTGACGGCGGAAGATCTTTAAATTAAAAAATACATCAGGGGGAGAGTTAATTGACTGATCAGATTACTAGTGAGCTTTTTGCTGGGACCATGCCAGTTTCGGAAAAGCATGGGTTTGATACCAAAAAGTTGAATGATTATTTGGCCGAGAATTTGGAAAATTTCAGTGGGCCAATTACCGTAGAAGAATTCAAAGGTGGTCAATCAAATCCTACATACCTTATAAAAACTTCGACTGATTCATACGTTCTTCGAAGAAAACCTCCTGGTCTACTTCTAAAATCAGCTCATGCTGTCGATAGAGAATACAAAGTTATTAAAGCTCTAAATATGACAAATGTGCCGGTACCTGTTGCATATCTTCACTGTGAAGATGAGGCCGTTATTGGAACAGAATTTTTTTTAATGAGTTTTGTAGAAGGAACTGTGTTTTGGGAGCCTCACATTCCTGAAGCTAAAGATAACAATCAAAGAAATGATATCTATAAGTCCTTGAGTGAAACTATTTATAAATTACATAGTGTAAAACCTAGTGATATTGGCCTTGATGATTATGGAAGACCTGGCAATTATGTGGCTAGACAAGTTTCCAGATGGTCCAAACAATATGTTGCTTCTGAGACTGAAACTATTGAAGCTATGAATAATTTAATGGAATGGTTGCCTGAAAATTTACCTACCGAAAAACCTCTGTGTTTAGTGCATGGTGATTTTAGCCTTACAAATGTCATCATTGATAATGAATCTGATCAGGTAGCTTCAATATTAGATTGGGAGCTTTCAACTCTTGGGGACCCAATGGCAGATTTCAGTTATCACTGTTTACAATATAAATTGAATCCAATTCTTTCAGATGCAGTTCAATGCAAGAATTTAGGAATTCCAACTGAAAAAGAATATGTAAAGCTATATGCCGACAAGGTTGATTATTACATTGACTCAGAATGGGATCTATATATG
>CACKZK010000022.1:0-11182 GCA_902604535.1 uncultured SAR86 cluster bacterium
GGACAGGCATATATATCTGATTGTTTGATCTATGGAATCAAAGAAACGACCCAGAAATATCTTGAAGTGTTAAAATAATTAATATGGACACCATAGAAAAAATAAATAATCAGATTTCTGAAAATAAAATCTTGATATACATGAAAGGTTCTCCTGACAAACCGCAATGTGGATTCTCACAGAGAGCATCCCAAATACTTATGGCATGTGGGAAAGAATTCTCTTTTGTCGACATTTTAAATAATCCTGAGATAAGAGAAGAGCTTCCATCTGTATCTGAATGGCCAACTTTTCCTCAATTGTTTGTAAACGGAGAATTAGTAGGTGGTAGTGATATTATGATGGAAATGTATCAAAGCGGCGAATTGAAAGAATTGATAGATTCTGTAGAGCTTTAAATAGGCAACAGCCAACTTAAATTAGCCAATAAAGTAAAGAGTGTTAAGACCACTGTAAGTGTATGCAGTCTCCTAAAGGTATTTGATTTTTCTTCATCTCTAGCCCTATTAGTAGCAGGAACAACCAAATAAGATATGGACATCGATGTAATAGTTACGGATGAAACTATGATGCCCTGAGTATCTTTCAAGAAGAGAGATATAGAAAGACAAAGGACACCAAACAAAAGGATTACCAGAAAAAATCTTGGGAATATTTTTCTTAAGAATTTGGATGCACTTTCAGCATCCAAAATTGTAAAGACAATAGGAGCAACCACAGACGTTTGAAACAAAATCATACCCGATATGATTCCAGAAATAACACCAAGGGAAGACATGATTTAATTGATAGTTATTTCTGCTTCGTTTGCCATTCCAGAATGCACGTAACAAAAATAGTAAAGCTTTGCAGGAGCATTTTGCGGAACTGTGAATAGAATGGTTTTATTTGTAGTAGAAGATTGCACACCTTTTATAAATTCTGGTTTTGATGAATGAATACCATCTTGAGAAATAGATAATCTCATAGGATGACTAGAGTAAGCATCACCAAGATTAAATGCATAAGTTTTGCCTTTTTCAAGAGAGATATTGTCTGCTAAAACTCCATCAATATAATATTTATTTCCGCTTGCAGTGCTTTGAACTGTAACAGCGAAAGTTTGATCAACTTCAGGCAATACATCAACATCTTTAAGATCTACTTTTCCGTCAGATAAAAACAGTCTCCAATTATCATCTGAACATCCAGCTTCTGAATCAGTCATATCCACCATGCATTGATAAGCTGGTCTGTAATTAATCCCAACTACATCAGTGCTTGTTATCCCATCTGAAGTCTTTGATGGTAGTTTAGAAACATTTGCAGTTACAGATGCGCTGGTTTGGATAAGAGATTCTGAAAATCTAACTCTTGGCCATGATGTCCCTTCATAAGTAGCGTAATCATCAAAATCTTCTGAGTATGCGTAAACAGTTTTTTTACTTGAAGTTGCATTACCTCCCATATTAAGTTCTTGATCTGCATTCTCAATTTGGATAACAGAGATCGAATCTGATGATGAACTTGAAGAACCATACGATCCACCGTAGTCACCCCCTGAATCTCCTCCTGTAGTAATACTCATAACACTAACACTCAAAGCAGTTGCTGAAGTTTGACTGGTTGAAGAACCTGAACTAGCAGATGTACTTGAATTTGAATTCGATGTTCCATAGGAGTTTGAGCCCATTGATGAACTTCCGCCACCACCACAGGAATAAAGAATTAAAATTAAAATGGGAAATATAACTTTCATAACAACTCCTTGTAGTTTGGCTTCACAAAGCAAAAAAGCGCAATAGGATCAAATTAAAAACTTATTATAGCTTTTGATTATAAATATAATGTGATCATTAACACAAAAGCATAAGCAATTAACTAAAATCCTTAAGCATTTTTCTAAGTTCTAACTGGTGTTGTTCTTCCTGACCTATCAGATCTCTAGTATATTCTTCAAGATATATTGATTCACCTTCAACTTTAGTCAATAACTTTTTATAAAGATTCAAGGCATGCATTTCATGCTCAAGACTCTCTTCTAAGATGTCTTTTATTGAATGATTATTTGTTTCAACAATATTGGCAATCTTTTGACTGGGATGTCCGTCTAAACCAGTAAGTAATTCTCCGGCTTGTTGAGCATGTTGCAGTGACTCACTTGCCTGTTCTTTTAGGAAATCAACTATGGGTAATCTATGTGGTCCAACTACCATCAAAGATGAGTGCGTGTATCTCACTACTCCGGATAGTTCATATTCCATAATTTCATTCAATATTCCGCATACATCAGCGGTATTAAAGTTTTCATTTTCCATTTTTATTACCTCAAAATTTTGAAAACTATATCAGTTAAATAAACGAAAACTCTTGATGAGAAATAGATGGGAATTGATAATCATTTTTATTAAAAAAATTTTTTTCTTTAAATACAAATATCCTTTAAATGAAATGTTTTTCATAATGATTTACAAAGCCAATATGTTTAAAGATATAATCCACAGAAATTTTTTGTAAATGAATAAAATAATATTAGCTTACTCTGGTGGATTAGATACAACTGTTATCCTTAAATGGCTGCAACAAAACTATGATGCCGAAGTCATTACTTATACCGCAGATCTAGGTCAAAACGATTTAAGAGATGACGTGGAAGCTAGAGCTTCGCAAGCAGGAGCATCTCACTCAATAGTTGAGGATCTCAAAGATGATTTTGTGAAAAATTATGTTTTTCCGATGTTTAGAGGAAATGCTATCTACGAAGGTGAATATCTTTTAGGTACCTCAATTGCTAGACCCTTAATCGCTAAAAGACTAGTTGAGATTGCAAGAGAAGAGGGTGCTCAATTCATATCTCATGGGGCTACAGGCAAAGGAAACGATCAGATTAGATTTGAATTAGGTGTTTACGGATTAGCTCCTGAACTAAAGATCATAAGTCCATGGCGTGAATGGAGCCTAGTATCGAGGAAAGATTTAGTTAAATACTGTAACGAAAATCAATTACCTCTTGAAGATAGTAGTCAAGATGAGCCACCTTTTTCAACCGATGAAAATTTATTACATATTTCCTACGAAGGAGGAATTTTAGAGGATATAACAGCTGAACCTCCTAAAAGTATGTGGCGTAATACGAAGTCGCTTGATGATGCGCCTGATTCAGGGGAAGAATTTTCTTTAGAGTTTGAAAACGGAGATCCTATTGCCATTAATGATGAAAAGCTTTCACCTGCTGATCTGTTAACGAAGTTAAATGATATTGGTTCTAGAAATGGGATAGGTAGACTGGATATTGTTGAATCAAGATCTACCGGAATGAAGTCACGAGGATGTTACGAGACACCAGGAGGTTCAATCTTGCTTAAAGCAAGGAGAGCGTTAGAATCAATTTCTATGGATGGAGATTCGATAAAAACTAAAGACGAACTTATAAGTAAATATTCTAGTTTAATTTATGACGGTTTGTGGTGGTCACCTGAAAGACATGCAATACAAAGTCTTATTGATAATCTTTCAGAAAATGTTCAAGGACAGATAAAGATTTTAGCCAAGAAAGGCAATGTAATTGTTTTAAGCAGAAGAAGTGACAAATCTTTATACAAGCCAGATTTAGCTAGTTTTGATGAGAAAGGGGACTTTAATCAGAAAGATGCCGAAGGTTATATAAAAATTAAATCGTTGAGATTGAAAAATAGACATAATTAAGAATCAATTAAAGCTTGTTTCTCCATTTCTTTAAATTTCCTAGCCATTCCAATTATTGTCTTTCCTGGACCTGAGTCCGTAATACTTAACACTTTACTTTCATTCAGAAAGTTTAAAGTTTCTCTCCATCTTACTGTTTCACACAATTGATTGATCAAATTATTTTTAATTTCATTTATATCGGAAGTTGGGAGCGCAGTAAAATTAGATATTATCGGAATTCTTGGTTCTCTGAATTCTATTTTTTCTAGTTCAGAAGCTAGCTTTTCTTGTGCATCTCTTAATAAATAACAATGTGATGGCACAGACATATTTACGTATTGCGTTTTAACTCTTCTTATTTCTTTGCTTTCAAGTAAGGCTTTACACTTCTCTATATTTTCTGTCTCTCCAGCAAGAACACCCATTCCATCAGCAGTATCCGTAGACAAATTTACTCTACATCCATCTTCAGAAAGCTCTTTAATTAACAATTGAATATCATCATGATCCATTCCCATAATAACCAGCATTTTGGCCTCACCTGGCGCAACAGAATTTTGCATTAGCTTTCCTCTAATGTGAACTAACTTTATAGCATCTAAAAAGTCTAAACATTCTGCATAGACTAAGGCTGAATATTCACCAAGTGATAATCCTGCAGAAAAATTAAAATTATTTTTATCAGTGAAGTGATTCGCAAGAGCAATGCTTGAAGCGAGAATAATTGGTTGAGAGTATTCAGTTAAATCTATTAAATTATTAGAATCATCTGTAACTAATTCGATAAGATCAATTCCAATAGCATCAGAAGCTTTGATGAATAATTCTTTAGCTTTATTGCTAGAACTGAAAAGGGCATCCATCATGCCCACAGCTTGAACTCCCTGACCAGGGAATAAAATTGCATTCATGAACCAGAAACTTTTAATTTTTCCTGTAAACCTTTATTTGAGGTTGTGTAACCAAAAGGAACTCTTTCGCCAGGATTAATCCTTTTGAAGGCTTCTTGAACAGCTAGTGTAGTTTCATGAAATCCACAAAGAATTAAGTCTAATTTTCCTGGATACGTATTTATATCACCAACGGCGAATATACCTCTTTGGTTGGTTTCAAATTTTTCAGTATCTACCTGAACTTTTCTTTCTATTAAATCAATTTCCCAATCATTTATTGGCCCAAGTTGTTTACTCAAACCAAAGAAAAATAATGCTTCATCGCAATTAATAATTTCTGTTTCCTTGGTTTCAAAATTCATGATTTCTACTCCCTCAAAAGACTTACCACCAACAATCGATTTTATGACAAATGGAATTTTTAATTCTATTTCACCGCTTGAAACAAAATCCCGCATTTTATTTTCGGTATGTTCAGCACCTCTAAAATCATCTCTTCTGTGGACTAGTTTTATTGATTTTGCTTTATTTGCTAATTCAACTGACCAATCTAGTGCACTATCACCACCACCAAAAATAACGATATCTTTATCTTTATACTTATCAATACTTCTGACTGCATAATCAACACCTTGACCTAAAAATTTATCCGGATATTCAACAGGCGGCTTTCTTGGTTCAAAAGAACCTGCGCCAGCTGCTACAAAAATATTTAGTGTTTTAAAGGATATCCCACCAGTTGTTTCGGCAATCCAATGTTCTCCAGACTGTTCAATTTTATCTACTCTTTGATTTAAATGAACTTCATAGTCAAATGGTTTGATTTGTTTTAAAAGTGAATCTATATGCTCTTTGCCGGTTTGATTTGGTACCCCCGGTATGTCATAAATAGGTTTTTCAGGATAAAGTTCAATGCATTGACCGCCTATCTTGTCTAAGTTATCTACTAAATGACACTTAAGACCCAGTAATCCTGCCTCGAATACTGTAAAGAGACCTACCGGACCTGCTCCAATAATTAAAATATCCGTTTCAATATTCTTACTCATTAACTCACTCTCATTCCTGGTTTTGCTCCTTGATCAGGATGCAGAATAAACACTCCTTCTTCCTCATTACTTGCAGCAAGAATCATACCCTCAGATACTCCAAATCGCATCTTCCTAGGCTTTAAATTAGCTACGCATATAATTTTTAGACCTATTAGCTTTCCTGGATCATAGTATTTTTTAATTCCAGCAAATACTGTTCTTTCTCCTAAATCTCCTAGGTCTAAAATTATTTTTAGAAGTTTGTCTGCTTCTTCTACGTTTTCAGCATTTTTGATTTCAGCGACCCTCAGATCTATTTTCATAAAATCTTCTATAGCAATTTCATCCATTTAAACCTCTTTCAATAAGTGCTTCTAACTTTTCATCTTCTAATCTATTAAGGATAGGGGAAAAAGAATCCAATTTGTGATTTGTTAAAGGAGTATCAATATCATCCATAGAGCTCACTATCGCATTAAGAAAACTTTCTCCTTTAGAGCAAGTATCTGGAATCACTATTTTGAGATAAGTATTAATAACTCTAAATAAGTTTATTGTTGTACTGGCAATTTTGATAACTTCCTCATTATTTTTTTCATCTTTAGCTAGAATCCAGGGTTTTTTTTCATCCACATAGGTATTTGCAGAATCAGCTAATTTCATGATTTCCTTTATTGCTTTTGAATACTCAAGATCTGCAAAAAGATCAATGATTTCAGCTTTAGATGAAATAAATTTTTCATAGAAATCGGTATCGATATTATTTCCTATCTGATTATCATTCTTTTTTAGAAATCCGGCTGATCTGCTGGCAATATTCACAAATTTTCCAACTAAATCAGAGTTAACTTTTTTTTGAAAGTCATCATAGTTGAGATCAATATCATCAATTGAAGGAGATAACTTTGATGCTAAGTAATATCTTATGTAATCAACGTCAAGAATATCTATGTAATCTCTCATACTTAAAAAATTACCTTTTGATTTGGACATTTTTGCTCCGTTTAAACCTAAGAAACCATGAACAAAAACATTTGATGGTTTTTTAAAATTAGAGGTTTCAAGTAATGCAGGCCAAAACAAAGCATGGAAATTCATTATATCCTTTCCTATGAAATGATAAATTTCTGTATTTACATTTTCTGACCAAATTTCTTCTGCAGATTCCTTCGTTTCTGATCTCAAAAAATTTTCTAGGCTGGCTATGTATCCTATAGGAGCATCTAGCCAGACATAGAAGTACTTATCAGGCATATCAGGAATTTCAAATCCAAAATAAGGCGAATCTCTACTAATATCCCAATCTTTTAGGCCCTGCTGGAACCATTCCTCAAGTTTATTCTTAACTGCTTCCTGAAGGGGCGTGGCTTTCATCCAATTTACCACATTAGATTCTAATTTTGATAGTTTAAAGAAAACATGCTCGCTAGTTTTTACAATGGGTTTTTCACCGCTGATTGTTGATACTGGATTGATTAGTTCTGCAGCTTCATATTTTGCACCACAGACTTCACAATTATCACCGTATTGGTTTTCAGCCGAGCATTTTGGACATGTACCTTTGACATACCTGTCTGAAAGAAATAATCCTGCTTTTTCATCAAATAATTGTTCGATCTGTTGATTTTCGATAAATCCAGATTCTTTTGCTCTGGTATAAATTAAATCGCTGAAGTACTTATTTTCATCACTATGAGTCGTATAAAAATTATCGTGAGAAATATTGAAAGATCGTAAATCTCTGATGTGCGAGGATCTAAATTCTTCAACCATTTTTTCAGGCTTTGTTTCTAGTTCCTTTGCCTTCAGCATGATGGGAGTGCCATGAGCATCGCTGGCGCAAACATAATGACAAGTAATATTGTTTGCTCTAAGCAACCTTACCCATATGTCTGTTTGTATGTGTTCCAAAAGATGTCCGATGTGTAAGTCACCGTTAGCATATGGCAACGCACTCGTAACGATTACGCGGTTGTTTTTTTCAGGCAGAGGCATATGCTTACGAAATGGTTGTTCTGTATATAAAAAGGTTAACTACTATTTTAGCATTTTTCTTTGTTTTTATAGGATGTGCCGTCTCTCCTGACTTGATCAATTCCATAGATCCTTATGAAGAACAAAATCGAAAAGTTCATGAATTCAATGAAAGGGTAATTAAAAATTTAATCGAGCCTGTCACTGGAGCATATGTTGAGGCAACTCCGCCATTTGTCAGAGAGCGAGTAACAGACTTTTTTGAAAATATTGATGATGTTAAGTCAGGATTGAATAATGTTATGCAAGAAAATTTTTCAAAAGCTTTAAATGATTTTGGAAGATTTGTTTTCAATTCAACTTTTGGAATCTTTGGCCTCTTTGATGTTGCTACTCCAATGGGGTTTAGTAAGAATAACGAAGATTTTGGACAAACACTTGGAAAATGGGGTGTTGAACCAGGTCCTTATATAGTTTTACCTTTTCTAGGTCCAACTACTGTTAGGGATGGTTTATCTAGAGGTTTAGATTCAGTCATATCTCCTTTAGCTGTAGCGGATGATCATCCGACTGCATCAGGATTATTGACTGGATTGAATATCCTGAATCAAACAACTGTTTTACTTGAACTAGATAACTTCGTTAGTGGAGATAAATATATTTTCTTTAGAGATGCATATTTGCAACGCAGAAAATATGAAATCAGTGACGGAGAAATTAATCCAGATGACTTCGTTGATGAATTTGAAGATTTTTAATCTTCAAAAGATCCATAGACCATAGCTTGCATTTGTCCTCTGAACGGAAAAGTTGTTGAAGGTCTTAATTGAGTCATAAAAATTCCTAATAAATCTTCCTTGGGATCTATCCAGAAGAAGGTGCTTGCCATACCACCCCAATTATACGAACCCGCAGTTCCAGAAATCTGTGTGGCAGCTTGGTCTACAGTAACAGCCATGCTCAAACCATAACCCATTCCCTGGTAGCGAACCTCAGAGAATCCTCCTCCAGCATTCATATCCAGCAAAGTTTTATTATCTGGTAGGTGATTCATAGTCATTAACTCAACTGTTTTTCTAGAGAGGATTCGTTTGCCATCAAATTCACCGCCATTTAAAAGCATCTGACTAAACTTAAAATAATCTTCTATGGTTGATGCAAGACCGCTCCCGCCACCTTTATATGTTTTATCAATCAGCATGTTGCTTTCTTTTCCAGATGGATCTTCTAAGACTAATTTTTTGTCAGGCGTTCTCCAATACAATGCTGTCAATCTATTCGCATCCTTTTTAGGAACTATAAATCCTGTATCCTTCATGCCTATGGGATCAAATATGTTTTCTTTAAAGTAGTCATCTATTTTCTCTCCTGTTATGACTTCAACGATTCTAGCGCAGACATCTATGGAAACACTGTAGAGCCATCCTTCACCAGGTGAAAACTGAAGGGGGAGGGTAGACAAAGTTTCGCACACATCTTTTAAATCTAGGGAACGTCTTTCTCTGTCAGGCAACAATTCATCAAATATTTGCCTATAGGCACTATCTAAATGATTTTCAAAATTAATTGAATAGCTCAAACCAGAGGTATGAGTTAATAAGTCTCTAATAGTCATTTCTCTATTTACAGGTTTAGTATCAAAAGCTGGATACATACCACTTATATAAACTGACTGATTTTTAAATTCAGGTAGAAATTTACTCACTGGATCTGCGAGATGAAAATAACCTTTTTCATACAACTGCATCAATGCTACCCCAGTTACAGGTTTGGTCATTGAATAGATTCTAAAAATGGAGTCGTCTTCCATCTTAAGATTTTGTTCAATATCTCTAAGACCTTGAGAGTGACAATGAACTATTTCTCCATTCCTTGCTACCAAGGTCTGTGTTCCGGATATCTTTCCCGGTGATATATATCTTTCCATGAAAAGTTCATCCATGGATTGGAGTTTTTCTTTCGATAAGCCATGTTTACTTGGATTAACTATTTTCATTTGTTTCTTTTTGATTTAATTTGGCATTTATAAAATCTTTATGGTTTAGATATAACAAATCAGCAATTCTTCTTATTAGATGTTCTTCATGTTTATCCATTTCTCCATCAGCAAATGCTATTGACCAAACAGAATTTAAAACTTCTTTTTTTTGATCGTAATCAAGTTGATCATTAAGTATTCTTGTGTGTTCATAAAAAGAAATAGATTCTTTAGATTTTGCAAGAGTTGCATCTACGATTTCTTGAATTTCCTCTTCTTGAATATCCAGCTTGCTGAGTGAATAAGCCATTGCTTTCAATTCAGATTCATCCAGTTGATCATCAGCATAAGCGACTTCAATCATAAGTGAGCAAATTGATTTTTGGATGCTATCATCTTTGCTTTCTACTTCATTTTCTTTCGATTTAAATAAATTTTTAAAAAATTTCATGCTACTAATAAATATTTTTTCTTCAGTATCCTTATTATCTCATCTACGTCCAGGTTATCCGACATAATTATTTGTCTAATCTTTTTTGAATAATTAAATCCTTTAAAAAAATTCACCATGTGTCTTTTGATTAAATAACCTGAGAATCCTAAATTTTGATTTTTTATCAAATATTTTTCCATCATTAATATAAGCGATTCAATTTCTATTTCATCGGTTGATTGATAAAAAATTTTGTCTACTTTTGTCAATTCATAAGGTTTTTCGCAGACATATCTTCCGTACATTAAACCATCAACCATTTTTAATTTATTTTTATCTTCAAGAAAATTAGATAGACCGCCATTCAGTATTATTTCAATATTTGGAAAATCTTCCTTCAGTCGATAAACCCTTTCGTAATTAAGAGGAGGGATATTCCTATTTTCTTTTGGGTTTAATCCATTAAGCATTCCTTTTCTTGCATGGACATAAATGGTGTTAATTCCTGATTTCAAAATTATTTCAATGAATTTATCTAAAGTTTTTTCGATATCTTGATCATCTACCCCTAATCTAATTTTTGCAGTTACCGGTATATCAGAAGTCGCAGTCATGACAGATAGACAATCCTTTACTTTAGTTGGTTCATACATGAGAAATGCTCCAAAACCTCCTGACTTGACCCTAGGGCTCGGACAACCAACATTCAGATTAATTTCATTGTATTTACGTTCATTAATTATTTTAGTAGCTTCAGCAAGGTCGCTTGGTTCACAACCTCCAAGTTGAAAGACAACTGGATTTTCAATATCTGTTTTGTTGATATATTTATCTATTCGTTTATTTTTCAGTAGAGCGTTGGAATGCACCATTTCGGTGAATAAAACAGCATGCTTTGAAGCAAATCTGCAAAGATTTCTAAAATGCGTATCAGTCCTTCCCATCATGGGGGCAATACAAAAAGTTCTATCCATTAAAAGTAGTAAAAAATTGCAGTTAAGCCAACAGAGCTCAATACAATTGTGTAGGGAAGAGCAAGTTTAACCATTCTTAGATAGGACAGACCAATCAAAGGAGCAACTGATGATGTGAGCAAGAAGAGAAAGGCAGCCTGTCCATTAGGAGTAGCAACGCTAGGCAAGTTAGTACCAGTATTTATCGCTACAGCTAATGCATCAAATTGATCTCTGGTAATTTCTCCAGAATC
>CACKZK010000023.1:0-10423 GCA_902604535.1 uncultured SAR86 cluster bacterium
GGAGATACAAAAGAAGATTTCTGCAAAGGAAAAAATAAATACACAAATAGAAGAAACAAGAAATAATCAATCTGACTTGCTTCTACAAATTGAAAAAATGCAGGAATCTTTCTATAGCAGTGGAGCCGAGATATCAAAATCTGAACAAGAGTTAATTTCTTTGGAAGAGAAAGTTGTTTTAACCAATAACGAAATAGAATCCATTGGTAAAAAAATTATTGCTTTAAATTCAAATATCAATTCAGAAAAAAATTCCATCGATCAAATCAAAATCTCATTAAAGGGTGAGGTATATAGTCTTGAAGAGGCTAAAAAAGATTTTGAGAAACTTCAGATCTCAAGTTCACCTGAAGAATTTCTGGATAAATTGTTAAATGACATCGGAGGACTGATTGTAAAAATTAAAAATTTATCTGAAGGTGTAAATTTTGAAAATGAACTTAAAGAGGTTCTAAATGATTCAACAAACATTCAAAGCGGTCTTTCAAGATATAAGTCTGAATTCAAAAATATTAGTGATGCTGAGAAAGGGGCTTTAAATGAGAAAAGAGAGAAATACACAAGAGCCATTCAAGAAGTTGCAAATAAAAACGTAGAAATTAGTAAATTAGAAGGAGCTATTAATTCAAAACAAAAAGAGATAGAAACATTTCAAAGTAAGACCAAAGAACTCTCTCAATCGAGAGAGTCACTTATGATTCCTATAAATGAAATAAAGAAAGAAATTAAACCCTTGTTAGACAAAAGATCTGGGAATCAAAACGAATTAACTACTTTAAGAAACAATTTCGAAAGGACAAATGAAGAAATAAGAACTTTAGAAAAAAATCTGAATATAGAGGAAATTAAGATTGAAGAATTAAAATCATTTTCAAATTCTTCTGTTGTTGAAAAACAAAAATTTATAACTGAGGCAGATATATTACAAAAACAGATCCAATCTGAATATGGAGAATTGCAAACGGTTCTCGATAAGCTAGATCCTGAATTTGATATAACTTTCATTGAAAATGAGATTGAAAGATTCAATAAGCAAATCGAATTAATTGGACCCATTAATCTGGCTGCGAAGGAAGAATTTAAGATCGAAGAAGAACGTAATCAGGAAATAGAAAGCCAACTAAATGAATTGAATAAAGCAATTGAAACTCTTCAAAGTGCTATCAAAAAAATTGATCAAGAATCTAGAACAAAATTCCAAGATACTTTAGATAGTGTAAATGCAGAAATTGCTAAATTATTTCCTAAACTCTTTGGTGGAGGGCATGCAAAACTGGAGTTGACAGGAGAAGATGCTCTGGAGTCAGGAGTAGTTTTGAAAGCAATGCCTCCTGGCAAAAAAAATGTATCGGTTTCTCAGCTCTCCGGAGGGGAGAAAGCTATGAGTGCAATTGCTATGGTGTTTTCTTTCTTCTCACTCAATCCCTCACCGTTTTGTATATTAGATGAAATTGATGCTCCTCTGGATGACTTAAATACCTTCCGTTATATATCAATGGTTGAAGAAATGTCTAAAAAGATTCAATTTATCTACATTACCCATAACAAAATCTCAATGGAGAAAAGCAAACACCTTATGGGTATAACCATGGAAGAAGCGGGGGTCTCAAGACTTGTATCTGTAGATGTAGAGGAAGCTCTAAGCTTAGCAGTTAACGAATGAATTTAAGAGAAATATTAGTCCTACTAATTTCTTTTTTTCTTGCTGTAACAATAATCCTTACTTTTAGAAAAATAATAAATTACAGAAAAAATCCACTTAGGAAGTCAAAACAAAGTTCCATCTCTGATGATGAAGTTAAAGTTGAACTTGAAAGCTTTTTAGAAGAAAACTATTTAGATAATGACATTCCTCCTGAACCTAAATCCTCTTCTGATGACTTAATATATTTGCATATAGAATCAGATAAAAGTAATTCTATTCAATACAAAGATCTTCTTAATTATTTTGATAGCAACGATATCAATCTAGCAGATGAAGGTGGCTGGCTTAAGATATATTTAGATAATTCAAATAATTTTTCGTTGGTTAATGGATTGAAACCAGGAAAATTTCTTCCCGAGGAAGGAATAGATTCGACGTCCATCATTACTATGATCCTTATAACAGATGAACAAAATAACTGTGTTGAAGCTTTTCAGAATATGGCGGAGATATCCTATAAGTTAGCAGCTTACTGGTCTGCAAATGTGCTTGATTCAGATAGAAATAAGCTGACTAAGCAGATGTATGATCATTATATGCATCAGGCCGAGGAAATAGATTTAAAAAAAATTAAGCTTTCCTGATGGTTTCCAAAAAGGAAATTCAAAAAAAACATACAGATTTAAAAAATCGGATATTGGAACTTAACGAATCATACCATCGACATGACGTCTCGGAGGTTAGCGATGAAAAATACGATTCTTTATTCAAAGAATTAATAGACTTTGAAAATAATAATGATTTTCTGGATACAGAGAATTCACCGACCCAAAGAATTGGCTTTTCTCCTTTAGATGAGTTCCAGAAATATTCTCACAGAAAGAAAATGCTATCTTTGGATAATGCTTTTTCAATTAATGATCTTACTGATTTCAATAAAAGAATAAATCCGAAAGAAAAATTCAATAACCTTAAATTTTCTTGTGAGCCAAAAATGGATGGTGGCCTTATTCTTGATGGCGGTAATTTTGATTGGGGTGGAGCAGGAGCTGATAGGCAGCCTGCACTCAATACGCCTGACCCATGTTACGGAGGAGTAGTCTGGGATGAACAAGTTACAAACACAATGGGACTTCCTTTTGCTTATCTTCTAAAACTAAGAACAACTTTATTAAGGGACCTTGGTGGAGCTATGAGTCCATTCAGTGCCTGGATGTTTATTCAAGGATTGGAAACTCTTCCATTAAGAATGCGTGAACACGCTAAGAATGCACAAGCTGTTGCTGAATTCTTAGAAAATAACGATAAAGTTCAATCAGTCACTTATCCCGGACTTTTTGAGGGAGCAGAAAGAGAAAAGGCTGATAAATATATGAAAGGCGGTTACGGAGCTTTGATTGGTTTTGAACTTCCAGGGGGTAAAGAAGCTGGAAGTAAATTTATTGATTCATTAGAGCTTTTATATCATGTAGCAAATATTGGTGATTCTAGATCTTTAGCAATTCATCCTGCTACAACAACTCACAGTCAATTAGCACCTGAAGAGCAGTTGTCTGCTGGGGTTACCCCCGGATATGTGAGGCTTTCAATTGGTATAGAACATGTTGACGATATCATTGCCGACATTTCTCAAGCTTTAGACAAAGCATCTTAAGCTGATTTAAAAAAATCCCTTCTTTCTAAGAAAGAGGGGATTTTTTATGGAAATCATTTGGTGCCCCTGCTAGGAATCGAACCTAGAGCTGCCACTTAGGAGGCGGCCGTTTTATCCAATTAAACTACAAGGGCTATAAAATAGTCGGGTTTTCTTCTCCTTCATACACTTCTTCAGGATCAAAAACCTTTTCTTTTTCTATAAATTCAAGACTTAAATCTTTATCAACCTTTCTGTAAAAACAAGACTTATAACCAACGTGGCAACTTGCTCCAAGTCCATCTAATTCAACCTTTATTATTAAACAGTCCTGATCATCATCGATTAATATTTCTTTTATATGCTGAAATTGGCCACTAGTTTCTCCTTTTTTCCATATCTTCTCTCTGCTTCTTGACCAATAGTGAGCTAATTTTGTATCGATACTCAAATCAAGTGATTCTGCATTCATATAACCATGCATTAATATCAATTCTGTGCCGTTTTCTACCGTTATTACTGGTATCAAGCCGTTGTCATCAAACTTAGGCATTAAAGAATTTCCTTCTTCTACCTGTTCTATACTTATTCTCTTTCCAAATTTATTTTTCATCATATGAACTAAACTTACAAAATCGTTATAATTATCAACTATTTAAGCTATTTTGGTTATAAAAAATTGATAAAAGTTGAAAATTTATCTTATTCTTTCAATGATTTTCCTTTACTCGAAAATCTTAATTTCGAAGTAAATACCTCTGAAATTATTCATCTCAAAGGTAAAAATGGTTCCGGAAAATCAACCCTTTTAAAAATATTAAGCGGCATATTAAACAACTTTCAAGGAAAAGTCCTTTCTACAGCTAAAAATGTATTCTTTTTAGGGCACAACTTAGGCTTGAAAGAATCTTTGTCAGTAAAAAATAATCTATTACTTGATTATCGTTTTAATGATAATGCTCAATTACTTGATGAAGCTTACAAATTATTTGAATTGGACTCTCTTATTGATACTAAGCTATTTAATCTATCCCAAGGACAGAGAAAAAAGGTTTCTTTAGTGCAGTTATTCTTATCCAAATATGATCTTTTTCTTCTCGATGAACCATTTGCAAATCTAGACAAAAAGGGGATTGAATTAATTAAGAGTACAATCGTAAGCCATCAAAATAGAGGTGCATCAATCATTTTTACTTCGCATGAGGCCCAAAATATTTCAAGTAGAGAGCTAGTTCTGTGAAGAGTTTTTATTACAAAACTTTTCAAAGAGATTCAAAAGTGTATTTGTCTCGATCATCATCTTTTCTGGGTCCAATTGTATTTTTTTTAATAACAATCACACTTTATCCTTTAGCTTTTGGATCTGATGAAGAGCAACTTGCAGAACTTGCTTCAGGAATAATTTGGATATCAATATTATTAGCAAATTTATTGTCTCACCAATTCATCTTCAATGAAGATTACAAAGATGGATCGCTCGATCTAGTTCTGGCTTCTGGAAAATCATTATTTGTCTGGGCAAGTATTAAAATCTTTGTAAATTGGTATTTCTCATCGCTTCCTTTAATTTTTTTATCTCTAGTAACTTCTTTTATGCTTTATCTCCCGCTCGATGCTGCATTGATTCTAGCTTTAACATTATTTTTAGGAACCCCTATTCTTTCTATGTTTGGTGCCTTAGCAGGAGCATTGACTCTTGAAAGAGGAAATATTGTGGGATCATCAATTGTTATACCAATGTGTTTACCGGCATTAATTCTGGGAATACTTGCTATACAGTCCTATAAAAATGAAGAAGTACTTTTTTACATTTTTTTACTTGCAGCCTTTTTATTTTTTTCCATCCCAATTCTTATCGCTTCATGCTTGGGAGCCATTAGACTTCACTTTGAGTAAGATGAGACAATTTTTTAATCAACTAATTTCATTTCCTTATTTTTTTAAGATCGCACAAATAAGTTTTCCTTATTTATTTCTTTTATCTATTTCTGTAATACTTCTTGGAGTTCTTTGGGGAGTTTTCTTCTCGCCCGTTGACGTTACCCAAGGTGAGGTATACAGAATTATATATCTTCATGTTCCTGCAGCTTCCGTAGCTCAGTCCATCTACTACACAATGGTTATTGCTTCAGTTACATATCTTATATGGCGAATTAAAATGGCTAGTGTGTTCATGATTTCCATGGCTCCTTTAGGGGCTATATTCACTTTTTTAGCACTATTTACTGGAGCAGTTTGGGGACAGCCTACTTGGGGGACCTGGTGGGTTTGGGATGCAAGATTAACTTCAACACTAATTTTATTAATTTTATACTTAGCAATAATCAGTCTCTTTTCGAGCTTTGATAGGAGAGCTTCGATTGATCAAGCAGTGTCAATTGTTGTACTGATTGGAGGAATTAATCTTCCAATTATTAAGTTGTCAGTTGAATGGTGGAATACTCTCCATCAGTCTGCATCAATAACTTTATCGGGTTCAAGCATTGATAATGAAATGTTAATTCCATTGTTGATTTCTATTCTTGGTTTTTATTTATATGTAACGGCAATTGGAATGCGCAGAATGCAAGTAGAAATTTTGAAAAGAGAGATTTCGCATAATTGGGTAAAAAGAATTTTTCAAGAAAAGAAATGATTTTCGAATTAAAAATAGTCCTTATGGTGAGTTTAATCATTTTTGTGATTACTTCTTCAATTGCATTATTCGGATTAAACAAATTCAAAGAAAAAATAAAATGAGAACCAAAAGAAGAAATAGAGTAATTTTCGTATCCTCTTTGATTGCTAGTTTGTCTGTAGCTTTTACGTTCATAGTTTTAGCAATGAATGAAAATGTAGATTTCTATTACACTCCATCAGATCTAACTGGCTCAAAAATTATTAATAAAGACAGTCTAAGAATTGGGGGCCTTGTCCAAGAAGACTCAATTAATATAAGTAAAGACAGTCTTGAGACGAATTTTCTTGTGACAGATTTAGAAAACTCTGTAAGAGTCTATTATGAAGGTATTCTTCCTAATTTATTCAAGGAAAACTCTGGGGTAATTGCTCGAGGCTTCTATGATTATTCTGATGGAATCTTTTATGCCAAAGAAATATTGGCCAAACATGATGAAAATTATATTCCAAAAGAAGTAAAAAAGGCGCTTGTAAATGATTCCTGAGCTTGGAAATTTTCTTCTAATTTTCTCAATGATAAATAGCCTTCTATTGATCAGTATTGCTTTGGTCTTTCCTCCAAAAGATAAAAGATTTTTTTTATCAGCTAGCTTGGTTACCTTTTTAGCTATCTTTCTTAGCTTCATAGCTTTAGAAATCTCTTTCTTGACTGATGATTTTAGTGTGCTCTATGTAGCGACAAACTCGAATCCCAATTTACCAATTTATTACAAATTTGCTGCACTTTGGGGTGGGCATGAAGGATCATTATTATTATTTCTTCTTATTTTGGCTGGATGGATTCTAGTCTTTGTTTTTTTTCATAGAGATCATAAACATTCATCAGCATTTATGAATATTGTTCTGTTTGCACTACTTTCTTTCACGGTTTTTCTTTCCAATCCATTCGAAAGATTGCTGCCCATCTCTTCGATATCTGGTTCGGATCTCAACCCATTACTTCAAGATTTTGCATTTACTATTCATCCGCCTATGCTCTACATGGGATATGCTGGATTGGTTATTCCATTCGGTATAGCTATGAATTTTCTTCTAAATCAGGAAAAGGTCAAACAGCTAGCACCAATACGCTCATGGTCTGTTGTTTCATGGTCTTTCCTTACCCTTGGAATTTCTCTGGGTAGTTGGTGGGCCTATTATGAACTTGGATGGGGTGGATGGTGGTTTTGGGATCCGGTAGAAAACTCAGCACTAGTTCCTTGGTTGTTATGCACTGCTTTAATTCATTCATCTATAGCTACCAACGCTAGACAAATTTTTATCAATTGGACTATTGCTCTGACAATCCTCTCATTGGCTGGCAGTCTCTTGGGAATGTTTCTTGTTAGGTCAGGCATTATTACTTCTGTTCACTCATTTGCATTGGATCCCGACAGAGGTATTTTTCTGTTATTAATTTGTTTTGTGATAGTTATTCTTGGATTTTCTTTATTTTTTTTGAAAAGCTATAGCAAAGGTTTAAAAACTGATATGGGAATTTATTCCAAAGAGTTTATGTTTTTTATAAATAATGCTTTTTTAGTTACTTTATCGGCTATTGTTCTCCTTGGCACCATTTATCCAATTATCTACGAGATTTTTTCAGGTGGAGACCAAATTACTGTTGGAGCCCCATATTTCAATATGGTTACTATTCCTTTTGCTTTAATCTTGCTTTTTTTTCAAGCAATCGGGCCATTAACTAAGTGGGGAGGTAATAAGATAGATAATTTAAATTCAATTGGAATGATCATATTGTCAAGTACTGCCTTAAGTTATTTAGTCTCAAATATATTTTTCTCTTTTTCTTTTTATGAATTTGTTGGTAATGCAATCGTATTGATGTTAATTCAATCGTTGACTCTTCTAGTTTTTAAGAGCTTTCACTCCAAGCGTAAAATTAATTTATCTATGATTGCAGGGCATCTAGGATTAGCAATTCTCACTTTCGGCATTACCATCTCTTCTTTAAATTCTGTGGAAAAAGAATTTGTTTTACAAAAAAATGAATCGGTTTCAGTAGGTTCTTCAACAATCACATTAGAAAATACTCAAACAGTTCAAGAAGACAATTATTATGGCGATAGGGTTACATTTTCTTTTCAAGAGGAAGATAGAGTTCTGAAACTTTATCCAGAAAGAAGATTTTATCCGGCATCTAGAATGGAAACTACAGAAGCTGGAATTTACCCTTCTATTTATAAGGATGTGTATATTTCTTTGGGGCAGAAAATTGGTGAAAATGCTTGGGCTGCCAAGGTTCAAATTAAACCGCTGGTGCGTTTTATTTGGCTTGGAGCAATAATTATGTTTCTAGCATTATTCGTAAGAACTAACATCAAATTCAAATGAAAATTTATCCTCTTTTAACGATCTTATTAGTAATATCACTTTTCGGGCTTTTATTTTTTCAATTATTTCTTAATTCTGGCATTGAAGAATTTGATCAAAAGAAGTTAGCACCTTTTGAATCAAATTTACTTAACGGAGATTCTTTTACCAGTGAAGAGCTTAAAAATAATTCTCTATCATTGCTAAATGTTTGGGCAACTTGGTGCGTGGGATGCAGATTAGAACACTCATACTTAATGGAGTTGGAAAAAAAAGGCATATCTATCATTGGAATCAATTACAAAGATGATAAGGAAAAAGCTTTTAAATGGCTTGATCAATTCGGAGATCCTTACAGTGAAAATATATTTGATGAAAAAGGAGAGGTAGGATTTTTGTTAGGTGTGTCAGGCGCCCCAGAAACTTTTTTAATTAAGAATGGTGATTCTGTAGTTATGCATCATATGGGAGTTCTGGATGAACAAGTTTGGAATAATAAATTTGCCCCTTTGATTGACAAATGAAATCATTTTTAATGATTCTGATCCTTTCCTCGTTTGTGAATGGTCAAGATGAATTGAAAATCTTTTCATTCATAAATGATTTGGACGAAAAAAGATTCTATTCCCTTCAAAAGGAAGTGAGTTGTCCGTTGTGTGAAGGGTCGAGTATTGCTGGATCAAATGCTCCTATAGCTTTTGACATCAAAAATAAAATTTACGAGGAAATATTATTAGGAAAATCTGATGAGGAGATTTTAGCTAACTTAAGAAATATATTTGGCGAAGAAGTAACCTATAAGCCTTCTTTTGAAAATAATATTTTTCTTTGGCTTCTTCCATTTATTTTCTTTTTATTAATTTTATTTGCTGCAAGAATTTTTCTTAAAAAAAATGATTAAAAAATATAAGATTTTTGGATTATCCTTAGCATTATCTGCCACAACTTACTTTTTTCTTTTTGGCCAAGAAAACTTTCAAAAACTGAACTTCCAAAAAGATTTGCAATTAAATTTTATTGAAAATGCATCTTATGACGAGAAAAGAACTAAAATAGATAGCATCATCAATCTCTCCAGCAGCAATCCTGCTCAAGTTTACTTTTTAGCAAACTTTTTATTTGATAAGTCTGAGTATTCTTTAGCTTCTAGAACTCTTGAACATTTTATTCTTAATTTCCCTAATGAGATTGATGCTGAAGTAATAGCTTTAACAGCAGAAACTAAATATTTATCCAATGACCAAATTTTTAATGATGATATTGAGAGTTTAATTGAACAATCATTACTTAAAGACCCTGCAAATGTAAGAGCTTTGATCCTTAGAGGCCTAAAACAGACCTTAGATGAAAACTATGAGGATGCACTTAAATCATGGTCTATCGCATTTGAATATTCAGACGACCCAGATCAAAAAAGAATAATTATGGCGGGAATGAGCTCAGCCTTAAAAAAATTGAAATCCCTCGGAGACTAAATAAAACATACAATTCAGGCGATAAATTAGATAAAATATAGAAACTTTTCTTTAAATAGATGAGGCTTAAACACATTAGCCTTTCTGGCTTCAAATCTTTCGTGGATCCCACGAGAATACCTTTCCCTTCAGATATGTCGGCAGTTGTTGGTCCAAATGGGTGTGGTAAATCAAATATTATTGATGCAGTTAGATGGGTGCTAGGGGAAGGCTCTGCAAAAAATCTCAGAGGAGATAGCATGTCAGATGTTATTTTTAATGGGTCCGTTGCTAGGCCTGCTTCCTCAAGAGCGTCTGTTGAATTAGTCTTTGATAATTCTTCAGGAAGACTTGGGGGAGAATATTCAAGCTATTCTGAAATTTCTGTGAAAAGACAAGTTAATCATGAGGGCTTATCTTCTTATTACTTAAATGGCTCTTCTTGCAGAAGAAAAGACATAACTGATATTTTCCTAGGCACTGGGCTTGGCCCAAGAAGTTATGCGGTTATTGAGCAAGAAATGGCAACAAAACTGATTAGTTCAAAACCAGAAGAATTACGCTCACACATTGAAGAAGTTGCCGGGATATCAGTTTACAAAGAAAGAAGAAAGGAAACTGAAAGTAGAATCAAAAAAACTAAAGAAAATTTAGATCGTGTAAACGATTTAAAAAAAGAAATTGACAGAAATCTCTTAAAAC
>CACKZK010000024.1:0-8569 GCA_902604535.1 uncultured SAR86 cluster bacterium
TTGGACAAATTCTTGTTGAGGATGTTTTCTTCCTCCCTGTGGCGGAACAGAAGCAACTGTGCCTTCTATTAATTTTAAAAGTGCTTGTTGAACTCCCTCGCCAGATACGTCGCGAGTGATTGATGGGTTGTCTGATTTTCTTGAAATTTTATCTATTTCATCTATGTAAACGATACCTTTTTGAGCCCTTTCTACATCGTAGTCACATTTTTGAAGAAGTTTTTGAATTATGTTTTCAACGTCCTCACCTACATATCCTGCTTCAGTTAAAGTAGTAGCATCAGCAATGGTGAAAGGTACATCAAGTAACCTAGCAAGAGTTTGAGCTAATAGAGTTTTACCACTCCCTGTAGGACCCAATAGAAGTATGTTACTTTTGCCAAGCTCAACTTCTGAGTCAACATCCATGTTTTGTAATTTCTTGTAGTGATTATAAACCGCAACGGAAAGAGTCTTTTTAGCATCTTCTTGACCGATTACGTAATCATTCAAAAAAGAATTAATTTCTTCAGGAATCGGAAGTTTTTTCGTTTCAGAGTTTTCAACTTCTTTGCTTTCTAGATCCTCTTTTATAATGTCGTTACATAGAGAAACACATTCATCACAAATATAAACAGATGGGCCAGCGATAAGCTTTTTTACTTCGTTTTGATTTTTTCCGCAAAAAGAGCAGAAAAGTAGCTTTTCATCAGTAGTTGAGATATCTGTCATTGTGCTTTTTCTCTTTCTGAAATTACTTTATCAATTAAACCATATTCTTTAGCATCTTCGCCATTCATAAAATTATCTCTTTCTGTGTCTTTTTCTAACTGATCAACTTCGTTACCAGTGTGAAAAGCTAGGATTTCATTCAACTTTTTCTTCATAGATAGAATTTCTTTTGCGTGAATTTCAAAATCTGAGGCTTGACCTTGGTAACCTCCCAAAGGCTGATGAATCATAATTCTTGAATTAGGAAGAGCAAATCTTTTTCCACTGGTACCTCCTGCAAGGAGTATTGCACCCATGCTGGCAGCTTGGCCAATGCACAGGGTGCTTATATCAGGTTTTATATAAGTCATTGTGTCGTATATAGACATTCCAGAAGTTATGGAACCACCGGGAGAATTTATGTAAATATTGATATCTTTGTCAGGATTCTCTGCTTCCAAGAATAGTAATTGAGCCACAATTAGATTGGCCATGTAGTCTTCTATTGGTCCAGTGATAAAAATAACCCTTTCCTTAAGTAGCCTAGAGTAAATATCAAAAGCTCTTTCACCTCTTGGTGTTTGTTCAACCACCATCGGTACCAATTGATTAAAAATTTTATCGGTCATGCGTTTATTCCTAAAACTTTATCAAAATCCATATTTTCTTCAGTTGACTTTCCTTCCTTTTCTAAAAGTTCGGTAACCTGTTCTTCTAAAGCCAATGATTCAATATTCTTTAACTGTTCTTCATTACTATAATACCAATTTACAACTTTTTCGGGTTCTTTGTAGTTTTTAGATCTTTCCTCTATAAGCTTTTTAACTATTTCACCATCTACTTTTAGTTCATGTTCTTCAATTAGCTTGTTAAGTATGATGCCAAGCTTCACCCTTTTTTGTGCATTCACTCTAAAGTTCTCAAGTGGAAATTCTTCATCTTTTAATTTTTCATAATCTTTGCCTGTTTGAGCGGCAGAACCTTTTCTTAGATTAATCATTTCATTCATGATCATGGACTCAGGAATTTCAAATTCGTTCATTTCGGCAAGCGCATCGAAAATTCTTTCTTTTTTCATTCCGGTAAGAGCAGACTCTAAATCAACATTAAGTCTTTCCTTTAAAGTTTTTTTGAATTCAGCCTCATCTTTAGATGGTATGCCAGCCATGGTAAAAAACTCTTCATTCATATCTGGTAACTTAGGTTTTAGAACATCCAAAACTTCTGTTTTAAAGATTGCTGGCTTCCCTTTTAAATGTTCTACATGGTAGTCGTCAGGAAATGAAACATTTAAGTCTTTCTTGTCGCCTTTAGATAAATCCTTCAAGCCATCTTCAAACCCAGGAATCATAGTATTAGAACCTATTTCAATCGTAACCGCATCTGCTTTACCACCTTCAAAAGGTTCATCATCAATAAATCCTTCAAAGTTAACTTTGACCACATCATTGTCTTCAGACTTACCTTCTTTAGACTCCAATTGTGAAAATCTTTTACGAATGTTATCGATTGTTTTGTTGATGTCTTCATCAGCAACTTCTGAAATGGGTTTTTTGAAGGTTAGTTGAGAAATTTTTTTTATCGTAATCTCTGGATAAACTTCAAAAGTTGCCTCGAATTTAACATCCTTATCAAGTTCCATAGATTTAGGATCAAACTTAGGTTGTCCTACAACTTGGATATTATCTTTGCTTATTTTTTTAAAAAAGCTTTCAGACATTGCATCAAAAATAACGTTAGCCTTAATCTGACTTCCGTACATTTGCTCAATTATTTCTTTAGGTGCTTTGCCTTTCCTGTAGCCTTTGACAGTGGATGAAAATTGTTGGCTTGCAACCCTTTTATCGTAATCTTTTTGCAGTTCTTCTTTAGGAAGAGTGAATTTTAATTTTTTTTCTATTTCGTTTTTTTTACCTAACCCAAACATTACTTTTCCTTGTTCTTAAAAAGCACAGAACTTTAGCATAAAACCTTAGTTTGCCTCTTACTAAATTAATGGGGTGGATGATGGGGCTCGAACCCACGACAACCGGTACCACAAACCAGCGCTCTACCAACTGAGCTACATCCACCACTCTGGCCTCCCGGGCAGGATTCGAACCTGCGACCCTCTGCTTAGAAGGCAGATGCTCTATCCAGCTGAGCTACCGGGAGATGCGGACTATTCTATCGAAAAGGAATTAATTAGTCTTCTTGCTTAGGTATCGCAAAATTCACAGCAGTATGCATCATGGATGAAACCAACTTATCTTCTTCATCAAAAATTCTGGCTTCCATAGTCGCTATTTGTCTTCCAATTTTTATGAATTTGACTGTAATTTTTGCATCGCCTAAAGGCAAAGATCTATGAAACAAGACGTGTAAGTCAGTCGTTAAGGGAGCAGCAGTACCATTGTTGTCCCCTATAAAAGCCATGGATGAAGCTTGATCCAATGCAGCTGTAATCATTCCGCCTTGCACAAAGCCTCTTGGATTTATTGAGGATTCATCAAAGCTTACCGAAAAATAATGTTCTTCGTCCTTTGAAGATAGATACTTTAAATTCAAAAATTTGTTGATACCTGAAGGATTACCCAGCATTTTTTCTTCTAAAAATTTTTTCATAATTTTTTATGGTCGGGGTGGAGGGATTTGAACCCCCGACATCCTGCTCCCAAAGCAGGCGCGCTACCAGGCTGCGCTACACCCCGTTGAGAAGCATTATAATTAATAATACCTTTTTTGATACTCTAAAAACTAATATGAAATTTAAAATCTATATAATGTTTGAATGTCTTTGATATTAGATGGAAAAAAATTAGCTTCACTTTCAGAAGAAGAATTCAAAATAAGAGTCTCTGAACTCAAAGAAAAAACTGGCGCAACTCCAATTCTGGCAACCATCTTAGTTGGAAGGGATCCAGCTTCTGCAACATACGTGAAAATGAAAGGTAATGCTTGTAAAAGAATTGGAATGGATTCTCTAAAAGTTGAGATGGATGAGTCAACTACCACAGAGGAGCTCTTAGAAAAAATCAATGAATTAAATAGAAATGAGAATGTTCATGGAATTCTTTTACAGCATCCTGTTCCTTCTCAAATTGATGAAAGAATCTGCTTTGATTCGATTGCAGTTGAAAAAGATGTTGATGGTGTTACTTCTGAAAGCTTTGGATTAATGGCCATGGGTTCTGATGCTTATGGCTCATGCACTCCCTATGGAATCATCAGGATATTAAAGCATTACGGTATAGATTGTTCTGGCAGAAGTGCTTGCGTGATAGGCAGAAGTCCAATTTTAGGAAAACCCATGTCGATGATGTTATTGAATGAAAATGCAACCGTTTCAATTTGTCACTCAAAGACGACGAATCTTTCAGAAATTGTAAGTGATTCAGATATTGTTGTAGCAGCACTGGGAAAGAAGGAATTTGTAAAATCTTCCTGGTTAAAAAAAGGTTCTATCCTAGTCGACGCTGGATTTCATCCAGGGGGTTTTGGTGATGTTGAACAAGAAGGATTAGATTCTATCTGCTCAGCTTACACTCCTGTTCCTGGTGGAGTAGGTCCAATGACAATCAACACATTAATTATGCAAACTCTTGAGAGTTGCGAGGCTAAATTTAAATAGCCTTTCCTTTTCCCCAGTATTCATCCTTAAGAAGTCTTTTGTATAACTTTCCTGTTGGATGTCGCGGTAACTCTTCACGAAAATCAATGCTCCTGGGGCATTTGACGTGCGAAATATTTTCTCGACAATAAGCCATCAATTCTTGCTCAAGATCATCGCTAGCCAAACTCATATCTTTAGGTTGAACTACGGCCTTCACTTCCTCTCCCATTTCTTCGTTCGGCACTCCAAACACAGCAACATCTGCAACTTTTGGGTGCATAATCAAAGTATCTTCAGTTTCTTTAGGATATATATTTACTCCCCCAGAAATTATCATAAAAGCTTTCCTGTCGGTTAGGTAAAGAAAGCCATCCTCATCAAGGTAGCCTACATCTCCAAGAGTTGTATATCCTTGCTTTGATGTCGCTCCTTTAGTTTTTTCCTCATCGTTGTGATAGGAGAAACCCGTGGATGTTGGTCCCTCAAAATATATAGTTCCCTCTTCTCCAGTAGCTACTTCGTTTTGATCATCATCGAGAATATGTACAGGTCCTAATAATGACTGTCCAACAGTCCCTTTGTGAGCAAGCCATTGCTCAGAATTACATGCAACAAAGCCATTAAATTCTGTTCCAGCATAATATTCGTGAATAATTGGCCCCCACCAATCAATCATTTTTTCTTTTACTTCGACTGGGCATGGAGCAGCCGCATGAATGGCAATTTTGTGTGAAGATAAATCATATTTATCCATGATTTCTGGATCGCTCTTAAGAAATCTAATAAACATAGTTGGAACCCATTGACTGTGAGTGATTTTATATTTCTCAATAGCTTCCAATGCAGCCTCGGGATCAAATTTTTCTAAAACGATGCTTGTTGCTCCCAAAGCCAAAAATCCTGTATTGAAGCCCATCGGAGCTGAATGATACAAAGGTGCTGGAGATAGATAAATTGATTCTTCGTCAGCTGAATACAGACCTTGCACAACTCTGGTCAAACCAAGATCATCATCGGCAGAATCATAAGGTAAAGGACTTAGGTTTATCTCTCTACTAACGCCCTTTGGCTTTCCTGTAGTTCCTGAAGAATAAAGCATTGCTGCCCCCTGACATTCATCTTCTATCGGTTCAACGGGCATTGATTTGATCGCATTTTCAAAAGATTTGAAATCACCTGATTCTCCATCAAGCATAAATTTATGCACTCCCTCAAGAGAGCTTGCTAAATCTTTAGCTGAATCCTCTAAAAATTTTGATGTGATAAATACTTTTGCACCACAATCTTTGACAATGTATTCAACTTCATTTGCCTGAAGTCTCCAGCTGATAGCAGTGTATTTCAGCCCACTTCTCCATGCTGCAAATGCAATAGGAAAAAACAGCTTATGGTTCTCCATCATGAAGGCCATACTATCTCCAGGTTTTAAGCCAAGAGATCGAAATAGTTGGGCGCCTTGATTGGATAATTCATTTAATTCTTGGTGCGTTATTACATCACCGCTCCCAGCCATAATAATTGCTGGTTTATCTTTAAGTTTTGGGCCATTTATACCTGGGTGCATAATCTTTTGTATTTTTAAAGTAAAATAACTCCTCCGGAATAAAAAATATCACATTATGAAGTCAATAAGAAGATTGCCAGTTATATGCGGATACGGAGGAATTAATTCTGCTGGACGATCTGCATTTGATCTTGCCTATAAGCGTTTGGTATTTAATCTTCTTTCACAAGAAGAAAAAAATGGGGTCATTCTTGATCTCAGCAATTTGACTGCTGGACTTACTAACGAAGAAAATATTCTTGCCAATACATTGGTAAGAAAGATTGATAAAGATAGATATGATCCGGACGGTTTAATGACTGGAAAGATGAATGTGAATGCAGCTGGACAATTTCCAACTGGATTTGATCCGGGAAGCTTTTATAAGTCCAGACAACATCCCGTGGGATTAGAAACTACATTATTTGGAGTTTCTGATGCTCTTGGTTTTGCGGGCATCAATTGGGATGAAGATATTAAACCAATTGTTGATCCTTCAAGAGTTGGAGTTTTTGCTGGGCCTGCAATAGGTCAATTAGATTCATTTGGGTTGGGAGGCTTAATGCAGTCTAGACTTAAGGGTAAAAGAGCAAGTTCTAAACATTTGTCTATGTCGTTGCTTGAAATGTCCGCAGATTTTATCAACGCATATATTTTGGGATCTGTGGGAGTTACAGGTGCAAATGCAGGTGCATGCGCTACTTTTTTGTATAACCTCGATTTACTTATAAATGGTATTAAAGAAGATCGTTTAGATATCGGTATTGCTGGATCAGCTGAGGCACCAATAAATCCTGAAGTAACTGATGGTTTTGTTGCTACTACAGGAATTGCTGATGATAAAAAAATTCTAGCAATGCAACAAAGGAACGGAGATGATTCTGAGATTGACCACTCCAGAGCATGCAGACCATTTGGAGATAATGCAGGCCTAATTTTAGGTGAGGCGGCTCAATTTGTCTTAGTGGCAAGCTTGGAAAAAGCCTTTGAACTAGGCTTGGAGATATATGCTTTAGCCCCAGGGATAAAAATTAATGCTGACGGGATTAAAAAATCAATTTCTTCGCCAGGTATTGGAAATTACATCACCATGGCTTCTGCAGTTAATGAAACTAAACAATTTTCTAATGATCTCAAAAGGAGTTTTGTTATCGCACACGGAACAGGTACTTTTCAAAACAGAAGTACTGAGTCGCATGTACTTTCATCAGTAGCAAATGGAATGGGCCTTAATGAATGGGAAATAACGGGTTTAAAAGGCTCCTTAGGTCATACAATGGGCCCAGCAGCTGGAGACGAACTAATGACTGCAATTGGCTTTTGGAAACATGGTTTCATACCAGGTATCAATACAACCAAAAAACTTGCCGAGGATGTATATAAAGATAGTTTGAATTTCATTTTGGAAGACACCGAAAAAGATAAAGAATCTATTGATGCCATTTATCTAAATGCAAAAGGTTTTGGAGGGAATAATGCCTCAGCAGGAATTATATCTCCAAAGATTGCATTTGATTTAGCTAATCAAGAATTCTCTAAAGCTGAACACTTGCAATACGAGCAAAATAAAGAAAAAGTTCGTGAATCATCTATTAACTATCAAGAGAGTTGCAAGAAAGGAGATTACGGGGTTATTTATAGATTTAATGAGGAAGTCCTAGAAGGATTAGAGGATATTGAAATTTCTGAAGAAGGCATAAAACTTAAAGGCTTTAAAGCCCCTATAAAATTTAACTAATCTTGTCTTTAGGAAATAAATTTCTGATCAATGGAATAAGAGGAAGAAGATATATATACCACTTCGGAAAAATTCTTTGAGCCAAATCATACATATGCGCGTCTATGCCGACTAATATCCTTTTATTTTTCTTTCGAATGTTTTTAAGAATTATTTTTGCAGCACTTTTTGCACTTGTAGGTGCATTTTCCTTAAAAATTTTTCCTGCTTCTTCAGGAGTATTTGCCTCACCAAATAAAGAAGTCCCAGGTTCAAAATTTTTAAACCTTGATGCAGAAAATATATTGGTACCTATGTGACCAGGATGAACAGAATAAACTTCCACAGACTCATTATTCAATTGCATTTCTAGAGCTAAACTTTCAGTAAAACCTCTAACACCAAATTTCCCAACGTGGTAGATAGACTGTGTAGGCACGCTCAAAAGTCCAAATATTGATGATGTATTAACGATTGCAGATTCAGGTCTTCCTTTTAAGTGGGGCAGAAACGCTCTTGTTGAATTAATAACCCCATGCAAAAGAATTCCCAATCCGAAGTCCCAATCTTCATCTGTGCTATCTTCAACTTTGGTCGCTACAGATAAACCTGCATTGTTGAAAACAATGTCCACTTGCCCATGATTTTCAATAACTTCATTTGGCAAGTTATCAACTGCCTCTTTATCACTGACATCAATTAAATGTGAAGAAACTCCAACGTTATGTTTTTTAAGTAATTCCCTTGTTTCATTCAAAAGATCTTCCTTCCATTCAACTAAGGCTATGTTGCAACCTTCAGATGCCAACTGTAAAGCAAGCTCTTGGCCCATTCCAGACCCAGCACCTGTAATAACAGCAACTTTATCTTTGAAATTCTTCATAATTAATAAACCTTACCAAATTATCTAAAAAAATTCTTGATAGCCTTCAACGGTAACCCTTGAATAACAAAAGGATCACCATTAACAGATTCAAATAATTCTTTTCCATAAGATTCGTATTTATAAGAACCACTTGCTTTAAAA
>CACKZK010000025.1:0-7186 GCA_902604535.1 uncultured SAR86 cluster bacterium
TAGTAGGTTTCCACTCCTCAGATATAATTTCTATTGAGAGATTCCATTTTTTTTCAGCCAGTTTTATATATTTTTTCTCAGCATCATCTATCTTGCCATCAGCCCATGCAACGTCTACAAGAGCTACTGCAGCTATTTCAAATAAATCTTCAGGTAAATTTTCAAGAGCAAAATTAAAGATTTCTTCAACTGAACCCTCTTTAGTTAAAATTATTTTTTCAACTTTTTTTATGACATCATTACTAATGCCTTGTTCAATAAGGTATTCCTTTTCTTTGAAATGAAAATTTTTATCTATGTAACAGAAACTAATTAATAGGAGATCAAAGGAGTCCAGCCCCTCTAATGCTTCATAATACTTAAAATAACTCACAAATTTTTATTAAAACTACTTTTTTTATCATATTAAGTTAAAAAGCGTTTCAATAAAAACTTAAGAGTTTTTCGTAAGAAAATCTAGCAAATGGAATTCCAATGAAAAATAAGAATATACAGATAATTAGGTAAAGGAAACTTTGAGATAAATGATCATAATTAGAAATGATAAAAGAATATAAACCCACAAATGAAAGGCTGGATAGAATATTGACTGCTAAGAGTCTTTTGCTATTTTTATGTTTGTCATCTAAATCTTGTGTTAAGTGATTCTTTTCTTTTTTATTGTAAGGCGTGTCTTCAGAGGGCGTCATAACATAGGGAGTTGCTAATGAAGCAGCGGTTAAAACAGACAACTTAAGGTTTTTTGAAATGAAGTTTCTTCTAGATAGATCTATCACGAAAAATATTTTATGAGCTTTCGACGACAAAACATGTCGTGTAAGAAAAGCGTCACATTTTGTCGTCTAAAGTATTTAGTATTCAAGGATGAATAAAAAAGAAGTTTTGCTTGAGAAAGAGCTAGAAAAGCTATTTGATAAATTTTCTAAAGAGAAAGATTTTCATCAAGGTGATTATTGCTCAACTTTGACAAGATATTGCATTTCATTGAATTATTATTGCGCAGATAATCCAGTAATTGCTACTGGCTTTATCATGATGTGTTGGGCTCATGAAATGAAACTTTTAAATGATCAAAATGATTTTGATGAGTTATCTAAAAAAAAGAATCTTTTGAATTAATGATTAAATTAAATAAGTTGGCATTTAAAGAATCTGTCGCAGATACAGCTTTGGCTATGCCAATTGCCTGGGGTCTTTCATATTTATCTCTTTTATTGTTAATAAGTATGGGCATTGAAAATGCTTTCACTTTATCGATCTTTCAAACCATGATTTTGACGATAGCTTCTATAACGCGTAAATACTGCATACGTAATCATTTTTCAAAAAAAAACGAATTAAAAATATTAAAAAGCTTATGACAGATCACGAACTTTATGGGACACAAATCATTATCTTAGGCGTTATGTACCTTTTTTATGTGCATAGATACGATATTCGAAGTTTTTTCCGTTACAACTTTCCAAGATTGTATTCTCGAACAATGATAAAGATGACCGATGAATTGGATATTATCGGCCTCTTCTTTGAATCTGCATCCTTAGAAAGTTCACAGGATCTTCCGGAAGGTTTTTTTGAAGTGACTTGGAATTTAGAGGGTATTGAAACCGACCTTGTCTTCGTAAAAATAAATGACGAGGTTTATTTTGATTTTGATATGCACCTAGAAGAAGGCGGGAAGAAATCTGATTTGATAAAGCTGCTTGAAGTCAAAGAAGATTTAGCTAGCTATCGCTGGAACTAATATCAAATAAGAACAGTTTGATTAACATCTACGTACCACTTTTTGGGCTCCTTAACTTCATCGATGAAAGCTTGATCTAAATCAAAAAAATCTATTTTTGGATAAGGTTCTTGATTCACAAATTTAAGAGCTTTTTGTGCAGACACAATGCCTACAGCCTGCCATCTTCGGAGTAATGTATCTAGACCGTTAAATCGCTCCATAAATTCCTCAAATGATATTTTGGTGTAATCTTTTTCCAAGTAAGAAAAAAAATCTTTGATGGAGCGTAAGTGATCAGTAGTAGAGTTGAACTCAAACTCTAGGTAGTTTTTAGTTTTCTGAGACTTGAGATCAAAACCATCTTTAGCTAATTGATCGCCAAGGTATTTAAAGTAACTGAGCTCTTTTAATTGATCTTCAATTAAATCTTGAATGATATAGCCAGTTGCGACTATTTCACTAAACGCAGACCACAATTGACCTTGCGGAGCTTCGTCCATAAAGGTCAGCAAATCGATGTGTTTTTTATACCAACTGTTTATTTGAGTGCAGAATAGATTTTCGATATATCTCGGATTTTGCTCGGAAATGAAGGGCTTAACTCGTTCCAACCATTTTTCTTCTTCAAGGATGATATCGTTTCCGTAACATTCTTTAATTTGTGCGATTTCTAGATGCTTGATATCTATGTTTGCTAATTGATCAGCTTTTTTTATCGTAATAACCGTATCTTCGTCGAGCAGATTTGAGTAGAGATGTGATTTGAAATTAAGTTCTCTCAATTTTTTAAGTGTCTTTGCTAAGGACTGAATTTCTTCAAGACGGTTCTTGAATTGTTGTTCAGATTTTTTTAATTCCTCAGGGAAATCTTCTCTTTCGATGAATGACCAGATGTCATTGATCAGCCAACCTAAAATACAGTTAAAGGCCAGCTGCTTGTATTTGTTTATTCTCTCAACAGGCATCTTTACATCCTAAATTCTACAAACGACACAATCAGTCGCACTTGAGAATGATCATGAGAACTTAATTGTATTCATAGAGTCAAAACTACATGAAAAAAATAAAGATCAATGAAAATGCAAAAGTGCATTACGAGTCGGGAAATTATTTTGAACTGATCATTGAAGAAGATCCGCTTTCGACCTGGGTGTACTGTTTTCAAGACGGTGTGTTGGTCAAAAAATACAGGAGCAGTGAAGTCGGCGCTACGTTAGAAAAAATCAACGGCGTGCCGGTATTGGATGAGATTATCTATCGAATATCGATTAAAAAATAATTATGGAGAACCCCATGAAATATCTAGCAATCATTCCGTTAATCATCATGAGCTCCTTTATGGTGTTGCATCACTTCTATCTAGTACCGTTGATCGTGGCGAGCGAGGTAGCAGAAGAAGCGGAAGTTAGAGAGTTCCTGAGAGGACCCTTTTCAGAAACAACTGAAAAAATTATACGCCAACGTTTTTTTCAGCGCAGTGACGTTGAAATTTATATTGATGAGGATCGCAGTGATATCTTATTTATTGATCCGTATAAGAATACGTTAGCTTTGGAATCTTGGTTGAGTTCAGCTGATAAAGAGTTAGCAAAACCAGTGCATGGATACCTGGTCGATATCTTAGAGCAAAAAAACTGTCCCATTGTATTTTTGAGTGAAGAGTACGTATCTTTTGATCGCTATTACGATTTAATGAGTCAATTTGATCCTAACGAAAGCAATAACAAAATTTTTGAATACATGATTCCATTGGAGTCTTGTTCTTCCTATAAGACTGATCTAAATACCTATCACCTAAAAATTGTTTCAAATAAATTAGTCGAGAAGCTCAGCCAAGCACCTAATGAACTTAACCTCACTCTACTTGGTGAAGATAGTTGGTACGGTGTTACCGTCAGCAAACCCACTCGTACTTATCTGATAGATTACATGTCAGAAAATCAGGATGACTTCTGTATGTTTTGGGAAATGATCAAGAGATATCCCAATTCCAGACAAATCCAACAAATCATGTATCCCCTTAGATCTCAAGGTTTAACCCTTTGTGATCAGTTTGATATTGAGACCATAGCTTCTCTTGAATCTATTGATGGCGAGCTTGCCTTGAGTAAAGAAAAATTAGTTCAACATTACGACAATCGTTATGCAGTTCCTGAAGAGTGTTTGCATTTCATTCCGAATCAAGAAGAAAACTTTTTACAGGTTTTTCTGCGGGATATTGAGGACTGCCAAGTTTTTGGTAACAAGATTTATTATTTGGACGATTATCTTCTTAAAGGTGGTTATTTATTTAACTATTCTGAGGGTGAAAATATACTACCTATTTCCCCTGAAGATCTTAAATGGGAGATAAAACAAGCGAAAAGATCAGTTGGAATGCAGACTAAAGGATTTGGTGCAGCCGGACATATTTTACAATTCGCTGTCGCAAAAGAGGATTGTGAGGAAGTTGCTTCCTTTTTCCATTTATCAACTTTAGATTTCATGGATATACGAGAGATTCACGGCGAAACCATGTTGAATAATTTAGTTGATAAACTCTCGCAGGGAGAGGCTAAATTCATCTCGTCATCGCCCTTTACCCAATTAGCAAATTCGCTCACAGCCTATAACTTAACTTTTTACAATTTGTTTGGCAGAGAGCTAGGTACTGGGGGACCTGATATCATTCGTTTTTTTGTACCGTGGATTAATCCTGATTTTGCCAAAGATTACGGCAAAGTTATTTCGTTTAAATTAGCGATCGACGATCCTTTGTACCCCTTCATGGATATGCCCTACGAATCTTTCTCGATTGATGGCTTCTATGAAAAATTAGAAGAGATTAAATCTATATGCCGAAAGCTTTAGACCTTATTTTCAGCCAAGATCATAGCCATATCTTTCTTTTTGGACTTTAAAATATTCGTCGTCGTCTTCGATTTTACCATCTTCAACCCAAGCCTCTGGGCCGTCCTCATCATAAACTCGGATGTTGTCTCTGGCATCTTTCTCGAGAAGATAATGCACCTTGGGATTCTCTGAAACGACTATTTCTTCCATGCACTTAGCTATATCGATTGGATCGCAACCTGTTTCCATCAATCCTTTAGTTATCGAGCGGATTGTTCTTGATTGGAGCATTTCATAATGTTCTTTGTCTTCTTCTGGTAGAGCATTTTTAGCAAAAATAGGAGTTCGCACAACGCCTGGCTCCACTAAGGCTACTCTGATGCCAAACTTTGCTACTTCGTGAGCTAAGGTTTCTGAGAGACCATTGAGCGCATATTTACTGGCGCAATACGGGCCTTGTAGAAAAAACGGACGTCTGCCTGCCTGCGAAGAAATATTGATGATGGTGCCTGAGCCTTCAGCTCGCATGCTTGGAATAACTGCTTTCATCGTTCGATAAGCACCAAAGTAATTGGTTTCCATGATATCCCTAGCTTTATCGATTGAGGTATTTTCTACAGACATCCCATGACCAATGCCGGCATTGTTTATCAGCACATCAATAGCTCCTACCTCGTCTGTTGCTTTTTTGATCGTAGCGTCTACTGAGGCTTGATCGGTCACATCAAGAGGTAGAACCATTACAGAATCATTACTTTTAATTAAAGACTGAAGTCCTTCAGATGACTTTGGGTTTCTTGCTGTCGCGATAACTTGATAACCCTTAGCAGCAAAGTGCTCTGCTGCTGCCAATCCAATGCCTGTGCTACATCCGGTTATGAATACGTTCATGATAAACCTCTCAAAATTTTTTAATTAAATTATGTGTTGGGTTTAGAATACCCCTCATGTTGGGAATATATCAATCTTCATTAATCGGTTTATGGTTCATCTTGGTTACGATCGTGATTCAAGCTATGGTTTTAATTCATCTGCATCGCAAACAACCCAATTATAAAGTTGGCGTAATAGATCCGTCGTTAGGACAAGAATCTTTGTTTTTTAGAGCGTATCGAACGTTTTGGAACTCAATGGAAAACATAGTTCCTGTCCTTGGAATGGCACTGATCGCACTGGTATCTGGCTATAGTGCAACTAAACTTTCTATTGTCCTTTGGACGTATGCAATTGCGAGAGTCTTTCATATGATTTTGTACTACACGGTAGCTACTGATAAGAATCCGAGCGTGCGCAGTATCTTTTTTAGTATTGGCTTTTTAGCAATGTTTTACCTGTTGATTGACTTGGGTATATATTTAATTTTTTAACCTCTTTTCTTTTTAACCTTTTAAAGGTTTAATAATGGCCATGAAATTTAAGCTGTTTGCTTTTCTATTTGCGATTATCTTCTCTGCGGGGATCATCTCGCATGAGACGTCGCATTTTGAAGTGGATCACGGTGATCATGTTCACGAAGAACACTCAAACGAGCTTAGTGAAGATTGTTCAACTTGTTTAGCTGAACACAGTGAATACGTTCAAGACGAAAGCACTTATCAACTAACAGCAATATTTTCCGATTTCCTTGATGAAAAACAGACAAGGCAAATCACCCTTTTTTCTAATCAACTTTCTATTCGCGCACCACCAAAAAGTTAAATTTTATTTTTTTAATTTTTAACTTTTTTTTGGAGGTTTTGTGAAACATTATATTTATTTTTTATTGGTGCTACTTAGTGCCCAATTTTTAATCGCTGATGACGTAGAAGAGGTTACAGTTACCGCTTCTTTAATCGATCAGAATTTAAGTGAGATTGGTGATCCGGTTCAGGTTTTATCCGGAGTTGATTTAGACGATCAAGGAAGAGCAAGTTTAGGTGAATCTATCGATGACCTGCTTGGAGTAGCCAATTCAGACTATGGCTTTGCCACCGGGCAACCGGTTATCAGAGGATTGTCGGGTCCCAGAATTAAAATTCTCAAAAACGGTATGGTCAATCGAGATGTTGCTGGTATCGGAGTTGATCACCCTGTTGAGATCGATATGAACAACGTGCAACAAATTGAGGTTGTTCGTGGTCCTTCATCACTTTTATACGCCAACGGTGGTGTAGGTGGAATCATTAATATTGTTGATAACACCATAGCGAGACAAGATTTTGATGGGTTAAACGCCAACGTTGATTTTGAAAAACAATCCGTAAATAGGGGAACAGCAGAAGCTTTTGGAATTACCAACATTGTTAACGGAATCAATTTTAGCTACTCCTATGAAAACACCGATTTTGAAAATTACGATGTGCCCGACGGAGCAGTTATGCATTCTGAAGAAGAGCATGACGAGCACGAAGGCGAAGAAGAACATGACGAGCACGAAGAAGAAGGACATCATGACGAAGAACTTGGGTACCTTGAGAATTCAGATTACGAGCGTGAGTCTCATAAATTTGGTTTTTCGGTAGTTGAGGATTGGGGATACATCGGTGCATCTGCAAATATTTTAGAGACTCATTACGGTATTCCTTACCATGGTGAAGGTCACGGTGGTCATGGCGAGGAAGAAGGCCATGATGAGCACGAAGGTGAAGA
>CACKZK010000026.1:0-5836 GCA_902604535.1 uncultured SAR86 cluster bacterium
CTTTATCTTTTATAGTCAGGCTGGCGCCATTAATGGCAACGTATCCTTTTTTAAAAAGATATTTACTTAAGTTTTTTGAAAAAGAAATCTTAAGAATGTACTCATCTCCTGAAACAACTTTTTCTACCAAACCAGTTTCATGCACATGCCCAGAAACCAAATGCCCTCCAACTTCATCACCAAACTTTAAGGAACGTTCAAGGTTGAAAACCCTATTCTCATTAATTTCATTAAGATTAGTACATCTAAGAGTCTCAGGAATAACATCAAAAAATGCATAATTTTTTCCAAAATCTGTAACAGTTAGACATACGCCGTCTACTGAAACACTATCTCCTATTTTGATATTGAGAAAGAAGGATTCATTAGAAGTAATTTTTAACCTTATGCCAGAATCCGTTTCACTGGACTCGTGCCCTTCACTTTTAGTCTGTACTATTCCTGAAAACATCTTTATTTTTTCAAATCTTCAAATGTTGCAATACTTAATATTGGAATAGATAAGCTTTTTTCAAGGTTTTCTTGAAAAGTAAGAGAATTTGTATCTTTCTCCATTCTGTCAAGTGCAACTATTGCTCCAACAGCTTTTGCATTATTTTGTTGAATTATCTCAAATGTCTCTTTAATGGCCGTGCCAGCAGTCAAGACGTCATCAATAATTAATATTTTTTTTTCAGAAATATCTCCTATCAGCTTTCCGCCCTCACCATGATCTTTAATTTCCTTCCTATCAAATATAAGTTCTATTTTCCTCCTCTCATCAACATAGAAATGGTGACTTATCGCAGTTGCCAAAGGTATGCCTTTGTATGCTGGACCGAAGATAGCATCGAATTCTAAATTAGCTTTTTGGATAACTTTAAAATATTGGGTAGCCAAAAAATGCAAGTCTTGGCTGTTAAAAAAACTAGCAATATTAAAAAAATATTCACTTTTAAGTCCCGACTTTAAAGTGAAATCACCGAATTTAAGAGCTTCTAATTCGATAGCCTTTTTTATAAATGGGTGCATAATTTAATATGATAATGGATAAACAAAATATAAACATCTTTGTTATTTCAAGCCCCTCTGGAGGTGGAAAAACAAGCCTCATAAAAAGACTTCTAGATGATCCGAGATCAGAAGGTACAGTTTTAAGCATTTCTCACACAACAAGAAAGAAGAGAATGAACGAAAAAGATGGAGTTGACTACTACTTTACCGATAAAAAAAGTTTTGAAGACAAAATAAAAAATGATGATTTTTTAGAACATGCAACGGTATTTGATAATTATTATGGAACTTCTCAGGAAATAGTTAATACATTCATCAGTCAAGGTAAGACTGTTATTCTTGAATTGGATTGGCAAGGGGCAATGCAGGTCAAAAGCAGAATAGACTGTTATTTAATCTTTTTATTGCCGCCAACTATTGATGATTTAAAAAAGAGGCTCATTGAAAGAAATCTTGATGAGCATGAAATTATCGAAAAACGATTAAATGAAGCAAAAAGTGAAATATCTAACTCCGAAATTTACGATTTTCTCATCCTTAATGATAAATTTGAGATGGCTCTAAAAGATCTTAAATCTATAATTCTAGACCGATGTGACCCGAAGGATTTTATAGAGAGGATTTCATCTACTCATGTAAAGAAATTGCTGGAATAAGAACTATAAATTGAGTAGAATCGTCCCACTCCGAGGTTAGTATGGCTAGAATTACTGTTGAAGATTGTTTAAAGAGAATCCCAAACCGTTTTGAAATGGTTAAACTTGCTGCTAAAAGAGCCAGACAAATAGCTCTTGATGGTAGAGAGCCAACTATAGATAGCGGCGATGATAAGGCAACTGTTGTTGCTCTCAGAGAGATCGCTGCTGGCACAGTTACTCAAGACAACATTCAAGAGTTTAATTTCGATATTTTTGAAGAAGAACTTTCTGAACAACTAACTTCAGATTCAGAGACTTAATCTCCATTTTTCTCCAATTTTGCTAAAATTCAGTGGTATGGTTGCTGAAGCATCTTCTATAAAAGGTTTAACTAAAAGTCTGAAGACTTATATGGATTCAGATCAATTAGAGCAAGTAAGGAAAGCTTTCTTTTTTGCTGCCAATGCTCATTCTGGTCAATATCGTGTCAGTGGAGATCCCTACGTTACTCATCCCGTAGCTGTTGCGGAAATACTGGCTAATTTCAAAATGGATGGGGATAGTCTCTCGGCTGCTATGCTCCATGATGTTATCGAAGACTCGGGCATACCAAAGTCTTTTTTATCAAAAGAGTTCAATAAAGACGTTGCTAACCTTGTAGATGGAGTTAGCAAGCTCGATAAGATAAAAATCAGCGGTAAAGAAGATGAGCAAGCTGAATATTTTCAAAAAATGGTTCTAGCAATGTCACAAGACATTAGAGTGATAGTTGTCAAGCTAGCGGATAGACTTCATAACATGCGGACATTGAATCATCTTGCTGTAGATAAACAAAAAAGAATTTCCAAAGAAACAATTGAAATATATGCACCTATTGCACACAGAATAGGTATGCACCAAATATATAGGGAATTAGAAGATAGGGCTTTTGAAGTTTTAAATCCACACAGAGCAACCATTCTCAGAAAAGCCATTGATACTGCAACTAAAGGAAGGAAAAGAATTTTGTCTAAAATTGAAAAATCCATTAAAGAAAAATTGAAAGAAAATAATCTATCTGGTGAAGTCGTAGGAAGGCAAAAACATCTTTATGGGATCTTCAAAAAAATGCGAAAACAAGGAAAACCCTTATCTGAAGTTTTAGATGTATATGCTTTTAAAATAACAGTAGGTTCTGCATTGGATTGTTATAAAGCGCTTGGAGTTTTGCATAATGCATTCAATCCAATAGAAGGTAGATTTAAAGACTATATAGCCATTCCAAAATCTAATTCATATCAATCTCTTCATACTGGAGTCATAACTTTTGATGGATTGCCTGTTGAAATCCAAATTAGAACAAGTGAAATGGATGAGCTTGCTGAATTTGGAATTGCTGCCCATTGGTTATATAAATCTGGAGAAGGAAAAGACAGTCCTGTTCAGGCCAGAGCAAGAAGATGGGTAAATAATTTAGTGGAAATTCAAAAAAATACAGAGAATTCTAGAGACTTTGTTGAAATTATAAAAACTGGATTGGTGCCTAATGAGATATATGTTTTCACTCCAAAAGGAAGAATTATCGAATTGCCAAAAGGGTCAACTCCTATCGATTTTGCTTTTATGGTTCACTCCGATATTGGCCTTCATTGCAGAGGCTGCAGGATAAATAAAAACCTTGCTCCTCTTAGCGTTCCTCTTGAAAGTGGACAAACTGTTGAAATTATTACCGATGATATTCCTCAGGCTCAACCCTCTTGGCTTGAAATGGTCATAACCTCAAGGGCAAGAAGCGCTATCAGACATCAATTAAAAAACTTAAGATCCTCCGAAGCAAGAAAGTTTGGCAAAAAGCTTTTAGAAAATTCTCTTGCTCAACATAACTTAAAGCTGAGAAGCATACCAAAATCAAGAATGTCAAAACTTTTAGATTCATTAAAAGTAAGTTCTCTCAATGATCTTTTGCAACAGATTGGTCTTGGAATTAGACCAAGCAATTTTGTTGCGAACCAAATTATGCAAGCAATTGATTTTGATTCTCCAAGTTTAATTGAATCAAGTAATCTACAAATTTCTGGCTCAGAAGGCCTTTTAGTAAACTATGGGCCATGTTGTAAGCCTATACCTGGAGATCCTGTTGTAGCTCATTTTACTGCAGGAAGAGGAATGGTTATCCACCAAGAAAGGTGTAAGAACATTCTACCCATCAAAGACGATCCAGCCTTATGCGCACCTGTCCAATGGGAAGATGATATTGACGGCAACTTTTCTGCTGAACTTGTTGTCACAACACAAGATAGGCCAGGTATCTTGGCAGAAATATCTTCAGCAATTTCTGAAATGGATAAAAACATAGAGGGAATAAGAGGTGAAACTCCTGCGGGTAATCAAGTACAACTTTTCTTAATTATTGAAGTATCTGGAAGAGATGATTTAGCGAAAGTTATGAAGGCTTTAAAGAAAACGAAAAATGTAATTTCGGTTAATAGGGTCCATTCCTCAGAAGATAGAAAATTGAAGATTAAATAAATTAGTGAAAAAAATAATTCATACGGATAATGCTCCTAAAGCTATAGGAACCTATTCTCAGGCAGTTTTAGCAGACAAGTTTCTTTTCATATCTGGACAAATAGGTTTAGATCCAAGCACGATGGAATTAGTTGTGGGATTTGAAGAAGAAACAATTCAAGTTTTAAAAAATATTTCATCGATCTGCGAAGAGGCTGGTTGCTCAATTAATGATGTAATTAAATTCAATGTCTTATTGACAGATTTATCGAATTTTCAAAAGGTTAATGAGATCATGGAAAGTGCTTTAGAAAAGCCCTATCCTGCAAGAGCAGCTTACGAAGTATCTTCATTACCAAAAAATTCCTCAATTGAGATTGAATCAATAGCTTATAAACAATAGTGTCTTTATTGCTGACGGATGACCTAAAAAAAATCAAGGGCGTTGGTCCAAAAATTGAAACGCATTTAAACTCTCTAAATATCCACACGATTGAAGATCTAATTTTTCATTTGCCAACAAGGTATGAAAATAAAACTAAATTAAATGAAATTAAAGAATTAAATCAAAATCAAACTGCCCATGTAGAGGGAGAAATAATTGAAAGTAAAATTTACTTTCCTGGAAGAAGATCTTTTATAGCAAAAATTACTGATGGAACTGGCTTTTTAAACATAAGAATGTTTTATTTTTCACAAGCTCAAGCAAAGGCATTTGAAAAGGGTAAAGTTGTCCGAGCTTACGGCAGTGTAAAAATTAGTGGATCCAAAATTGAAATGTTTCATCCAAGTTATAAAGTTTTTTTATCCTCAGAAAGACCCGATTTGGATAACACTTATTCCCCTGTTTATCCAACTGTCTCAGGCCTTACCCAATTTAGGTTAAAAACCATAATAAGGCAGGCTTTAAGTGCTCTCAACTTAGATGATGTCTGCATGAAAGATGCAGATGATTTCTTCGAAAGTATGAATATGGATTTTCCTAAAGGAAGAGATGCAATTTCCAAGATACACGTGCCCTCAGTTGATGATGATTTAAATGCACTTAGGACTTTTAAGCATCCTGCCCAAAAGAGGTTGATAGTTGAGGAATTTGCCGCTAATCAAATCGCTATAAATATTTCTTCTGAAAGGATAAATATGATGAAATCTTTTGATCTTTCTAGTCAAAAATTAAACTTAGAAACCTTCAATCTAAATATTCCTTTCAAACCAACAAAGGCTCAGAAAAAAGTTGTTCAAGAAATCATGATGAATTTTCAAGAAAAAAAACCCATGAGGAGGCTCATACAAGGTGACGTTGGATCTGGAAAAACTATTGTCGCGGCAGCAGCTATGAACATTTGTTCTCAAAATAATAAGCAATCAGTTTTAATGTGTCCAACGGAAGTCTTGGCAAGACAACATTTTGAGAACTTTGTTAGCTGGTTCAAGGATAAAAACATATCTATTGAGCTCCTTTTAGGTAAAACCAAAAAGAAAGAGAAAGAAAAAATTGAACAAAAATTAATCAATGGCGAAATTGATATTCTGATTGGGACGCATACAGTATTTCAAAAAAACATTGAATTTAAGAGCCTTGCACTAATTGTTGTAGACGAACAACAAAGATTTGGTGTCAAGCAAAGATTTGATTTGGCATCAAAATCAGCATCTGAAGAAATGCCGCATCAGTTATTCATGACAGCTACACCAATTCCTAGGACATTAGCTATGAC
>CACKZK010000027.1:0-5365 GCA_902604535.1 uncultured SAR86 cluster bacterium
TTATATTGTCAAGCAAATTGACTGCATTCCTGCTCCTCTAAATTACAATGGTTTTCCAAAATCTATTTGCACTTCAATAAATCAAGTGGTTTGTCATGGGATACCTGATGATAATAGAGTCCTGAAAAACGGAGATATTATGAATATTGATGTGACTGTCATTAAAGACGGTTATCACGGGGATACAAGTAAAATGTTCTTTGTTGGAAAAAAACAACCTCATGCAGAAAGGCTTGTAAGTATTACTCAAGAATGTCTCTACAAAGCCATAGCAATATGCAAACCAGGAACAAACCTAGGTGACATAGGATATGTGATTCAAAAACATGCGGAAGATAATCATTACTCAGTTGTCAGAGATTATTGCGGTCATGGTATTGGCAAAGTTTTCCATGAAGATCCCCAAATTCTCCACTATGGAAATCCAGGAACTGGAATGAAATTAAAAGCAGGTATGTGTTTTACCATTGAACCCATGATTAATCTTGGGACTCACAAAACCAAATTATCTAAAAATGATGGCTGGACAGTAGAAACTATTGATGGAAGATTGTCAGCCCAGTGGGAGCATACTTTGACAATAACCGATGATGGCTGCGAAGTTCTTACTGCTAGATCAGAAGAATCTCTATGAATCATTTACTGAATAAAATTGGATCATATCCTTTTGAAAAACTTAATATTCTTCTTAAGGACATAAAGCCATCAAAAGAAGTAATCAATCTGTCCATTGGTGAGCCAAAATTAAATTCTGACTCAAAAGTCCTTGATATTTTGAATCAGGAAACTAATTCTTTTTCTAACTATCCACCTATGAATGCAATTCCTGAATTATCAGAGGCATATCGAGGATATTTAAAAAATCATTTCGGGATAAAGAATGTTGCTGAAGATGAAGTTTGTCTCGTAGCTGGCACTAGAGAAGGAACATTCTCAATCATTCAGTCTCTCTTTAATAAAGAAAATGTTAAAGATAAACCCTATGTTGTTATGCCCAATCCTTTCTATCAAATTTATGGTGGAGCAACTACTCTAGCAGGAGGAGAAGCAAAGTTTCTGGATTGTCCTGAAGAAGATAATTTTCAGCCTGATTTAGATTCTCTCAAAAGTGAGGATTGGCAGAAGTGTCAAATTTTAGTTCTCTGTTCCCCAAACAATCCAACTGGGTCCGTCTTGCCTCTTGGTAAACTAAAGGAAATTTTAGATTTAGCTGAAAAGTATGATTTTTATGTTGTCTCTGATGAGTGTTATGTAGATTTATATACCTCGGAGAAATCCTGTCCAAGCATCCTTCAAGCCTCATCAGATAGATCAGATAGATTGGTCGCTCTTCATAGCTTATCAAAGAGATCAAACTTACCTGGCTTTAGGTCGGGTTTTGCTTGCTCTGGTAAAAAAACCATTTCTGCCTATAAGAAGTTTAGGTCTTTTCATGGTGTCAGCGTTCCTTTGCCAATTCAAAAAGCAAGTGTAGAAGCTTGGCTGAATTATGATTTTGTCGCTGAAAATAGAAAGTCTTACAAAGATAAATTTAGTCTGGCGGCAGATACCTTTGAAGATAAGGTAAGAAATGTAATTCCTGGAGGTGCTTTTTATCTTTGGTTAGATGTTAATGACGGAGAATCATTTTCAAAAATTATTCTTGAGAAAGAAGGCTTAATTGTACTTCCTGGAAGTTATTTATCAGCCGAGGTCAATGGTTTCAATCCTGGAGAAAAATACGTAAGGATTGCTTTAGTGTATGATTTTGAAACCACTGAAGAGGCATTGAAAAGAATCAATAATCTTTTATAAAAAATGACGAATCAAAAATGGATTGGTTTTGGTAAAGGAACCAAAAATAAAAAGGGTGAGTACATTGAAATGTATTTTTCACCTGATGATATATCAACAAATTCTGAAGAGATTAAAGAAGGATATGAAAAAGTAGAAGTATCTGATGATATGCCCCCCTCTTCAGTCCCGGAAGCTTATCTGAAGTTACATCTTCTTTCTCTTCGCTTGGTAAAGCCCAACGAAACTAATTTAGAGGGTATTTTTGGCATATTACAAACCGTGGTATGGACTTCAGCTGGTCCAATAGATTCGAATGAATTTAAAGAATTTCTTAATGAAAAAAGAAGTAAAGGTGAATATGTAAAAGTGTATTCAGTAGATAAGTTTCCGTGCTTAACAGATTACGTTGCATTGAACGATGTAAGGATTGCAGATGCCAGCAGAGTCAGATTAGGAGCTTATCTTGGACCGGGAACAACAGTCATGCATGAAGGTTCGGTCAATTTCAATGGAGGGACCCTAGGTGAAGCAATGGTTGAAGGCAGAATTGCTCAAGGGGTGATAGTTGGGGATAAATCAGATATTGGCGGAGGTGCCTCTACTCTTGGAACTCTATCTGGAGGAAACGAAGTCATCATATCCATTGGAGAAAGTTGTTTGTTAGGTGCAAATTCTGGTTTGGGTATCCCTCTTGGGGATCGATGCACAATTGAATCAGGCCTTTATGTTACTGGTTCATCAAAGGTTCAAGTAATAGAAAATGGAAAAGTAAAAGAAACTATCAAAGCGATGGAATTGGCGTATAAGTCCGATCTATTGTTCATTAGGAATTCAATCACCGGCTCTATTGAATGCCGAGATAACCGAAACGTTAACGAATTAAACGAAGACCTTCACGATAATAATTAATGGTCATTAATCTTCTTCTAACCTGGCTGGCTCTTTATGTAATCGCGTACGCCACAACTTTTATTTTCAAAGGAATTGATCCAAAGAAAAGGTGGTGGCTGTCTTTGCAATTAAGTTTCTTAGGTTTTCTAGTATCAGTAATTTGGTATAACTTTTTTTAAAGTTTTACTCAGAATAAGTAATACTTACGACGTTTGAGCCCGTGCCTTCTCCGTATTCGTTGGTGCCAAAGACTCTGTACCAGTAAGTTTTTCCAGATGAAATAGAATTATCTGAATAAGAGTCAGTGCTCACACTCGCTATGGCTTCATAAGCACCATCCGCAGTTTGTTTTCTTTTCAAGGTATAACCAGTATGTCTGTCGTCTCCTTTTTGCCAGGATAGCGAAGCGGAAGATCCAGAAAACGAAACTTTTAAATTGAGAGGAGAAGATGGAGGGATGTTAATTTTTTTGCAGCTAGTTGTAGATTGATTTATGTTCTCCATTCGAAAACACTGATTTGCGATCATTTCAATAGAATAGGCACCAGTGTTAAAGCAGTTATTGCAACTCCCCACGTAACTAGAACTGCCACCTATTCCTCCATGACATGATGTATCGCCATAACCAGAACCGTCATCTACATTATTAGTTATAAATATTTTTCCATTTTTTACCCTAGCTAAACACTGTTGTGGGCCAGTTTCACTAAAACTCTGCCCTAAGTTGTGAGGATAAGTCATTAAAACTTTTGTATCATCAACTTTCTCAATTTTCATATTTTGACTTACTATGTAAATACCATCTTCATTTTTCCAATACCCATTAAAAACTTGGTCATCATTGCATGCTCCGTAACGACAAGTTGAAGTACAACTCCATTCTCCTGCTAAATCTTGTTCAGAATTGATACCGCCTGTTTGTAAGTTATTTATTCGATTTAAAATTTCATTTAAAACATCTGCTGAGATGACATCCCCAGCGTTTATATTTATTAGCTCGGGATTACAAACTATTTCATCATACGGACCACCATATCCTGATGGAATAGTGGATTGAGAAAATACTAAATTAGGAAATAATGAAAAAAGTACTAAAAAAAATTTCATGGATTTAATTGAATATTGCTTCATCAAATTTAGCGTTTTCAAATGTAGGAATTTCTTCAATGACCTTCTTTGAATCCGCTTGGGTATTTGTATCTGCTTGGGTATTTTGAGAACTTGAATCAGTGCTGGCTTGTGTATTAATTTCTACTTGTACCTCATTTGAATTTGATGATCCGCCTCCGCATGAAATTAGCATTAAGGATAAAATAGCTAAAAATAAGCAGTTTAAAAAAAGTTTCATTGTTCAACTTTACCTTTGATGAAGAAGGATAAAACAATTAAAACCACTGCTAAAACAAGATAGTAATAAACTAACTCTGAAAATATAGGCGTCATGCTGTCTAATCCAGTTGACGTTGCCTCGCCGCCAAACAATCCTGCCAAGACTCCTCCTAGGGAAGAGGCAAGAAACCACAATCCCATCATCTGTCCTAAGTATCTCTTTGGAGAGTATTTAGAAAAAGCTGATAACCCTACTGGAGATAGAGCTAACTCTCCAAAGGTATGCAGTAAATAAGTTAACAGTAACCACTGGACGCCTACCGGGGATGAAACTAAAGCGTACTCGACTGCAAAAAGCATGATTATAAAACCAAGCGCCATGAAGATTAGACCTATAGCGAATTTAACAGGTGTATTTGGATTGAGATTCATTTTTCCTAAGAATACCCAAATGTAGGCAAAAAATGGAGCGAACATTACCACAAATAGTGGATTAGCAAATTGAGTCCAACTAACAGGTGCAGCAAAAGATCCAAAGGTTAGATCAACGTAGTCTCTTGTAAAAATAGTCAAAGATCCGGCCGATTGATCGAAACCAGACCAAAAAGCTGCAGCACCTATGAACAGTAATAGAAGCATCAAGACGTTTTTTTTCTCTGCTGAGTTAAGTCCTGCAAAAAGGAAAAGGTAGGCAAAATAAACCATTGAAAGGATGACAAGGAAATCTCTAAATCTTTCAGCAAAAAATACTGCATCAACCGACCACCACCCTAAAAGGCCTGAGAGGACTATTAAAGAAACCAACGCAAAGATTCCTAAAGAAATATTTCTGAGTTTAATTTTATATTCGTCAGAATTAGGATTTGGATTCAAGCCGGCGTCTCCGAGTTGGCCTCTAAAATATATGAATTGAATTACCCCTAAAAGCATTCCAAATCCGGCTGCACCAAATCCCCAATGCCATCCTACTTTTTCCCCTAACCATCCGCAGACTGCAAAACCAAGCATACTTCCGATGTTGATAGACATATAAAAAATCGTAAAACCGGAATCTCTTCTGTCGTCGTTAGTAGAATAAAGTTGGCCGACAATCGATGATATGTTGGGTTTAAGTAAACCTGTTCCAGCAGCAACTAAAATTAGTCCTAGAATAAAAGTTTGTTCTAATGGAATCGCTAAAGTGAAGTGACCAAGCATTATGATCAAAGCTCCAAATAAAACCGCTCTTTGATAGCCCAATAGGTTATCTGCCAACCAACCACCGGGGAGAGCTAGGAAATAGACCATTCCTGCATAGATGCCGTAAATCGCATTTGCTTCTGCATTGGACCAATCCAGACCAGGATTGCCAGTCACTCCTACAGTCATG
>CACKZK010000028.1:0-3887 GCA_902604535.1 uncultured SAR86 cluster bacterium
TCTACATAATCTTTAAAATTTGAATCAAAGGTAGGTTTAAATATTCTCATTGCTCTATCGAGACTTATATTTGGAGGTAAATGATTGTTTTGTGGATTTGAGCTAGAAAGATAAACCAGTAAATTTGAAACTAGATTTTCCATGTCCTCTTTAAATAAAACTCTTGAATGAGCTTCTGCAGTTTCTAATAAGTTCTCATTCCTCTGATTATCAGGAAATAACAAAACATCTATAAATCTTATTGGATACTTCTCAAAAGAAATATTCTCATCAATTTTCTGAAAACTGCTGTAGATCAGGTCTTTCACCTTGTATTTATTTCGTCTGCATTGAGCAAAAGGTGATTCTTTAAGAGGATTTTTATTTCCAGCTTCAAGAGTGGTAGTAAACCATTTTCCATCATCACAAGAAAGCAAACCTCCTTTTACTTCCAAAATAATTAAACCTCTTTCTGACCAACATATAAAATCATTCTGTCCATCAAATTCTTTATCTTTCCAGTTTGATATAAAGGAATTGTCGTAAAAAATATTAAGGTTTATGCCTTCTTTTTCGACTTGATCCTTCAAGGCATAAAATACGATAGATTCAGCTCTTAAATCTGGATTTTTAAGCAAAAAATCATCTTCTAAATTTTTAGGAACTATAGTTCCCATTCAATTATCTACCTCAAAATCTTCAAAAAGACCTTTAAACCTTTCATTCTCTTCAATAGAGAATTGATTTCCAACTAAAAGGGCCCTATCCAAAAATTTATTAAAATGGATGCAACAATTTTCTGGTAAAACAATGCAAGAGTGGCAAGCAGAATGATTGAATGGTTCAGTCAAAGATGAAATCTGATCAATGCAATTTGGGTCGTCGGAACATTTTTTTTGTGAATTAACTGCTTCTTTAAATAAATTTTCAAATTCTTCCTTTTCAGCTTTTTCAGATAAACTTCCAAGAGTTCCCTCTGAGTCACTAGAAGAAGTATAGATGAGTATGCCAGCCATATTAGATGAGTCTTTTTCAGATATATAAAGTCTCTCTTTTAAAGAAGAAACTGAATATCCACAGTCTAAAGCCAATTGATTCATTATTGCATGAGAAAGAGAATGTAGTGCAAGAAACCTTGGAGTTACGACAGGTTCTAATTCAAAATTTGATTTCTGATAAGGTAATAAATTTTCAATTGATTTTCTTTCGTGCTGATCATTTATAATCTTTGCCCTTCTCTTTAGGTACTCATCAGATTCCCATTTCTCAAGAAAATCGAGATTTATAGAGAAAAAAATACCTTCCCCAAATACTTCGATAGCTGGCAGCCAATAATTTTTAATGTATTTTGATATAGGAGCAAATCTACCTTTACCAGGATTTGAAGAGTTTGATGGTTCATTTATTCTTTTAAATCCTAACAAAGCTTTTATCTCTTTTAATTTGGTAATTTTTGCAATTTTTGCAATATATTTATTAAGAGATATAGGGACATCTATCATGACTTTTTCAAAATCTCTGCTTGTTGAATCCATTTCTTCATCAGAAAAATCATCTTGAAGTCTTTCATATTCTTGCTCCAAGTAAGAGCCTGTAGTTCCTTCAAACCATTTTTTTCTCTCTAAGTATTGTTTCCAATAAAATTCAAAATCGCTTTCTTCCAGGTTTGGATTAGATTTTATTAATACATTTATAATCAATTTTGCTTCTTCTTTTGTGTGACCCAGAAGAACATCAAGACTTGTAGAGCCTAAAAAATCGCTAAAACCATCCTCATATGGAGGTATTGAAATAACTGATTCATGAACTGGAAAATAACTGTTACTCGCCCCTTTGAGAAGACCTTTGATGCCTAAAGAGCAATCTTCAGGTAGTTGATCTTCTAAGTGAGGATGCTTTCCTTTACATCTAAAAGTTGACATGAAATCATTGCTAAAAAAATTCTCTAAAGATGCTCTAGATTCACAATCACCACACTCTATTACTTGGCCTTTGAGTGATGAATCTCCTGGATTTTGTTTTAGATAAAGATTACTATGCTTGCAGCTTGTGCTTTTGCTTCCAAATTTAGTAAGCCAATCTTGCCAAGGAAAATCATCTAGATGTCCATTTTCGCAGGAAACCATAAATCTAGTTGGAATAACATAAACTTTTTTTCCACTTTTGCTACATCTGTTACAACTTAAACTAAATGTATTTTCTTCTCTTGCCCAGCCATTGCTTGGTTTAAGTTGATAACATTCAGGACACCAAAGCCAATTAGGAAATCTAAAAGCATTTAAAGCAAAATTAGTTTCCTTATCCTCAGATTCAACTGGAGGAGATCTAAAAAATTTAATTTTAAATTCCGGATCTGGATTTTCAAATCGTGCTTGAATTTTTATTGTTGCAAGTTTTGCTAATTCATTATTGTAAATAAAAGAAGGATCGTTTGGTTCTTCTGGCCAATCATCAATTCCACCTATAATGGCTGAAATTGGTGATTCTTCTGTTCTGAAATCAACAACAGCACCAGGTCCCTGATATAAAACTTGTGCTCTTCTTACCTTACCTAACTCTTTTGGCATTATAAATTTCTTAATTTAAAAATTACTGAAGGATCAATATTTCTCACTGAATTCGGTGTAGATTTTGCCTTTAGAGGTCTCTTCCCTCTTGCTTTTCTAGCTTCAACTAACTCTGCACCAGCTAGAAGTCCTGTATTCGCATATTCTTCCTTCGAATTCCACCAAGTTTTTAATTCTGGTGAATTGCTTGCAGCTCTTTCAATCCAGTCATTTATAAAATTATCAATTTCATCTTCTGCTTGATTAATTGCGTAAGGAGAAACATCCTCGATCCTTTTTAATATATATTTTTTAATGGCTATTATTTTCTTAAAATCTTCTGAATTTCTTTTTAGTTTCAAATCTACATTAGCTTTATGTCTAGCTAAAATAACTAAAGGTTGGTGGATAGCTTTTTGAATAGCTCTTGGTGAAAAAGGAGATGATGAAGTAGCCTCAACCGATCTATAAAGAGCACTGTGCCAAGTTTGAAAAGTTTCGTAATGTGATTTATCACGGACCCTTGCACTATTGTATAAAGTAAGTACCAATCCAGGGGTACTTCTACCAACTCTACTAGTTGCCTGAATATATTCAGTCATGCTCTTTGGTTGTCCATTAACAGACATTAAACCTAGTCTAGGAATATCCACACCTACGCTAATCATGTTTGTAGCTAGGACGATTTCATAAGTATTAGGATTTGAGAATGGTAATGATAAATCATTCAGAATCTCATCGAGCTTGGTTGAACTAACTCTGCTTGTAAGTTCAGCTGGTATATTCGTATCTAATCTAAGTTCTGTTTCAGATCTGTGTGATCCAAAATTTGTTATAAATCCCTTTACTGCCTCTTGCATTCCGTTAAAGGCACCTCCCAGGATTTTTAATGAACCAAAATAACTGACTAATGTGCTGTATAAATCTTTATTTTTTTCGTGTATGTCCTTATCAAAAAATGATTGTAAAACAGATCCTGAAAGATATTCTCTTACCATTTTCTCTGTTGAGCCTTGAGTACAAATTCCTACATACAATCTTCCATTACCTATACTATTTTCCATTTTTACTGCAAAACCTGAATCTTCCGAATCTATGCAGGGCGGTGGAAATTGAAAAGAGGATCTGTTGAAAAGTCTTTTAGACTGTTTCCCGGCCTGGCGGATTGTAGCAGTTGATCCAAGTATTTTTGGACGTACATTTTCCTTTGAACATAAATTATCAATTGCTGTTTCTAAAAGACCAGTCATTGAACCAAGAGGTCCATTAATAAGATGTAGCTCATCTTGAATTATTAATGAAGGTGGAATTTTTTTATTAAAAATTCTTCCAGAATCTTTATTCCTTGAAAGTTGTGCAAAC
>CACKZK010000029.1:0-3814 GCA_902604535.1 uncultured SAR86 cluster bacterium
TGGGACAGGAAAAGAGATAGGAGATAGACATCCTAAAGTTAGAAAGGGAGTCTTAATTAGTTCAGGAGCTAAGATCTTAGGTAATGTTGAAATAGGTGAGGGTGCAAAAATAGCTGCTGGTAGCGTAGTTCTAGATGATGTTCCTGAGCATATGACCGTGGCTGGTGTTCCAGCAAAAGTAGTTGGTAAGACTTCGATGAAAACCCCCGGGACTGAAGTAGATCACACAATTGAGGAAAATTAATGTCATCACAGAAAAGTTTAGATGATTTGGTTCAGACTCTTAACCTAGAAAAGTTAGAAGAGAATCTTTACCGAGGTGAATGTGAAAAAACAGCATGGGGTAGAGTTTTTGGCGGCCAGGTTTTGGGCCAAGCCTTAAGTGCAGCTTATAACACCATCGAGGAGGAAAGATATGCTCATTCTTTTCATGCCTATTTTTTAAGACCAGGAAGAATAGATATTCCTATTGTTTATCAAGTAGTAAGAATAAGAGATGGAGGGAGTTTTACAACAAGAACAGTCGATGCAATTCAAAACGGTGAGGCTATTTTTAATATGTCTGTTTCTTTTCAAAAAGACGAAGGTGGCTTTGAGCATCAATTTGATATGCCTGATGTTCCTGGGCCTGAAGAACTGAAAAGTGAAAGAGAATTAAGAGAGTCTATGATGGATCAAATTCCTGAAGAATACAGGGATGGATTCTTGAGAGAGAAAGCAATCGAATTAAGAACAGTTGAACAATTTAATCCATTGAATAGTGAAAAAAAGCCTCCTTATAAACACACTTGGATGAAGGCAAACGGAACTCTTCCGGATGATATTCTTGTGCATCAAAATATACTGGCATACGCATCAGATTTTGGATTGCTGAGTACAGCACAACTTCCGCACGGTATTGGTTGGGGAGGTATGAACAGAAAAGTAATGGCAGCGAGCATTGATCATGCCATGTGGTTTCATAGACCTTTCAGAACAGATGAATGGTTGTTATATGTTACTGATAGCCCGAGCGCAAGTAATGCAAAAGGTTTTAATAGAGGAAGCGTTTACACTCAGGACGGGGTATTGGTAGCTTCAGCTATTCAAGAAGGATTGATGAGAAGGATAGACTCAGATTACTCTAAATAAGAGCAGTAGAGCCCATTAACTCCTTGTCGATTTCTCTAGCCGCGGCTCTTCCCTCATTTATCGCCCAAACAACTAGAGATTGACCTCTTCTGCAATCTCCGGCAGCAAAAACTTTTGGATGAGATGTTTGATGGATATTATGATCAGCCTTAAAATTAGACCTTTCATCAAGGTCAATATTTACATCTTGGTTGATATAGTTTTCAGGTCCCAGAAAACCCATCGCGAGTAAGATGAGGTCTGCTTTCCAAGTTTTTTCTGTGCCTTTTATTTCTTTAAAAGCAGAGTCAACCATTACAGTTTTGATTCCGGTAAGCTTTCCAGACTTATCTCTTAAAAATTCTTTTCCAGAGATCGAATATTCCCTAGGATCTTTTCCTAGCACTTCAATTGATTCTTCATGACCATAATCAACCTTATGTATTCTAGGAAAAAGAGGCCAAGGATTATTATCAGCTCTAGCTTTTGGCAACTCAGGCATTATTTCAAAATTTAAGAGACTTTTGCATTTATGTCTTAATGAGGTTCCAAGACAGTCGTTCCCTGTATCTCCTCCACCAATAACAATCACGTTTTTATCTTTAGCTGAGAGAAAATTACTGTTTTTTAGTTTGCTATCTAAAAGACTTTTAGTATTTTTACCAAGAAATTCCATAGCAAAGTGAACACCATCACCTTCCCTGCCAGGGATTGGAAGATCTCTGGGTTTTGTTGCTCCAGTGGTAAGGAGGACGGAATCGTTCTCATGGATAAGATCTTCAAGAGACAGCGAATCTGAAGCACCAATGTCTGTGTTTTTATGAAAAATTATTCCTTCCTTTTCCATGATGTCAATTCTCATATCCAATATCGATTTATCGAGTTTCATATTAGGGATTCCATACATCATTAATCCACCAATGCGGTCAGATCTTTCGTAAACTTCCACAGTATGACCAACGCTATTTAACTGCTGCGCTGCTGAAAGACCAGCAGGACCTGATCCGACGATAGCTATTTTTCTATTAGTTCTGACCTCCGGAACTTTAGGCTTCAGCCATCCAGATTTTATTCCTTTATCAGCAATAGCAAATTCTAGATTTTTAATGGCGACAGGAGTTTCAGTTATACCTAAAACACAAGCTCCTTCACAGACCGCAGGACAAACTCTTCCGGTAACTTCTGGAAAATTATTTGTTTTGAAAAGCCTATCAAATGCATCTTCCCACTGCTCGTTGTAGACCAAATCATTCCACTCAGGAATCAAATTGTACACAGGACAGCCTTCACCTGATTGACAGAAGGGTACACCACAATTCATACACCTAGCTGCTTGAGTGTTGAGGAGCTTATCATCATGATCAGTGTAGATTTCTTTGAAATCCAAAACCCTAGACTTGGCTGGCCTATAAGGCTCAACCTCTCTTGCATATTCTTTAAAGCCAGTTACTTTTCCCATCTCAACTCACTTTAAGTCTTTTTTCATTTAGTTCCATCATGACTCTTTTGTAATCTGTAGGCATTACTTTTAAAAATTTTGACATTGTAATATCCCAATCTTTTAGGATTTTAGTCGCTACAGCTGAACCAGTAAATTTCTTATGATTTTTAATTAGTTGCTTAAGCTCTTTGATATCAATCTCATTTTCTAACTTCTCTAGCTCAAAAGTGCTGGTGTTACATCTTCTTTTGAATGAGTTTTTAGGATCATAAACATACGCGACTCCTCCACTCATGCCAGCACCAAAGTTTCTGCCCGTATCTCCAAGTATTACTGCCACTCCTCCGGTCATATATTCACATCCGTGATCTCCAATGCCTTCCACTACAACTTTAGCTCCACTGTTTCTTACACAAAATCTCTCTGCAGCTATTCCTCTGAAATAGGCCTCTCCGCCTGTAGCCCCATAGAGTGCAACATTTCCAAGGATAATATTATCTTCTGCTACGAACTTACTTTTCTTATCCGGATAGATGATTATCTTTCCGCCTGATAATCCTTTGCCAACATAGTCATTCGCATCCCCTTCAAGCTCAATGGTCATCCCTTTGCAAGTCCAAGCCCCAAGACTTTGCCCGGCAGATCCATTAAGTTTCATATGAATTGTGTCTTCAGGTAATCCCTTATTTTCCCAGATCTTAGAGATTTCGTTCGAAATAATGGTGCCGAAAACTCTATTAGTATTCCCAATTTCCTGATTTATTTTAATCTTCTCTCTATTCAATATAGAAGGTTTTAACTTTTTAAGCAGCTTAAGATCCAGTGAATTATCTAGGTTATGATTTTGATCTCGAGTTTTAAATACATCAGTATCTTTGAATACTTTTTCAGCAGGAGTAAGAAGATTGGATAAATCAATACCGTCTTTTTTCCAATGATTGATAGCACTATCTAATTCAAGAAGATCGACTCTTCCAATCATTTCATTTAGATTTTTGATTCCTAACTTAGCCATTATCATTCTCAACTCTTTTGCTACCATGAAAAGATAGTTAACAACGTTTTCTGGCTTGCCTTTAAATTTTTCTCTTAGATCCTTGTCTTGAGTGGCAATTCCAACGGGGCAGGTATTTAAGTGACACTTTCTCATCATGATACATCCCAAAGTAACCAACGGAGCAGTTGAGAAACCAAATTCTTCAGCTCCTAAGATTGCTGCTATGGCAACATCTCTTCCAGTCTTCAATTGACCATCTGTCTGAA
>CACKZK010000030.1:0-3308 GCA_902604535.1 uncultured SAR86 cluster bacterium
ATTCTATCTCTTGAGATAACGCATGCTTCGTAGGCAAACTGAGCTCTGTCTTCTACTTCTTCAGGACTTAAGGTTTTTATGTATTCCTCAAGATAATTAATCCCAAAAGTTACGTGTCTAGCTTCATCCCTAATTACATAATGAAGCAGTTGTTTTAGAAGCACACAATTTGTATCTAGCTTTAAGTTAGTAAAGGCAGCCAAGGCAAGACCTTCTATAATTACTTGCATGCCAATAAATTTTAGGTCCCATCTCTCATCGGTTAAAATCTTGTCAAGTAAGGCCTTTAAGTTTGCATTGACAGGATAATGAAAACCTATTTTTTCTTGGAGATATCTATTAAAAACTTCAACATGTCTGGCTTCATCGAAAGTTTGTGAAGCAGCATAAAGTTTTGCATTGTATGTCGGTGCACAACTTGCAATTTGTGAAGCAACTAATAACGCACCTTGTTCACCGTGCAAGAATTGGCATAAAAGTTCAGCTGTCTCATGCCTATCAAATTCTATCTTTTCTTCATCAGATAGGTTCTTCCAAGCATCTAATTGTTCGTGAGGTGGTTCAAACAATTCTCCACCAACTAAAGGCTTATCTTTAGGGTGATTGTAACTCCAATCTAAATCTATAGAACCGTTCCAATTTAGTTCTTTACCTAACTCATAAAGTCTTTTGATTCTGTTTTCTGCAACGGTGTAATCCCAATTGTAAGCTCCTGTCAGAGGAGTTTTAAAGATTTCAACAACATCTTGTACATGCTTCTCTTCTAGGGGTAATTCATCGTCAAAATATATTAGATCTTCTGGTGGTCCGTTTCTTTTTACAATTTCCATATGTGTACCTTTTTCAAAAATTCATTTAAGCATTTTGAATGCCTAGGGTCAATTTAATCAAGTTTCAAAGAGTGAGGTTAATTGATCAAGCATAGCTCCTCCTAATTCTTCTGCTCTGTGTATAGTGACTGCTTTTTTATAGTATCTTGTAACATCATGTCCGATACCAATAGCAATAAGTTCTGTCTCAGACGAGGTTTCTACTTTTTTGATAACATCTCTTAGATGAGTATCTAGATAATTAGTAGAATTGGTTGATAATGTACTGTCATCAACTGGTGCACCATCTGAAATAACCATTAATATTTTTCTTTGCTCAGGCCTTTTATTAAGTCTGTTTTGAGCCCACAACAAAGCTTCACCATCTACATTTTCTTTTAAAAGCCCCTCTCTGAGCATTAGTCCTAGATTTTTTCTTCCTCGTCTCCAAGCTTGATCGGCAGGTTTAAAGATTATGTGTCTTAAGTCATTTAAGCGTCCTGGATTAGGGATTTTGCCTTGCTCTAACCATAACTTTCTGGAATCTCCACCTTTCCAGTGCTTAGTTGTAAATCCAAGGATTTCTGTCTTTATGTTGCATCTATCCAGTGTGCTTCCAATGATATCTGCACATATGGCTGCAGTAGTCATTGATCTTCCTCTCATAGATCCAGAGCTATCAACCAAAATAGAAACAAGGGTGTCTTTAAACTCTGAGTCTTTTTCAATTTTGAAACTCAGTGGAGTGAGAGGGTCTACGATGATTTTGTGAAGCTTACTAGGATCGAGTTGGCCCTCCTCTTTATCAAATTCCCAAGATCTATTTTGTTGAGCTAATAATAATCTTTGCAATCTATTAGCTAATTTTGCTATAGCATTTTTACTAGATTCCATTAATTGATCTAACCTTCCTCTTAGCCTAGATAACTCATCTGAATCACATAATTCTTCTGCCTTTACTTCTTGGTCAAAATCTTTTGTATAAACTTTATATTCTTGTTCTCCTACTTTTTTAAGGAGTTCTTCTAATTTTGATCTATTTTCAATCCAAGAATCTTCATCAGCATCAACTTCTCCTTCTTCAATATCCATCTCTTCATCCTCAACGGATGTATCTTGTTCATCACTTTGACCATCTTCTGAATCAGCTTCTTCTTCCTCTTCTTGATTTTCTTCTTCGTCAGAATCGTCCTCGTTTTCTTCATCGTTTTTTTCGTCATTTTCTTCATTAGGCTTTTCCTCATCAATACTTATCTCAAGGTCTTTGAGTAAAGAAAAGATGATTTTTGAAAAGTCCAAAGAGCTATCTAAAGAATCTTCTAACTGCCCTAAGTATTTATCTTGAAAAGTGATAAGTTTCTCATAAAGATCTTCAAATTTTTTTGAATCAGGACGACTTATATCATGTCCGAGAATCTGTGATCGTAGCCAATGAGAGATGGCTATAGAAGAAGAGTCTTCATTAGCATCCATAGAATTAATATTTTTCTGAAATAGAAATTCTAGGTTTTTCGAAACTCCAAGAAACTTTTTTGAGCCTAAAAGTTCGACCCTAGTAAGATCTAAATCCTTAATGATTTCATTCACTTTTGTATCTGTATGAGCAAATAAGTCATTTCCTGAATATTTATTTATCAGAGCAACTTGATCAGACTTTGCTCTAAGATCAATAAAGTTTTTAATTGGTTGGAGCGGTTCTGGCAGGGAACTTTGCCTTAAGTTTTCTATTCCAAAATTTACATTCAATTCTGAATCTTCAGAAATAGCTTTAGCCGACGCTGCAAGAGCATCCTTTATGGTTTGTTTATCAGATTTCTCTAACAAAATTTAATTGGATTCTGAGCTCAAGGAGCTTTTGGTCTCAGTACCAAAACATCTCTGAAAATATTCTGAAATAATTGGTCTTTCAGTTTCATCTGACTTATTTAGAAAACTAAGCTCGAATGATTTAACCAAATCCTCAAAAATAGAGTAATTTTCTGCCCAGCTAATGACAGTTCTTGGTGACATCAATGTTGATATGTCTCCACTCTCGAAGCCTTTTCGCGTTAAATTGGCTAGCCTTATCATATTTAGAACCATTTCTTTACCTTCTTTATTGTCTAAATCTTTTACTTTTGAGAGGATAACTTTTTGTTCAAGCTCTTCATCTAAATAATTTAAAACTGAAACAATTTGCCATCTGTCCATCTGACCCTGATTTATTTGCTGAGTGCCATGATAGAGGCCAGTACTATCTCCCAAACCAACAGTGTTTGCAGTCGCAAATAATCTAAAATATGGATTAGGAGTTAAAACTCTGTTTTGATCTAGTAAGGTTAATTTTCCTTCGGCTTCAAGTATCCTTTGTATGACAAACATCACATCTGGTCTTCCAGCATCATATTCATCAAAAACTAATGCAACCGAATTTTGTATTGCCCAAGGAAGTATACCTTCTACAAATTTTGTTAATTGTTTCCCATCTTCAATGACAATTGCATCTTTGCCTAATAAGTC
>CACKZK010000031.1:0-3200 GCA_902604535.1 uncultured SAR86 cluster bacterium
GGAATGTCCTTTTTAGCTGAAAATTCTGATAATCCTAAATACCAAAAAAATGTAAATTCAAAATTTTTGGATTGTCTTCCTGTATTTGATGATTACCCAGATTGGATCAACAAGGAACAATTAATGTTCTTTGTGAAAGAATTTGAAAACTCCGGAATGAGAGGCCCTCTTAATAGATATCGCGCTCAAACTATCGATTATGAAGAATTAGTTGAGTTAGAAACTGCAAAAATATCTCAACCTTCTTGTTTTATTTCTGGAACTTTAGATCCCGTTGCATTTTTCTTAAAAAATTCAATTCAAGACGGAGCTGGGAAAGGAGCTTTTCATGGTCCAACGGCTGAATCAATGGCTAAAGAAATGCTAGAGAAGAGAAGTGACTTATATGAAGATCTACGAATAGTTAAATTTATAGATGGTGTCGGTCATTGGACTCAGCAAGAAGCACCTGAGACAGTCAATGAAAACTTCGAAAAATTTTTGAAGGGTTTATAAGCTTAAGCTGTCAGTTTTTTATCTATTTGTAGACTTAGTCTTTTTTTGTGATTTCGAGTTTCGTCATTAGACGATTGTCTTCTAAGTAGCTTTTGAATTTTCAATAGTTCGCCAAATGCAGCAGATTGAGCAACCTCATCATATTTTTTAAGATTAGTGATGGTTATTAATTTACTTAGGTAAGTCGCCTGAAGATTCTGTGTAATAGTATCTATTTCATTCATTTTTTCTTTTGGAAAAATTCCCTTTGTTAAGTCACTCATCATTTCTGAAACATTATATTCATTTCCATAAAAAGCAGAATCGGTAATTCTTCTTAAAACATCTTTATTTGTCAGATGATTAAGAATTCTTTTGTGCCCTGAAAGAATATAATCATGAAATTTAGGATCTTCATTTTCATCATAAAAATCAAATCCTCTTCTTTCTCTTTGCATATAAGCAGCGATAGACTCTAAAGGTTTTAGTCCTTCACTACTAAAAGCAAAATTATTTAACGTCTCCATTGCTTTCTTTTGAACCTTATAAGGAACAGCTTCATACGGTTTTTTATCTGATTTAGTGTTTACAGGGTGACGGGTGACATACACGCCTCCAATTTGCCTAGATACGACATCCATGCTGGTCATAATTTGTCTCATCAAAATAAAATAAGATTGATATACAGATTCCCAAGTATCTGACTTGGATTTAATTTTTTCGACTATTCCTGGCATTATTTCCTGAACAAGTTTGTATCTACCGATAGCATATTCAACTGGATCATCACTCATATCACCTATATTTACTCTAGGATCAATTCCTCTTCCAGGTGATCTCATATCATCAGCGTCATTACCAAAAAAATGACCTTTTTCTTGAGACCTATTTAAAATTGTCTGAATTTCTTCTTCAGAAAGATTTGGAGTGTAGGCAAATTCGATTGCCCATTGATCATAAAGGCCAGGCTTTACATCAGAGAACTGTCCTTGTTCCACGCCAGGAGGTGCTATGTTGATCGCGTGATAATCCATAACTGAGGCAGATAGTCCTTCTTTGTAAGTTATTTCTGCATTATGAACATCATCATTATTATGAAGAGTCGTTGCTCCCATATTGTGATTCAGTCCTAGGGTATGGCCAACTTCATGAAGTATTAACATAGTTAATTCTTCTTCAAATAATTTATCAGTATTTTCAATTGAAAAGTTCATTGAACTAGCAACCAAATTACCAAATATTCTTTGTTCGTTTCTCATGGATGAGAAATTACATCGTTCAGAGGATACTTCAGATGAAAGAAATATATCTTCGTACCTCATTCTGTTAGTTAGAAAAATCCATTCCAACATAATATCTGCAGATAAAATTTCTCCAGTTCGAGGGTTAGAAAAACTAGGACCATAACCTCCAAATGGTGGATTTGGAGATGAAGTCCATCTCAAAACGTTATATCTAATATCTCCAGCATCCCAGTCAGCATCATCTGGCTGAACATCAACTTCGATAGCATCAATAAAACCAGCTTTTTCAAAAGCCAAATTCCATGAAAGCACAGCTTTAATTATTAGAGGTCTTAATTCATTTGGAGTAGTATTTTCTAGCCAAAATTTAATAGGTTTAATTGGTTTAGATTTTGCAGCATCAGGGTCTTGTTTTTGAAGATTCCATTTCTGAACCAAGTCTCTATATGGGGTAATCTCTGTTGAACTCAAATCCGTAACCCGATCAGTAAAATAACCTATTCTTGGATCTTCAAAACGTATTTCAAATCCATTATCTTGAGGCATTTCAAGAAATGTATACCTCAGTTTTACTGACGTGTTCCTTAATGATTCGTAGCTTGCGGGATTTGAAAAAACATAATCAACTTCAAAATCGGTATTTTTTGGATAGTTGTAAATTTTGGATATAGCAGTCTTAGATCTTGATAAGGATCCAACTCCAAAACTATCAGAGTCATAATCTCTAGGCTCAGATTTTAACTTGGTTAAATTATCACTTTTCAATAATTTAGTGATATCAATGAGATAAGTATTTTCATCATCATTTTTGTGTGTGATCTCAAAATTTTCAATAACCGAATCGCTTATATTGGATTGAGATTGTCTGCTAAGTTCCGAATTTGGATCAAAATAAAATCCAGTATTCACCCTGATGAGATTAAGACTATTGAATTGTTTTTCAAATTTAATAACCGCTTGATCTATGTGGCTTCCTTTAAACAGACCTGCTTCCACAGTCCCATTAATGATATGAGCAAAATAAATAAATTCTTTTGAGATATCTTCATCACTTAATTCTAAGTAAGTGTTTCCATTTTCTGGATCTTGATAGCTTTTTAACAAGCCTTCATAGGAGACAAATTCTTCAACAAATTCTGAAATTAGTTCTCGATCGTCTTTTTTAGACTCTTCCTTAGCTTCCTCCTCTTTTGGATCATCGATAGATTCATCTGCAATCAATCCAAAGGCAACAAAGAAACTTAAAAATACTATTAAAATATTACTTTTCATAAACACTAACAAGCTGGCTATTATAGACTCAGTATCTATAATTTTTAATTTTATCTTTATTCAATGAAAAATCTTTATCGTTTATTAGATCTAACTAAAATTTTAATTAATGAAGTCATTGATTATATTGCTTCCTATTTTGGAGCAAAAAAATTTAAAGTAGATATAGTTAAAGACCTTGTCCTAAAAAGCGGAAATAAAAATAACCCA
>CACKZK010000032.1:0-2793 GCA_902604535.1 uncultured SAR86 cluster bacterium
CTAAGAAAAAACACTGGAGACGATAGAAGAAGAACCCATGACATGAATACTGCTAACTGGATACCTGACCTGTTTATGGAGCGGGTTATGAATAAAGAAACCTGGACTCTTTTTTCTCCAAATGAAGCGAAAGATCTACACGATTTAACGGGCAATGAGTTTAAGAAACAGTATGAAAAATTTGAGGAAGAGGCAAGGAAAGGAAATATAAAAGCATACAAAGAAGTTGATGCAGACGAGCTCTGGAGAAAAATAATTTCAATGCTTTTTGAGACAGGCCATCCTTGGCTAACCTTCAAAGATGCCTGTAATTTAAGATCGCCACAACAGCACACAGGCGTAATCCATTCATCTAACCTATGCACAGAAATAACACTTAATACATCTCAAGATGAAATTGCGGTATGTAACTTAGGTTCAGTAAACTTAAAAAATCATTTGGATAAAGATAACAACCTCGATAAAGAAAAACTTCAGAAAACAATATCAACTGCTATAAGAATGTTAGATAACGTCATTGACATAAATTATTATGCGGTTCCGCAAGCTGAAAACTCAAACTTTAAACATAGACCAATAGGGCTTGGGATAATGGGGTTCCAAGATATCTTACAAATAAAAAAAATACCCTACTCCTCTGACGAAGCAGTTGAGTTAGCAGATGACTCAATGGAAACAGTTAGCTATTTTGCTATTGAGGCATCTTCTGATCTTGCAAAAGAGAGAGGCTCTTACAGTTCTTATGAAGGATCTTTATGGAGTCAAGGTATATTTCCTATCGATTCAATATCTATCTTAAAAAAACATAGAACAGAAGGTTTTCTCGATCAAAATGAAGAGAAAAAAATGGACTGGGATAAACTGAAAGAAAAGGTCAAAAAACAAGGTATTAGAAATTCAAATGTGATGGCAATTGCTCCAACTGCAACAATTGCAAACATTACTGGGGTCACTCAATCAATAGAGCCAACCTACTCGAATCTTTTTGTTAAATCAAACCTGTCAGGGGAATTTACTGTGATTAATGAAAACTTAGTCAAAGCATTGAAAGAAATAGATATGTGGGACGAGGTTATGGTTTATGACCTTAAAAACTTAAATGGCAGCCTCGAAACAATTAGCAGGGTTCCAGATGAAATTAAGAGAATCTTTGCAACATCTTTTGAAATTGAACCTAAATGGCTTATTGAGTCTGCGAGTAGAAGACAAAAATGGATAGACCAAAGTCAATCTCTAAACCTTTATGTTGCGGAACCAAACGGAAAGAAACTAGATGTTATGTATAAGATGGCTTGGTTGAGAGGTCTAAAAACAACCTACTATTTAAGATCTAAGGGAGCAACAACATCAGAGAAATCAACTATATCGAATTCAGAATTGAATAAAGTTCAAGCTGCAGTTGCAGTAAACAATCCAAGCACTATTGTCGATGAAGAGTGCGAAGCTTGCCAATAAAAGGAGGTATGTATGCTTAGTTGGGATGATTTTGAAGAAAAGGAAGTTAAACCACTTCCACAAACGGAAATTAAGAGTCCTTTGAAAGAGGAGTCAAAAAAGACTGTTTCTAATGAAGAAACACTTGGAGTTGCTTCACTTGATGATCTTGATATTGAAGCAGGATTAGAGGACCTAGAAGGAGCATCATCACGTGTGGATGTTGATCAAAAACAAATGATTAACTGTAGAGCAGATGTAAATCAGCTTGTACCATTCAAATATGATTGGGCCTGGCAAAAATATCTTGATGGTAGTGCAAATCACTGGATGCCACAGGAAATTAATATGACTACTGATGTAGCTTTATGGAAAAGTAAGGATGGCCTTTCAGAGCAGGAAAGAATGATCGTGATGAGAAATCTAGGTTTTTTCTCAACTGCAGATTCACTTGTTGCTAATAATATTGTTTTATCTGTTTACAAACATATTACTAACCCAGAATGCAGGCAATACCTTTTGAGACAGGCATTGGAGGAAGCAATTCATACCCACGCTTATCAATACGTCATTGAATCCTTAGGTATGGATGAAGGAGAAATATTTAATATGTATAGAGAAGTGCCATCCGTTGCAAAAAAGGCCGCGTGGGCTCTCCCTTTCACTCAATCCCTATCAAATCCTGACTTCAAGACAGGAACAATTGAAGACGATAAAATTCTTTTGAGAAACCTAATTGCGTTCTATTGTGTTCTTGAAGGTATTTTCTTTTACTGTGGATTTACACAAATCCTCTCCATGGGTAATAGAAACAAAATGACAGGCACAAGTGAACAATTCCAATATATTCTTAGAGACGAGTCTATGCATGTAAATTTTGGAATAGATATGATTAATCAAATAAAAATAGAGAATCCAGAGCTTTGGGATGAAGAAATGCAGTCAACTGCTCGAGAGATGATTCTTCAAGGGACTCAACTAGAAATTGAGTATGCTGAAGATACTATGCCTAATGGAATCCTTGGCATGAGCGCTGAAAGTATGACGGAATATCTAAAATTCATAGCAAATAGAAGGCTTACCCAAATTGGTTTGGAGGAAGCTTTTCCGAAAGCCTCAAATCCTTTCCCTTGGATGTCCGAAATCATGGACCTTAGAAAAGAGAAAAACTTCTTCGAAACCAGAGTTATTGAATACCAAACTGGCGGCGCACTCTCCTGGGATTAAGCCGCTTGAAGTGACTTGTGACACCTAAAATAATTGCTCATAGAGGTGTCACAAGGAATGAGCAAGAAAATACCCTTCCTGCATTCCATCAAGCCTTTTCTGAAGGGGCTGATGGATTAGAGATAGATGTAA
>CACKZK010000033.1:0-2706 GCA_902604535.1 uncultured SAR86 cluster bacterium
AACATACCTGTTGAAGAGTGTTCAAAAATCGGCATTCCTGTCTTTAATACACCAGGAGCGAATGCAAATGCGGTTAAGGAAATGGTTTTAGCGGCTTTATTGATGTCATCAAGAGGAATTTTTGATGGTGTGAAGTTTGTCCATGGAATTGAAGATGTTTCAAATGAAAACTTGAAAGCTCATATTGAAAGTGGAAAAAAATCATTTAAGGGCAGAGAACTAAAAGATGGTTGTTTAGGAGTAGTAGGCATGGGTGCAATTGGAGCCAAAGTAGCAGAAATGGGGGTAATGTTAGGCATGAGAGTGATTGGCTTTGATCCTCAAATCACAGTTGAGGCAGCATGGGCGCTTCCAAATGAGGTAGAACGTAAAGAGACAATAGAAGAGATCTTTAAAGAGTCTGACTATGTGACTCTCCATGTTCCAGCAAATGAATATACTACAGGAATGATAAATAAGGATCTTCTCTCACATAGCAATAAAGGATTAAGGTTAATTAATTTTGCAAGAGACGAGATTGTTAACAGTGAAGCCATAATAGATGCATTAGAAAACGATAAACTCAATAAATATGTTACGGATTTTGCCGATTTATTTTTAATAGAGCGATCTAAGTCAAACGAGGATGTCGTTTTATTGCCTCATATAGGGGCCAGCACAATGCAAGCGGAAGAAAATTGCTCAGTTATGGCAGCAAATCAAATCATTAATTTTCTAGAGCATGGAAATATTGAAAATTCAGTAAATTATCCGCAAATCATTGAGCCTATGGAAACAAGTTATAGGCTAACCATTGCCAATAAGAACGTTTCTGGAATGATAGGAAAAATTACGGCAATTATTGCTGAAGAAGGCTTAAATATCATTGATATGAAAAATAGAAGTAGAGATGATATTGCTTACAATGTAATTGATCTGGACTCAGAGCCATCAACTAAATCAATAGATGCCATAAAAGGCGAAGAAAACATAATAATTGTGAGGCAAATTAATGGATAAGAAAGTTGCAATCATCACTGGTGGCAGTAGAGGAGTCGGAGCTGAGTTAGCGAAACTCTGTGCAGAGAAAGGCTGGAATATGACAATCACTTGTTCTAATTCGGTTGATGACGCAAGGAATATTGCCAAAGAGTGTGAAAAACTTGGATCCGAAGTACTTGTATTGCAAGCAGATGTTTCTTCAGATAAAGATTGTGAGGAAACGGTCTCTAAAACAATAGAAAAGTGGGGAAGGCTTGATTCTTTGGTAAATAATGCTGGGAAAACTAAGTTTAATGCCCATCATAATTTGGAAGGATTATCTTCCGATGATTTTATTGATCTTTATTCCACTAATACTGTTGGCCCTTATCAAATGATTAAATATGCTAAAGATCATCTCATGAAAGCTGAAAACCCAAGCGTTGTAAATATTGCTTCTATAGCAGGAGTTATGGGGATTGGAAGCTCGGTTGCATATGCTGCATCTAAAGGAGCATTAATAAATATGACTAAATCCCTAGCTAGGGCGCTCGGCCCTATTAGAATCAATGCTATTTGTCCTGGTTTTATCCAAGGAGACTGGCTGAGAGGCGGGCTAGGTGATGAAGCTTATGAATTAACAAAAAAATCCATTGAAGATATAGCCCCATTAAGCCTAACTTGCACACCAAGGCAAGTTGCAGAGACCACGTTTCATTTTATGACAGAATCAGTGACCGTAACTGGAGAGACCCTGATCTTAGACGGCGGTATGCACTTAGGGCGCTAAATTAATAATAATTCTCTGCGTGCTTCTTAGAAAAGGGAATAACTTCATCGTAACGACCTTCTCTTACTTTATTCACCCATTCTGGGTCAGAGAGCAAAGCTCTGCCCACAGCAACCATGTCAAATTCCTTATCATCCATTCGTTTAACTAAATCATCAATTGGAGCTGATTTAACTTCGTCTTCACCTTGGTAAAAACCTATGAAATCTGACTCTAGCCCAACACTGCCAACAGTAATTGTCGGTAAACCTGTTATTTTCTTCGTCCAGCCTGCCAAATTAAGGCTAGATCCCTCAAACTCTGGTTCCCAAAATCTTCTATTGCTAGCATGTATTACATCAACTCCTGCATCAACAAGCGGTTTTAGAAGAGTTTCTAAATCATGCTGATTTTTTGCTAACTTTGCTTCATAGTCTTGTTGTTTCCATTGAGAAAATCTTATAGCTAAGCAGAAATCTTTACCTACCTTAGCTCTAGCCCTTTTTATTATTTCAGATGCGAAAGATGACCTTAATTGGATATTTCCCCCAAATCCATCTATTCTTTGATTCGTATCTTCCCAGAAAAATTGATCTATCAAATATCCATGAGCACCATGCAACTCAACTCCATCAAAACCTAAATTCTTGATAATCTCGATATCCCTTACGTAGATTTCGATCATATTTTCTACATCATCAGCTGTCATTTCATATGCAACCTTTTTATCTTTTCTAACTAAGCCGGAAGGAGTGAATCCTGGAACTTCTGGTTCAGGAGGCAGACCAGGTTTTCTTATTGCACCTACATGCCAGAGTTGACAGAAAATTTTAGAATCATATTTGTGAACTTGAGATATTACGTTCTTCCAGCCTTGATGAGCTTGGGGTTTTAAACCTGGCACATCGGGATACCCGCTAGAAGAAGGATGAGATACTTCTACTCCTTCGGTGATAATTAAGCCAACACCACCTTTA
>CACKZK010000034.1:0-2589 GCA_902604535.1 uncultured SAR86 cluster bacterium
ATATGAAGAGGTTTGTCGATTTTCTAATTTACTAAAATCAAGAGGGATAAAAAAAGGAGATAGAGTATGTATTTACATGCCGATGATTTTAGAGGCTGTTTATTCAATGCTGGCCTGCGCAAGAATTGGGGCGGTTCACTCAGTTGTTTTTGGAGGATTTTCGGTTGAATCTTTGAAAGACAGAATTCTTGATTCTGACTGCCAAGCAATAATTACGGCAAATGAAGGATTAAGAGGAGGCAAAAAAATTCCTCTTAAAAGCAATGTAGACTCTGCAGTAGATCAATGTCCTCACGTTCATACTGTTATTGTTGTAAAGAATACAGATACTCCAATTAATCTAAATTCTGAGATTGATGTTGACTACTCTGGTGTAATTTTAAATTTTGAACCTAGCTGTGAATGTGAGCCAATGGATTCCGAAGATCCACTTTTTATTCTTTACACGTCTGGTTCAACTGGAAAACCGAAGGGAGTCTTGCATACAACAGCTGGATATCTCCTCTCTTCTGGGATAACTCACGAACTTGTTTTCAATTATAGGAAAGATAAGGTTTATTGGTGCACAGCTGACGTGGGCTGGATAACAGGTCATACTTATATTGTGTACGGTCCTCTGATGAATTGTGCCACCTCTGTCATCTTCGAAGGAGTTCCAACTTATCCAGATTATTCAAGATTTTGGAATATTGTTGATAAATACAAGGTAAATATCTTTTACACAGCACCAACAGCCATAAGAGCATTGATGGCACAAGGTAATGCGCCTGTAAAAAAAACCGATAGAGGATCTTTAGAAGTACTTGGAACAGTGGGAGAACCAATAAATCCAGAAGCTTGGGAGTGGTATTTTAATGTTGTTGGTAACGGTCAGTGTCCAGTAGTTGATACCTGGTGGCAAACAGAGACTGGAGCAATGATGATAAGTGGTCTTGCTGCTATAACATCGCAGAAACCTGGCAGTGCTTCTAAGCCTTTTCTTGGAGTAAACCCCGTGCTTCTAGATGAAAATGGCAAAGAAATATCTGGAGCAGGTTCAGGAAATTTAGCTATCAAAGATCCGTGGCCTTCTCAAATTAGATCCGTATATGGAGATCATCAAAGATGCATTGACACATATTTTAAAGCTTATCCTGGATATTATTTTACTGGGGATGGGGCTAAAAGGGATGAGGATGGATATTTTTGGATAACTGGAAGGGTTGATGATGTTTTAAATGTTTCAGGACACCGACTTGGTACTGCTGAAATTGAAAGTGCATTAGTCTTGCATGAACAAGTCGCAGAAGCTGCTGTCGTTGGTTATGATCATGAAATAAAAGGGCAAGGAATTTACTGTTACGTCACCTTAATGATAGGTTCATCGGGTGAAAGCACACTTAAAAAAGAATTATTAGATTTGGTGGCTAAAGAGATTGGTGCCATCGCTAAACCAGACATAATTCAATTTTCTCCTGACTTGCCTAAAACGAGATCTGGAAAAATTATGCGAAGAATTTTGAGAAAAATTGCTGCAGATGAGATCCATGATCTTGGAGATATAACAACTCTTGCTGATCCCAGCGTAGTTGACCAATTGATCAACAATCGATTAAATAAATAGATATGTTTTTTATAGATAGATCCAAGAAAATCCTTATGGTGAATGAGCAGGATTCTCTCCCGGGGAGAATTGATGCAATGCAGTTTAATGAAAATCACTTTTTAAATAACTCTTCAATGAAAGGACCATTTCCTGAGGGTATGTCTGAGATATTTTTTGGGATGGGCTGCTTCTGGGGAGCTGAAAGGCTTTTTTGGAACATAGAGGGGGTGTATGTTACTTCGGTAGGATATGCGGGTGGCTTCACTCCTAATCCTCTTTATGAAGAAGTTTGTAGTGGTCTAACTGGACATACTGAAATTGTGCATGTTGTATTTGATCCAAAAACTATCTCCTTACAAGAAATCCTTAAGATTTTTTGGGAAGGTCATGACCCAACTCAAGGAATGAGACAAGGCAATGACATGGGAACACAATATCGATCTGCAATTTATTACTCTGATGAAAGCTTATTGGATCAAATCAAAAAAAGTGAAGTGAATTACAGCGAAGCTTTAGAAGTAGAGGGCTACTCTGAAATAACTACTGAAATTCTTCCATTAAAAGATTACTTTTATGCTGAAGACTATCATCAACAGTATCTTGCAAAGAACCCAAACGGTTATTGCGGAATTGGTGGCTGTGGAGTAAAACTTCCAGATTAAAGTTAGCCCCAGATATAGAAATCTTTATCTTTGGTTACTTTTTCATCTTCTATCAACTTAATTAAGTGAGCTTCTAGGGAAGATTTTGCAATGCCATGCAAGTGACTTCCAACATCATCATAAACTTTTGGCAAAAGTTCATCTATCGTGCATCGATTTAACTCTGTTATTGCATCGACAACTTTTTTCTCTCTAAACATTCTATGACTTACTATCCAGTCAACTACGGCATTAGCATCTCGCATAGTTTCGCCATGTCCGGGAGCAATCGTCTCAATGCCAAGTGCTTTAAGCTTCTCTAAAGAATCTATATATTCCCTCATATTTCCATCGGGTGGAGAA
>CACKZK010000035.1:0-2459 GCA_902604535.1 uncultured SAR86 cluster bacterium
ATTATTTCTATCTATAGTAGCTACTCCTGTAAAATTAGAGTAAGCAACTGATGAAGTCATTGGTGTGACATCTTCAAGTGAAGTGTTTGCATAACCAATTGAAAATCTAACGTCATTTTCTCGCCATAGCTTACTCAAAGACATTGAATAAGTTACACCAACTGGACTTTGATTTGAATTTGTAAGTTGGAAATCAAATGGACCAAAACATGTGAAAGAGTCTCTAGCGTTGCCTCCTGCACAGTTATAATAAGGTCTTCCCGTGAAATCTGTTTCACCAGTTGGAGAAACATTAATATCATTAATTATTGCTGGATTTTCGACTTCAGTTGCTATCACATCCATATTAAATAAGAGATCCTCTACTCCAAAGCTTGAATTTAAACCTAAAGCAAATTTATGCACTATTGGAACTTCAAAACTAGAGCTTGTAGTATTTGTATCAGTATCAGCAGATCCACTTTGTACTTTAGCCACTAAAGAACATGGGACAGCATAACCCGGCCCAGCATCAGTTGGCGCACCGGTATCACTGTTACACATGGGCTCTGTGAATATTTCCATATTTCTCTGATTAACCTGAATAGCTGTTACTCCATCATTAGAAAACATATTGGAATACCAAACGTTTGGATTTCCGCCAGAAAATCCTCCATAACCACCGTATACATTTGTGAATTCAGTAACTTGTGTATTAAAACCAATTCGCAACATTAAAGAATTGGCGCCGTCATGGGTAATCGTATTTGAATAACCATATGCAGCTTTAAAAACTGCATTTTCGGCTGGTTTTCCATCAACCATATAAGTGTCGTATCTAAGCCCAATAATAAATTCAGTGTTATCTAGTTGGATTTCATCTTGGAAAAATATAGTGGCTAGACCATAACCCCAATCAGCTGCCGCTGCATTTTCATTAAGCGACGGAGTGTTACCAAAGTAGACTCTAGCAAGACCGGCATCAAAATCATCAATACCGCCATAGAAATCCCATTCACCATTCAATGAATGCTGCATAAATAAATTGAAAATGTTTGTGTCTTCAAATTCTATTCCATATGTTAATAGGTGATTATCAACTAGATGATCAAGAGAGAATTGTAGGATTGTTGTGGAGTAATCCATTTTATTAGCCTGTCTGGAATCATCTGTTCCACCTAAGTAGACTGTTCCTTCAGAATTATTTGCTGGATTTACCACGTCAATTTGAAAATCTCCAAAAGGACCACCAAGTCCAATTTGTCTATTATCGACATCTCTATATCCTACTCTTAACTGACTACTCAAATTATTCGATATTTGCGAGTAAAGCTCTAAATTAAGAGCAAGCATTTCATGGCCTCGCTCATAAAAGTGCTTACTAAATTCAAACTCACTAGGTGACGAATCCGAAGCCTGATTGTTGAAACCATCGTTGTAATTAAAAGTTATTGATAAAGAATTATTTTCGTCAGCCTCAACATCAAACTTGGCTAAAAACTTATTATCGTAACTATCTAAGGCTCCACCAATTGCTCCTGGATCAAAACCATATTTATTTTTGGCAATATCTACAATTCTTGTGAAATCTGCAGCACTTAAAAAGTCTAATTCCGAAGGAGCCCCGGACCCTTGTGGTCCAAAAGGATCAACATCGACATCATCGTATCTTTCGACAGATATAAAGAAGAAAGCTTTATCTTGAACAATTGGACCGCCGAGAGTAAATCCATACTTATTTTCTTCAAAAGGCACCATGTTTCCTTTTTCGCCATCAATCTCAGTGCCAACCAAATCATCCCCTGCGTATTCATAATATGCGCTTCCGCTAATCTCATTGGTTCCAGATTTAGTTACCGCATTAATTACACAAGCTGAAAAGCCACCATATTTCACGTCAAATGGAGCGAATTCAGCAGAAACCTGTTTTATTGAATCAAATGAAAAAGGTAATCGGTTTGTAGGATAACCATTACTGTTTAATCCAAAACCATCATTCATTGGTATCCCGTCGATTGAAAAAGTATTGTATCTAGGGTTTTGTCCATTACATTGCAATCCTCTGTATGCTGAAGAAGAAGTAATGTCTACGTAGAGTCTTGGATCTTCAGCAAGAACTTCCTTAATATCTTTATCATAAGCAACTGCTGCATCGAGATCTTCAGCATTGAAAACTTTATTAGGACCTATAGCTACCTGAGCTTGTGCTAATTGTTCTCCAGTTACTACAAGAGACTCGAAGTCAGAAAGAACAACATTCAGAGATAAAGTTTGGCCAAGATTTAAGAAAACATCTTGATAAATCTGAGAACCTACACTTGAAGTTACAGTTACTGTGTATGGGCCACCAACTGCAAGATTTGTTAGAACAAAAACACCAGCTTCATTACTAGAAGTGCTGCTAGACTTATTTGTGGAATTATTAACGATGGTTATTTCAGCATCTTCTAAAGCATTACCTGAAAGATCAGTGACAACAC
>CACKZK010000036.1:0-2153 GCA_902604535.1 uncultured SAR86 cluster bacterium
ATGTGAAAGTTGTTCAGGAGTTATTTAAATCCATTTCACTTAAACAAATTTGTCATGTAACGGGAGGTGGCATTGTAGAAAATTTACCTAGAGTGATTCCTAATGGAAAATGCGCCAGCATAGATCTTTCTGAAGGGTATCCCTTTCATGGAGATCTTTTCGATTTTATTTCATCAAAAGCTAATCTGACTATAAAGGAAATGACTGAAGTGTTTAATTGTGGGGTTGGACTAATACTAATAATTCATCCTGCTGATAAAGATATATTGGAATTAAAGCTAAAAAAATTCAGACAGCCTTTTGTTAGGTTGGGAAAAATCACAACTAAAAAGTCAAAGAAATTAGAGATTAAATTTGAGTGATATTACTAAACTCGCCGTTTTAGTATCGGGAAAAGGGAGTAATCTACAGTCCATTATTGATTCAATAAATCTTGGTGAAATTAGTGCAAAAATTTCTCTCGTAATATCAAACGTACAAAGTGCATATGCTTTAACAAGAGCTAAAAAAGAGGATCTCAACCATGCTTTTCTGGATCATAAAAAATTTTCTTCAAGAGAGAGTTTTGATCACGAAATAAGTGAGCTATTAATTAAGCATGAGGTGGACTTAATTGTTTTAGCAGGTTTCATGAGAATTTTATCTAAAAGTTTTATAAAAAAATTTAATAAAAAAATTATTAACATCCATCCTTCACTTCTGCCTAAATATCCTGGCCTTAAGACTCATGAGAAGGTAATGAAGAATAAAGATAAGTATCATGGAGTTACAATACATCTGGTAGATGAAGGTTTGGATAGCGGTCCAATAATTGCACAAGCTAAATTTAAAACATCTAAATATAGAGATATTGATAGTTTGATTGTCAAAACTCACTCAGTAGAACACAAACTATATCCACTCATACTAAAAAAAATAGTTGATAGGGAAATTGATCTTCTTAAGCTCAGCGGAAAAAATTTTAAATGCTATGAGGATGGGTTTGATTTTTAGAATTTACTTAAGTTTCCTTTTTATAACAGCTAGCAACCTCTTTCCACTCAGTGAAGAAAGCTATACGTTTAAATATAGAGAGTCAGAGTTTAAAGTGAATCTCATATACCTGAATAATGTGTGGAAGTTAAAATATGAAATCACTCATCCTTACTTTAAGTTAAGTCAAGTAACTAAATTCAATTACACCGATTCTATTCAGCTGTCTGAAATTAAAAGAGAATTAATAGTCTTGGGTGGATTGAGAAAGATAGAAGAAAGCTATGAAATAGATCACGCAACTAAGGAAGTTAAATATAAGAAAGGACAACTTATCGAAACTCTTAAGTTTGATGATGTAATTTATGATGATTTAACCGCTCATCTTTACCTGAGACTATTAAATTCTCAAACCGACAAAGAAATTCTCCTGAGAGTCTTGGAGAGAGGAAAAATAAGGCAAAAAAAATACCTAAAGACAAATTATGGTCCTGACACAATTAAAATAAAGGAAAAAAAAGAAAAAGATAAATTCGAACTATTTTTTAATGATAAGTCAAAAAAAATATTTAAAATAATTCAAAATGTAAATGGGAGAGACTTTATTTGGAAAGATCTTTAAACTTTTGGAGGGGTGACACCCAATTGTCCCTGATATTTACCCTTTCGATCTGCGTAACTTGTCTCGCATACTTCATCTGATTCAAAAAACAACATTTGCGCAACACCCTCATTTGCATAGATCTTTGCTGGCAAGCTTGTTGTATTTGAAAATTCGAGCGTGACGTGTCCTTCCCATTCAGGCTCTAGCGGAGTTACGTTAACAATAATCCCGCACCTAGCATAAGTAGATTTTCCTAAACAAATAGTCAGAACATTTCTTGGAATTTTGAAATATTCTACCGTCCTGGCTAAAGCAAATGAATTGGGAGGAATTACACATACTTCAGATTTGAGATCAACGAAGCTATCCTCATCAAAATTTTTTGGATCCACTGTGGCAGAATTTATATTTGTAAAAATCTTAAATTCATCTGAACACCTAACATCGTAACCATAACTTGAAAGACCGTAAGAAACTGTACTTCCTGCTTCTTCGGTATGTTTAACTTGTTTATCTATAAAAGGATCTATCAGACGAATCTCTTGAGCCATTTTTTTTATCCACTTATCTGATTTTA
>CACKZK010000037.1:0-2115 GCA_902604535.1 uncultured SAR86 cluster bacterium
GCCATAATGTACTCAGGTATTTATTTTGCTACGGATTTAATTAGCGAAAAGTATGGGAGAAAAGAAGCAAATACAGCTGTTATATTAGGTGCGATTTCAAATATAGTAATTATGTTTACTCTTGTTTTAAGCACCTACTATCTTCCTTCTCAAATCGCTTCATCTTCTAATTCTGTTCATCAAGCGATTGAAACCTTGGCACTATATTCTCCCATTTTTGTTATTGGCTCGATCTCTGCTTATCTAATCAGTCAAACTTTCGATGTGTGGTTGTTTAATAAAATTAAGGACATTACAGATGGAAAGTATTTATGGTTAAGAAATAATCTCTCAACTTTATCCTCCCAGGCATTAGACACATTCATTTATACTTTTGTATGGGTAATAGCTGGAGAGTTATCATTTGTTGTTGCTCTTTCTATAGCATTAACTAAATATGTTTTTAAGGTCATAATTGCTTTACTAGATACTGTATTTATTTACTTTGTAAGAAATTGGACTCCGTCTTATGAAAAAAATTAAAAAGATAGCAATTGTTTTTTCAGGAACAAGAAAAACTGACAAAGTTTTATCCGAAGCTAAAGAAATAATACTTCGAGCTAATTCAGAGTTGGTTTGCTCAGTCAATGTCAATAAAATCAGAGCAACAGATAAAAGTAAAATCTCAAAAGCAGATTTAATTTTAGTTTTTGGAGGAGATGGAACTATGATCGGTTCTGTGAGAAGTCTTTACTCTTTGGATATTCCATTTCTGGGAGTTAATTCCGGAACTGTTGGGTTCTTAACGGATTTATCAATTAGTAAGATAACTAGTTTAACTGACATTCTGAAAGGCCAATATATAAAGGAAAATCGATCAATTTTTGAGGCATCAACTTCACCTAGTCGAAAAGAAATTTTCTTAAATGAAGTTGTTATTCATTCTGGATCAGTAACAAAAATGATTGAATTTGAGTTAAGCATAAAGAATCAAGTGATTTACAACCTAAAAGCTGATGGCATTATTATATCCTCAAGCACAGGCTCAACTGCTTACTCTTACTCTGGTGGTGGACCAATTATTTCACCTAAATTAGACGCTTTATCTTTATTACCAATGTTTTCACATAGCTCTTCATCTCATAGTCTATTATTATCAAATAAAGAAGAGGTTACTGTAAAAATTAAGAATAAAAAAACAGATAGCATTCAAATTTTCATGGATGGCAAAAAAAATCTTAGGTATTCAAAAAAAGGACTAAAAATAACCAGTACCAAAAAAACTTTTAAACTTTATCATCCGAAAGACTATAATTACTTCGAAGCGTGCAGAACAAAGCTAGGCTGGGCTTTACCTATTGAGAAATATAAAGATGATTAGAGCAAAATGTTCAAATTTATTTGTTCTCTTTTTGTGCTTTTTACTAAGTTCTAACACTTTATTATCTCAAACTCAGGAAGATCTAGAATTCCTTAATCTTCTTCCAAACAATCAAGCAATGTCTATTGCTGAAAAACTTGGCGTCCAAACTGGAAAACCTATTTCAGATGAGGTTGTAATGGATACATTCGACCCGCCTGAGTTTTCAAGCACCGAAGCTAAAAATTTAGATGAAACTAATATAGATGAAAATGAAAAAGGATTGTCTATATTTGGAATGAATTTATTCAAAGATTCTCCAACTACTTTTGCTCCAATTGACTTAGCGCCGGCTCCAAAAGAATATGTAATTGGACCCGGAGATGAACTACGTATTCAGCTATTTGGAACGATAAGCATTAATAGAGTCATACCAGTTAACAGGGAAGGAAATGTTGTAATCCCAGAAGTCGGAGTGATTTCTGTATCTGGTTTACTATATGGAGAAGTTATCGATAAAATTAAATCTACGATTGATTCAACTCTCATTGGAGTTAATTCTGAAGTATCTTTATCAAGAATAAGATCTATACAGGTATTTGTTCTAGGAAATTCTTTTAGTCCAGGGGCTTATACTGTGAGCTCACTTTCAAACATTTCAAATATTTTATTTGTATCAGGAGGGCCGGACAAAAATGGAACTTTGAGAAATATAAAAATAAAGAGATCTGGAAAGGAAATTAGCTCTTTCGATTTTTATGATTTACTAGTGAACG